>JAEZCG010000070.1 GCA_023430065.1 Pseudomonadota bacterium | reverse complement strand
TTCGCGAAAACCATTAGGTCACAGCGCTACGGGTGCTGCTAGGACCTCGCATTGGACTGCGACGCGAACGTCTCTTTGTACGAACGCCCTTCGGACGTACGCGTGCACTCGTTCGCCGCCCGGAGTTACTGCCCGATCATCCGTGAACTGCCTCGGTTCACGAATGAGAGAGCAGGCTGAGAACGTCCGTGCCAGGCGACCCCATCCGCCAGTGCCTCGTCGAGCGCCCTAATGTCGCCGAGCGCTGTTCGAGATGGCGTCACCCAACCACACACAGCATGACAAAGTAATGATTAGGAGTGCGCGCGCGGCGGGCGCATACTGTCAGCAAGGTGCAATGGCGCTTGTCGCCGGCCTCCAGTTCTCAGTACGGAGGGACCATGTCCAATCAAAAAATTTCGGAAGAGTCGATCGCACAGCGAGTATCCGAGCGTACGGAATCAGACGTGAAGGCAGAGCGCAGCCGAATCATGGCCGAGTTCGGCATCACATTCTCCGGCAATGCCTTTCATCTCCAGGGATACCGGTATGAACGGCTGGCAGATGCGGTTAACTACGCGCAACTTCGGCGCGAAGGCATCGCATCCTGACGCTTCGCACTAGCCCTACGGAACAGGAGTACCGAGATGCCTAAGGGGCAACCACGCAGTAACCGAGAGCATAAGAAACCCAAGCAGCCGAAACCTCCGGCGCCGCTGGGAGGCTCCAAGTCTCCCGCGCCTGGGGACACAACGAAGAGGAAGTGAGGAATAGAGAGTGCCGCGCTAGCGTGTAGTCGGCTTATCGCCATGGCTCACCGTGCGGTCATCTCCTACCGATCGGCGATCGGCCGAGCTTAGAGGAGGTCAGCCTGGTAAATCCAAAAGATCAGGGATCCACCAATCGGATGTGCGGCGCTCGGGCACGCTTCGCTTCGGATTACACGGAGAGGATCACCGCCCCCGCCGTCCTGCGCTCCTCCATGTCCAGTTGCGCCTGTCCGACATCCTCGAAGCGGTACTCGTGGATGGTGCCGGGCGTCAGCACGCCTTTCGAGAGTGCATCGAACAGCGAAGCGGTCATTTCGTCGCGACGCGGCTGGTCCTGCAGATAGTGGAACACCGCAGGGCGCGTCACCGAGTTCGACTTCTGGAACAGCAGCGACAACTCGATGGGCGGAACCGGGCCCGATGCCTGGCCGTAGTTGACCATGTGGCCGAGCCGCGCCAGGCAGGTCATCGAACCCATGAAAGTGTCCTTGCCCACCGCATCGTAGGCGACATCCACCCCTCGCCCACCGGTGATGGCCTGCACGCGATCGACGAAGTTCTCGCTGCGGTACAGGATGACGTGGTCGCACCCGCACTCGCGCGCGATGCGTGCCTTGTCCTCGCTGCCCACCGTGCCGATCACTGTGGCGCCCAGGTGATGCGTCCACTGCGCGAGCAGGCGACCGACGCCCCCGGCCGCGGCGTGCACCAGCACTGTCATGCCCGGCTGCACGCGGTGCACGTCGTGCACGAGCATCCGGGCGGTGAGTCCGCGCAGCAGTGTGGCGGCAGCGGTGCGATCGTCGATGCCGGCGGGAAGCTTGATCAGCATCTCCGCATCGATCAGGCGTCCCGCAGCATAGCTGCCGTACGCACGCGTGACGTAGCCGACGCGATCGCCCACGGCGACCCGGTTCACGCCGGGGCCGACCGCCTCGACCACACCGACTGCCTCGAGGCCCAGGATGCCGGGAAGCTGGAGCGTCTTGTATAGCCCGCTGCGCACGTAGATGTCGTGGAAGTTCACGCCGACCGCGGTCTGCCGCAGCCGAGCCTGGCCGGCACCCGGGTCACCAACGGCCACCTCCTCCACCTTCAGCACCTCCGGCCCGCCCGGCGCCCGCATCACGATGGCTCTTGCCATGTTTCTCTCCCTGTTCCGCGAGCCGGCATTCTCTCATGGCGAATTGCGGGACCACAGCGCTGCCGAGCGGGAAGTAGGCACTGCCCATGCTGATGCTGACCCGTCAGTCGCGCGGGTAGCAGTGGGCCGGCGAAGAGGTGCAGAGGCGCGATCATGCATCCGCGGAGCGCAATTCACAGGAATCGGCTGTAGTCGTGAATGTTCTAGTCGTCGGCGGTGCCGGCTACATCGGTTCGCACATGGTCCTGACCCTGCTCGAGGCAGGGCACCACGTGGTGACGTATGACAGTCTCGCGAGCGGGCGCCGCGACGCGGTCCTGGGGGGGGTGTTCGTCAAAGCCGACCTGGCCGATGCCACCGCGCTGGCTGCCGTACTGAGCGCGCACCGCGTGGACGCGGTCATGCACTTCGCATCGTGCATCGAGGTGCGCGAGTCCGTCGCCGATCCGGGCAAGTACTACCGTAACAACGTCTGCAACGCGGTGCACCTCCTCGACGCGATGGTGCGTGCCGGCGTGCGGTACTGCGTCTTCTCCTCGACCGCCGCGATCTTCGGCGAACCCGTCTACGTTCCGATCGACGAGACTCATCCGCATGCCCCCGTCAATGCCTACGGCGCATCGAAGCTGATGGTCGAGCGCATGCTGCATGACTACGAGCGTGCGTACGGCGTGCGCTCCATATGCCTGCGCTACTTCAATGCAGCCGGTGCCGACCCGAAGGGGCGCATCGGCGAATGCCACGAACCGGAGACGCACCTGATCCCCATGTTGCTGCAGGTGGCCGCCGGTCGTCGCCCACACGCATCGATCTTCGGGCGGGACTACGACACGCCCGACGGCACCTGCATCCGCGACTACGTCCATGTGCTCGACTTGTGCCAGGCGCACCTGCTGGCGCTGGAATGGCTGCGTGCCGGCCGCCCAAGCGCAGCATTCAATCTCGGCAATGGCTCCGGGCATTCGGTTCTCAGCGTGATACGCGCCGTGGAGCGGGTGACGGGCCGAACGCTCCCGGTGATCGATGCGGCCCGTCGCGCGGGCGATCCTGCGCGGCTCGTCGCCCACTCCCGGCTGGCGCAGCGTGAACTCGGATGGCGGCCGCAGCGCACCGACATCGGCACGATCGTCCGCGACGCGTGGAACTTCGAACGCCTGCGCCCGAAGTGCCCGGCATGAACGGCGGCCCAGTCACACGGGCCCACCAGGCCGGTCCACGTCAGGCGCACCCGCGCGGCGCGGTGGCTGCATGTCGGTGCCCACCCCAGTCTCCGCTCCCGAAATTGCCAACCCGAACTAGCCGATCCTGACCAGAGCGCCGCCATCGACCGGCAGCGCCACGCCCGTGATGAAATCCGCTTCGTCCGAGGCCAGAAACAGCGCCGCGTTGGCCACGTCCCACGCACTTCCCATGCGACCGCGCAGCGGAACCTGGGCATCGCGTTCGGCGATGATCTGCTCGCGCGTCTTGCGCCAGTTGGTCACGCGCCCCTCGATCGCCATGGGGGTGTTCATCAACCCAGGCAGGATGGCGTTGGCGCGCACACCGAACTCGGCGTTATCCAGGGCGAGCTGCTGCGTGAACGCGATCATGGCGGCCTTGGATGCCTTGTAGACGACCAGCGGATAGCGCGCCCAGGCGGCGATCGAGGAGATGTTGACGATGGCGCCGGCGCGTTGACCGCGCATCACCGGCACGACATGCTTGCAGGCCATGATGGTGCCGCGCAGGTTCACGGCGCACAGGCGGTCGAACGTCGCCTCGTCGAGCTCCGCGAGCGGCCGGTCGCCGCCCGCGACGCTCACCCCGACGTTGTTGTGCAGGATGTCGATGCGTCCCCAGCGCTGCACGGCTAAGCGAACGGCTGCCGCCAGCGAGGCCTCACGCGTGACGTCGACTTCCATCGGCAGGCACTCACCCCCTTCGGCGGCAATCATGCCAGCCGTCTCCTCGGCGGACGCGAGGTTGCGATCGAGCGCCAGCACGCGTGCGCCTTCCTGGGCGAAACGCAAGGCGGCTGCGCGCCCGTTGCCGATCCCCTCTCCCGGGGTCTGCCCGGCCCCCACCACCAACGCGATCTTGTCCTGCAGCCGCATGCGCCCTCCCCCACGTGGCCGGACCCGTGGGAGCGTCCAGCCGCGCAGCGATTCCTGTATCGTCACGTTCCCCGTGCGCTCCACGGTGGAACAAAGAGGATTATGACTACCCGAAGCAAGTTCTGGCGCGCTGTCTCGATGGCAGCACCGGAGGGCGCGGGAATCGCGCATTCCCGGGTCAGGCGCATACCGCGAGGAAAGAGACCGCGATGCAGGAACTGAAAGCGCTGATTTTCGACGTGTTCGGTACAGTGGTGGACTGGCGCAACGGCGTTGCGCGAGACGCCGAGCGCATCCTCGCACCCCTCGGACACTCCCTGGACTGGATCGCGTTTGCCGATGCCTGGCGCGCGGAATATCAACCCGGCATGGAAGAGGTCCGCTCGGGACGGCTTCCGTTCTCGCGCCTGGACGTCATCCATCGCCGGATGCTCGAGCGCATCCGCACCCGCTTCGGTCTGGAGCAGGTCGACGAAGCGGTGCTGCAGGACCTCAACCTCGCCTGGCATCGCCTGGACGCCTGGCCCGATGCAACTGACGGGCTGCACCGCCTGCACAAGCGCTTTTTGCTCGCACCGTGCTCGAACGGGAACATCGCCCTGATGGTCGATCTGGCGCGGCGCAACGACTTCAGATGGGACGCGATCCTCGGCGCGGAGATCGCCCGCGACTACAAGCCCAAGCCCGTGGTCTACCTGACGGCGGCCGAATCGTTCGGCCTGAAGCCGTCGGAAGTCATGATGGTGGCCGCGCACAGCGACGATCTGGCCGCCGCCGCACGCTGCGGGCTGCGCACCGCGCACGTTGCGCGCGCCGACGAGTTCGGGCCCGGGAAGGGGGAGACCGGCCCGGCGGTCCCGGTCGACTTCGCCGCGACCTCCTTCCTGGATCTGGCCGGCAAGCTCGGCACCTGAGTCCGGCGCGCCTGGCCGGCTAGCTTCTGGCCGCCGGGCGTTTCTCGGGCTGCTTCCCCCCGCGCAGCACGCTGAGCAGCGAGCGCACTTCCTCGCCCGCCTCGTCGAGCAGCGCGCGGGCGGACTCCTGGTCCAGCCCCTCGACCGCCCCCTCCCCGTCACTACGCTCAGGCGGCGGCGCCATGCCGTGCTTGGTGGAGCAACGGTCGGCGAGCATCAGCATCTCGGTCAGAGGTTCGGCCACCGGCACGCCCCGCACCTCGTGCTCGTCGACGGCGCGCACCAGGCGATCCGACATCTTCAAGTTCTGGAGCAGTCCTGCGCCGATGCCCGGATGCCACGCGCCGATCAGCGCGTGCAGTTCCTCCCGGTCCCCGCCCATCATCTCGGGAAACTGCGTGGCGCGGTATAAGAGGTAGAAGTGCCCCAGATCGTGCACCAGCCCGGCGAAAAGTGCCTCCTCCGGATCGACACGGCCGCGGCGGCGGGCGAGCACGAACGCCAGCGCGCCGACTTCCATGCTGTGCTCCCACACCTGCCGGCACTCGTCGGCAAATGGTTCCAGCGCCTTCGCCTGGGCAATCTGCGCGATCGCCAGCGACGCGGCCAGACTGCGCACCGAGTTGTGACCGATCATCAGGACCGCGCTCTTCAGGTCCGTCACGGGCTTGCCGGACGGATTGACCGCGACGCTGTTGGCCATCGAGACGACGCGCGCCGACAGGAGCGGCTCTCCGCGCACGGCCTGGGCAATCTCGTTGGACCCAGCGTCGTGCCGGCTGACGACCAACCGAACGCGCAGCGCGGCATCCAGGAAGGTCGGAAACTTCAACTCGCGGCGCGACAAGTCGAGCGCGATGTCCTGGAAGAATCGGTAGGCGAGCGACTTCTCGCTGACCTCGACAACGTCGCTCATGAGCGCTTACAGGGGGCTTGAAGGGGCGGCATCGATCTCGTCTGCACAATGCTGGGCGGCTCATCCCGCACCTCGGCGGGGTGCGCCCGAACGATACATCGGGCAGCCGCGACATCCGGACGGCGGACAGGCACCTTCCATGCCACCTTCGGACAATCCACAATCGGCAGCCCGACCCAGCCGCAGCAGGTCCGCGCCCCGCAAAAACAAACGCCGGGATGGTTCCCGGCGTTCGTCCGCCCAGCGCGGTGTTCAGCCCACGCGCAAGCCCGAGCCGGAACTGCCGCTGCGCAGCGCGTCGATGCGCTCATCGAGCGGCGGGTGGCTCATGAACAAGCGTGCCAGCCCGCTCTTCGTCGCCCCCGAGATGCCGAAGGCCTTGGTCGCTTCAGGCAGGGTGGTCGGCTCATAGTTCGCCTTCAAACGCTGCAAGGCAGCGATCATCTTGTCGCGGCTGGCGAGCTGCGCGGCGCCTGCGTCGGCGCGGAACTCGCGCTGGCGGCTGAACCACATCACGATGATCGAGGCCAGGATGCCCAGCGCGATCTCCGCGACGATCGTCGTCACGAAGAAGCCGATGCCGTGGCCGTTCTCGTTCTTGAGGACTACCCGGTCGACGAAGTAACCCACCACACGCGCGATGAAGATCACGAAGGTGTTGACCACGCCCTGGATCAGCGTGAGCGTCACCATGTCGCCGTTAGCCACGTGGCTGACCTCGTGCGCGAGCACCGCCTCGGCTTCCTCGCGCGACATGCCGTTGAGCAGACCCGTGCTCACCGCCACCAGCGCGTTGTTGCGATTGGCGCCGGTGGCGAAGGCGTTGATCTCCGGGGCGTCGTAGATGGCCACTTCCGGCATGCCGATCTTGGCCTGCTGCGCCTGACGCCGCACGGTTTCCACCAGCCACTGCTCGACCGCGTTGGATGGCTGAACGATCACATGCGCGCCGGTGGAGCGCTTGGCGATCCACTTGGACATCAGCAGCGAAATGAAGGAACCGCCGAAGCCGAACAGCGCGGCGAAACCCAGGAGGGCGCCGAGGTTCAGGCCATTCTCGGTAAGGTAGCGGTTGACGCCGAGAATGCTGGCGGTGATGCTCAGCACCACGATGACCGCCAGGTTGGTGGCCAGGAACAGGAAGACGCGCTTCATAGAACCGTTCGCTCCTTGAGCAAAATTAAGGCAAAACCGCGATTTAGAACCACAGCATGGTCGCGAGTTCCATGCCTGCCCGATGCGCGCGCGATTCTACAGACTCTCCAGCCGCGTCTGAAGCTCCAGCCACTGTTCCTCGACCTGGGTTAATCTGCTGTTAACCTGCGACTGCTCGAGTAACGCGGCCTTCAGCGCGTCGCGCTGGTCGGGCGCATAGATATCGGGCTGCGCGAGCCGGCTTTCAAGCGCCGTCTTGTGCCCCCCCAGTTCCTCCAGTTCCTTTTCGAGGGCGCGCAGCGAGCGCTCCAGCGGCCGCCGCTGGCCGGCGG
>JAEZCG010000035.1 GCA_023430065.1 Pseudomonadota bacterium | reverse complement strand
CGCGACCGGCAGGCGTTGGCACTCGACCCGGGTCTTGGTTCGAGTGAGCAGGAGTGATCAACGATGCTGAACAGGATTAGGTCGATTCTGTCGTTGTCTCAAAAGCGCGCGCAAGAAGGGCATCATTCCCTTGCAAGGCAAGTGACGGAGATGATTGCGCTGTTTCTACTGCGTGGCGTTGGTCCTGGCTACTATCAGATGGCCGGCTTTTGGCGCAAGGAGTTGCGCTGGGTGGAGAAAGCCAGTCATTTGACCCGTCGAGAGTATCAGCGGGTGCTAAAAGACCTGAACCCGGAGGACTATCGCAAGCTCTCTCAGAACAAGCTTGCCGAGAAGGCGATCCTCTCACTGTTCAGCTTGCCGACCCCTGCGTTTTTGGGACGCCTATCGGCATACAGCGGGCTCGACCGTGATGGCATGCCTCTGAAGAGCGCAGAGGATCTAGAAGCGTTTATCCAATCCAAGAAGCTCCAGCATCTCGTGTTCAAGGAGTTGGAGGGGTCCGGAGGAAAAGGCGTGAAGATTATCGAGATCTCATCGACAGATCCTCCAAGATGTCGCCCCGTGAGCGGGGGCACGTTCGAAAGCATAGAAGCGTACTGCGAATCCTCGCTGCAGCTCAGAGCGGGAGGCGATTGGCTGATCGAGGAATACCTCGTACAACATCCCGTTATTGCCCGCCTGAACCCTACGAGCGTCAACACCATCCGGATATGGGTACTCCGCACGACGCCTACCCTCAGTGAGGTGCTGGTTGCGTATTTGCGAATCGGGCGCGCTGGCTCGTGGGTCGACAATGTTGCCAGCGGCGGCTTCATTGCGCCTATCGATGTCAATTCCGGAAGCCTCGGCCCGGGCCAAGAGGCAGCGGCAACGCGCCGTTACCACCCAACGCACCCGGATCACGGCGCGATCATCGAGGGCTTGGAGGTCCCGTACTGGAAGGAAGTCGTACAAGTCGCCCAGGTCGCGCTCGCGGCGTTTCCAGGACTGCGATTCGCAGGGCTGGATATCGCGATTGGCGAACATGGACCTATGGTGGTGGAATTGAACGTCGTTCCGGACCGGGAGGGTGCAGGGCGGCTTGACGGAGCGGCTTTTCGGAAATTGCGTTCTTGAACGTTCGATCAGGGAAGCAATCGGGCCTCTGAGACGAGACTCTCACGATTAGGTTCCTAATGATGGATAAGCGATTGACGCATTCCTGGAGTTCCATCGCTGAGTGCATCGAAGCCGCCAGAAGCGCGTGCTGGGAACGAACGAAGGATCTTGGCCAGGCGTGCACGAATGCTCCGATTCAGGAGGTCGCGAAAGCATTGGATGCGACAGATCCATGGCTCGGCTATCGCTATATCCCTCCCACAGTGATGCAGAAGTGGTTCAGTGTGAGGGGAGAAATTGGCGAGAACGGGTTCGCCGATTATCTGCGATTGCTATTGCAGTACTTCATCGCACAGTATTCTCAGACAGTATCTGCTCTGAGCCTGCCCTCTGCATTCATCGATGAGATTGAGAAGGTCTTCCGTCGAATGCTCAGGCAGTGCGTGGACGCCACGCTCCCGGCTTCGCCGGAGGACGACCGTTATCTCAAGGATTTGGCGATTGCACGCGGCCGCATGATTCCCTGCGTTTCGCATCTCATCTATCGCTATTCGGGGGTGCCCCGCCGCGCTGTATTCGCGCAGCCCTGGTCAAGGCTGCCGAAATTGCTTGCGTTCTTCGGTTCACACGGTGGATTTCGCCCATTTCTGGAGAATCACGTGCACCTGGCAATGCTAGATGAGTTCAATGTGGAGGGGCGGCAGCGATGCTACCGGATGGTCGCTGAACTTCTTCGGATGTGGCCGGAAAGCAAAGGCCTGATTGGTGCGAGCTGGTACTACGATCCCCGAGTCCGTGAGATCAGCCCTAAGTTGGCATACCTCTACGAAGAGCCTGCAAAGCACGGCGCACGCTTCATGAAGATCGCATCTGAGGGCCCGAAATCCGATGCGTTCGTACGTTCGGTCAGGCGACGACATCTGTTCGAAAGCGGCGCGTATGTACCAACGATCTATCTCATGGTCTGGCCCAGAGCAGAGATTCTGGCTCGATACTGAGGATCGCTTGCGCAGTGCTGGAACCCATGCGCCACGCAAGGAGTGGGTCGAACGCGACTTCCCGCAGTTTGACCTAGAACGGCCAAGCCCGAGTCCTCGGGTGAAGGTATGCTTGCGTCCGCGACTGACCAGTTGCCCTTCCCGAGCACCCCCATGCCGCTCTCGAAACTGCCCGCGTGGTCTCCCGCATCGCAGCCAGTGCTGGTGCGCGTTCCGGTCGCACTTCTTGCGGCGGCAGCCGCAGTCTTGGTGCGGATCGCCCTCGATCCTCTCGTCGGTTCCGGAAACGTTCCGTACATCACCCTCTTCATCACCCTGGGGTTCCTTGGATGGTATGCAGGCATCTGGCCTTCAATCGCCGCGCTTGTCAGTGGTGGCATCGGCGTGCAGTACTTCATTCTTGATCCCGTTGCGTCCTTCGACCTCTCGGCGCACGCCGCTTGGGGACTGCTTGTGTACTTCGTGGCAGGAACGCTGTGTGTGTTGCTTGGGCGAACCCTTGGGCATCTACGTGAGACTGCTGAGGAACATCTGAGGCGGGAGCAGACGCTGCAGGTTCAATTGGCCGAGAAAGCTCGGGAGCTAGAGGAGGCAGACCGTCGAAAGGATGAGTTCCTCGCAACGCTCGCGCATGAGTTGCGCAACCCGCTGGGAGTGCTTCGCACGGGGCTTGCATCCCTGGGCATGGTTCGGGAGGGGTCGACCGAGTTTCATGAAACCAGAGACCGAATGGAGCGGCAGCTCGTACACATCGTTCGGCTCGTAGATGATCTTCTCGACCTCGGCCGGATCGCGCAAGGGACCATCATGTTGCAAAAGGAACCTGTGGCGGTTTCGGCTCTCCTGCAGCATGCAGTCGAAGCATGTCGTCCCAACATCGACGCGAAGAGACATCAGCTGATCGTTGAATCCACGGACGCCTCCTCTACCGACGTCATAGGCGACTTCACACGACTTACTCAGGTATTGACCAACCTTCTGACCAACGCCTGCAAGTTCACTCCCCCAGGAGGGCACATTGCGGTGCGTGCCCGCTTCGAGGGAGGAGAGGTGATGATCGCCGTCAGCGATGACGGTCCAGGCATTCCTGCCGAGATTCAGTCTCGTGTCTTCGACCTCTTCGTGCAAGGGCACGACCACAAGCACGGTGCGAACGGGGGATTGGGAATCGGGCTGCACGTTGCGATGCGCCTCGTAACTCTGCACGGCGGGACATTGACTGTGACGAGCAATGCCGAGGGGAATTCGGGAAGCACCTTCACCGTGCGGTTACCTGCGACGATCCACGCTCCGGCGAATATCGAAAACGATTGAGGGCTCGGCAGGCGTCCTTCGAAGCGAGGTCAGTCGAAGACCTGACAAAGCGGAAGAATGCGCACAGAGAAGGAGGTCGATGTGCACTCGTGCCTCATGCGCAGGGTGCGCCTGAGCGAGCAGGGGATCGCAAAACTGAACGGCAATGCCGAGACTGGCTAGCGCACTATCCAGGTTCTCGAAGCGGAACCAGCAGGCGCTAAGAGACGCTGCAGGCGGGGATGTTTCGTCTTCCATGCTCCAGTGTACCGGTGTGGTGTACCGGTCGAGCATCGGGAAGATCTTGATAGAGAGGCTTTCCCAGCGCAGTGAGGGACTTACTGCTGCGCTGGCGTCCCCACGGGGATTCGAACCCCGGTTACCGCCGTGAAAGGGCGATGTCCTAGGCCTCTAGACGATGGGGACTTTCGGTTGGTGGAGGTAAGCGGGATCGAACCGCTGACCTCTTGCATGCCATGCAAGCGCTCTCCCAGCTGAGCTATACCCCCAACAGAAGGCGCGCATTATAGCCAGTCCGCCGGGCCAGTGTAAACCGCTGTTTCAGGAGGCGGCCTGGGCGAGTTCCTCGCGAATCCGGCGCAGGCTCTCGTCGCGCCCGAGCAGTTCCAGGACGGCGTCGATGGACGGGGTCTGACTCTCGCCGGTCACCATCACGCGCAGCGGCATCGCCACTTTCGGCATCTTGATCTGGTGGGCTGCGGCGGCGGCTTTCATCGCGCCCGAGATGGCGGCCTTGTTCCAGTCGATGCGCTGCAGCGCGTCGGCCAGCGTGCCGAGCGCAGCGATCGACTCGGCGGCATAGTGCTGCGCGCGCAGCTCCGCGCTCGGGTGCAGGCGGCGGTAGAAGTACACCGCGGCATCGCCCAGTTCCTCGATCGTGCTCACCCGCTCCTTCAGCAGGCCGACCACGGAGGGCAACGCCGGACCGTTCGCCGGATCGCATCCATCCTTTTCCAGGAAGGGACGGACGAGCTCGGCGAGCCGGGCGTCGTCGCCGGCCTTCAGGTAGTGCGCATTGAGCCACAGCAGCTTCTGGGGATCGAAGCGTGCGGCGGACTTGCTGATGTGGTCCAGTTCGAACCACTCCACCAGCTGGTCCTTGGAGAACACCTCGTCGTCGCCGTGGGACCAGCCCAGGCGTGCCAGGTAGTTCAGCATCGCCTCGGGCAGGTAGCCGTCGTCGAAGTATTGCATCACGCTCACCGCACCGTGCCGCTTCGAGAGCCGCTCGCCGTCCGCGCCGAGAATCATCGGCACGTGCGCGAACTTCGGCAGCGACGCGCCGAGGGCCTTGAAGATGTTGATCTGGCGCGGAGTGTTGTTGACGTGATCATCTCCGCGAATCACGTGGGTGATGTTCATGTCGAGATCGTCCACCACGACTCCGAAGTTGTACGTCGGCACCCCGTCCGCGCGCAGGATGACGAGATCGTCCAGTTCGGCATTGCCCACGATCACCGTCCCCTTGACGAGGTCGTCGATTACCACCTCGCCCTCATCGGGATTGCGGAAGCGGACGACCGGCTCCACGCCGGCCGGGGGCGTTTTATCGCGCGCGTTCTCCGGGCGCCAGCGGCCGTCGTAGCGCGGTTTGTCGCCGCGTGCACGTTGCGCCTCGCGCATGGCGTCGAGTTCTTCCTTGCTGGCGTAGCAGTAGTAGGCCTTCCCGTCCCGAATGAGCTGCTCGGCGATCTCCCGGTACCGGTCCAGCCGCTGCATCTGGTAGAACGGCCCTTCGTCGTAGTCCAGACCCAGCCAGTCCATCGCGTCCAAGATCGCCTGGGTGGAAGCCTGGGTGGAGCGTTCGCGGTCGGTATCCTCGATGCGCAGGATGAACCTGCCTCCGTGCTTGCGCGCGTAGGCCCAGGAGAACAGCGCGGTGCGGGCGCCACCCAGGTGGAGGTAGCCGGTCGGGGAGGGTGCAAAGCGGGTGCGGACCATGGCGAAATCGGGGTGGGAGAACTCGATGGGGAAGGGCGCGATTCTAGCCCATCGACCCGCGCCCTCCTGCCACGGTCGTCTGCCGACGTTGCGGGGGCAGGGCGGTTTTCCCTATAATTGCGCCCTGCTTTCGCGGCCGGGGCTTCTCGCGGGCCGCACTGGGCGGTTAACTCAGCGGTAGAGTGCCACCTTCACACGGTGGAAGTCAGTGGTTCGATCCCACTACCGCCCACCAGCATCCCTTTCTCGCATCCATTCGTCCGACCGCTGCATTCGTTGTCCGAACGTGTTGCGGTTCGACACGACCCGGACGCTGCTGCCGGTACGGGGAGCTGTCGGCATATCCACAACAGCGCGCGCCGCAGCTATTTCCCCTCGTGGGCGCCTTCGCTATAGTGCCGGCCTTGTCCAACCCCACCGAAGAGTCCACTGGATGCGTAAGCTGATTGCGCTGCTGCTCGTCGTCGCCGTCTTCGGCATCGTTGCCTATCTCGGCTTCCGTGTCGGCCCGCCGCCCGAGATCGCGATCACGCCTGCCGCGGAGATGATCGGCCGCAGGACCCCGGTCACCGTGACGGTCGCCGAACCCACGCGCGGCGTGGGCGATGTGATCGTCGAGCTGGTGCAGGGCGAGTCCGTGCAGAAGCTGTCCGAGGTCGCCGGGGAGCCGTCACCCGCATGGGCGGTGTGGCAATCCGGGACGCCGCAGTCGGAGCTGCGTTTCGACGTCGGCAAGGACGCGATCAAGGATCTGAAGCCGGGCAATGCCACGATCCGCGTCACCGCAGAGCGGGCGGCGGGCATGTTCTGGTCGGGCGAGCCGGCGGTGAAGCAGTTGGAGTTGCCGGTGCGCCTGGTGCCGCCCACGCTGCAGGTGATGTCCACCTTCACTTACGTCGCGCAGGGCGGCTCCGAGGCGGTGGTCTACCGGGTGGGCGAGAGCGCCACGCGCGACGGTGTGCGCGCCGGCGATCGATTCTTTCCCGGCTATCCGCTGCCCGGCGGCAGTCCCCAGGACCGCTTCGCGCTGTTCGCCGTCCCGTACGACATGAACGACGCCAGCGGCGTGGTGCTGGTCGCGTCGGATGCCGCCGGCAACGAGGCCCAGGCGCGCTTCATCGACAAGTTCTTCCCCAAGCCGCTGCGCACCGACACGATCCGGCTGGATGACGGGTTCATGCAGAAGGTCACCACCGAGATCATGACGCAGTCGCCGGATCTCGCGGACAAGGGCAACCTGCTCGACAACTATTTGCAGATCAACCGCGACCTGCGCAGGAAGAACATGGAGTTCCGCCAGGAGATCGCCTCCAACACCCAGCCCGCGTTCCTGTGGCGGGAGACGTTCCTGCCGATGGTGAACACCGCGATCAAGGCGAGCTTCGCCGACCGTCGTTCCTACGTCTACAACGATCAGACGGTCGACCGGCAGGACCACCTGGGCCTGGATATGGCCTCGACGCGCGCCGACAGGGTGCCCGCGGCCAACGACGGCGTCGTGGTGTACGCGGACTATCTGGGCATCTACGGCAACTGCGTGGTGATCGATCACGGCTACGGCGTGCAGACGCTCTACGGCCACCTGTCCGCGATCGACGTGAAGGCCGGAGACCGGGTCACGCGCGGCCAGGCGATCGGGCGCAGCGGCGCCAGCGGACTGGCCGGCGGCGATCATCTGCACTTCGAAGTGGTGCTTCACGGCCTGCCGGTGAGTCCCATCGAGTGGTTCGACGACAAGTGGATCCACGACCGCCTCAAGCTCAAGCTCGGCGGCGCGCTGCCTTACGGGGAGAAGGCGCAGTAGAACCCCGTCTTGCGGGGGTGCGTCCGGGCGTGCACGCGGTTTGCCAGTTGCACGTCATCCCCGGAGGTTCCCGATGCGTTGGAACCTCGACTGCCACCACCGACAAGGAAAATTCGATGCTGCGAATACTGGCGCTGGGCCTGACACTGTTTCTCGCAATGCCGGCGACGGCCGACGATCAAGAGGGCCGCCATCGGGGCAAGGACACCTGCGGTCAATTGGCCAACGACAAGGGGCTGAAAGGGCGGGATCGCGAACGCTTCATGAAGGAGTGCACGCAGGCGGCGAAGGATCGCCGCGATCGCGGCGAGCG
>JAEZCG010000023.1 GCA_023430065.1 Pseudomonadota bacterium | reverse complement strand
GCAGTTCGTCGCGGCTCACGGGCACGCGCCCGCGGCCGCCGGCCACATGACATTCCGCGCAGCTGGTGGCGTTGAATGTCGGTCCCAGGCCCCACTCGAAATCCAGCGAGGTCACTGCACCCCAGGTCTTGTCGAAGTGCTTTCGACCGCGCTGGAAGGCCTGCAGCTGGCGGCGGTCCAGGCTCGGCAGCGGCTGGACGTAGGCGTCCCGATCGACGTGGCGTGTCGTGATGCCGTCCAGGACCGGGTTCGACGCGGCGACCGCGCCCGCCGCCGCCGCCCCCGCGGTAGCCACCGCGATCTTGAGCGAAAAAAAACGTCCCATAAGTCGCATTGTCGCGCATTCGGCCCGCATCGCCCTAGGTGGGGCCGCCGCACCGCACGCCATACGCGTCACGCTCGGCTGGGCCAGCCGACGCCATGCCGTGGGCCGTCTGCGGCAGTAGTCAGCTGACCGGCGCGGGGTTATGCTAACGTGGTATAGGAGCGCGGGCGCGCGATACACCTGGACACCAAAAGAAAATGAGAAGACTTCCCAGCACTGCATGGCTGGTTCTCCTCCTGCTCGTGACCGCAGGATGTGCGGCGCCTAAGGCCGGCACACATGTGGACCTCGAGCGAACGCCGGATCGTCCGCTTCCCAGCAGGGTTCTTCTGCTTCCCGCGGATATCAGGGTTCACGAGATCTCCCTTGGAGGCGTCGTGGAGAAGGTCGAAGCCTGGAGCGACGAGGCCTCGCACCATGTACACGAAGATTTGACCGAGCGAACACAAAGCAGCGGCATCTTCCAGCTTGCGGACCTGCCCGATCTGGCTGCCGATGAACGGGCGCTGCTCGACCAGCATACGGCCCTCTACGAAGCAGTCGCGGGCAGTGCCTTCCTGGCACGCAATTCCCCGATGGCCGCGTGGCGTGCACGCGGACAGGAGTTCGATTACACGCTAGGACCCGGTCTCAGAGATCTCGCGGATCGAACCGGCCTGGATGCCGCGCTGGTCGTGATCGGCACCGACCACATATCGAGCGCCGGCCGCAAGGCCGCAATGGTGATGGGCACCGTGCTGGCGGCGCTGGCGGGCGTGGCCATCGCTCCCCAGGGTGGGATTGCATTCCTGTCCGTGGGAATCGTCGACCTTCGCACCGGCAATTTGTTGTGGTTCGACACCGAACAGAGCGGCTCGGCGAGCCTGCGCGACAAGCAGGCCGTCAAGAACATGCTCGACAAGATGTTCGCGAGTTATCCGGGCGCCCCGGGCGTCGCCCCCGCCAAGGCCCAGGCAAGCAACAGGTGAACGGGATGCACGAACGTCCACAGCGCGCGGTCGCGTCGCTTGCATTGGGTTGCCTTCTACTTTTCAGCGGCAGTGCGACCTATCCGGCGCCGCGCGCGACGCCGTTCACGAGCGGATCGGCTGCCTCTCCGGGGGACGAAACCGAGCGTCGCGCGTGGGGACACGCCAAGGACTTGGCCGAACAGATCGGTCGCAGCGGCATCGTCTACGAAGACGCGCCTCTCACGGCCTTTGCCCAGTCCGTCGTCGACCGGCTGTATCCGGAGTTCAGAGGGCGCATGCGCGTGACACTTCTCAAGTCGCCGCATCTGAATGCCTTCGCCATTCCCGATGGCAACCTCTACGTCAACGTCGGCTTGATTGCGCGCTTCCAGACCGAGGCGCAGCTCGCCACGGTCATGGCACACGAGGGGGTGCACTTCACCCACCGGCACGGATATCTGTCCGCCCGCAACGTCAAGGACAATGCCGCGGTCGCGACAGTTGGCGCGATGCTCGGCATTCCGATCCTTCCGCAGTTGCTGGCGGTGAGTTCCATCTTCGGTTATTCGCGCGAGCTCGAGACCGAGGCGGACGAGGCCGGCTACCTGCGGCTAGCGCAGGCTGGCTATGACGTACGCGAAGCACCCCGAACCTTCGAGCACTTGCTGCGGGAGGTCGAGCTGGAGGACATCAAGGAGCCGTTCTTCTTTTCCACACACCCGAAGTTGCAGGAGCGGCTCGGCAACATGAAGCGCCTGTCGGGAAGCGCGCACACCGGCGGCGACGGTAGCTCGCGAGATGCCTACTCGGCAGTGGTGCGGCAGGCGCGGTTGGACACGCTCGCAAATCTCGTCTCGATGGGCCGCGGCAAGCAGGTGATTGCCATGCTGGAAGATGCGCAGACACAGGCCGCGCTGCCCCCGGAGGCACGTTTCTATCTTGGCGAGGGGTATCGCCTACGCGGCGAGGCGGGTGACGTCGACCGGGCGAAGGGAATCTATCGGCAGGTCGCCGCGGCGGCCCCGGACTATCCGCCCACTTACCGGGCTCTGGGCGTGGTCCTGCTCAAATCCGGGCACAAGGAAGAGGCCGCTCGGCAGTTCGAGCGCTACCTGGCCCTGGCGCCGGATGCCGTCGACCGCAAGTACGTGGAGAGTTACCTGCGCATGACCAGATCGGAGGAACGCCCCCAATGAAAAGAGGCCTGCTCGCTGTACTGGCCGTGGTGTCGATCGCAGCTTGTACCGCGCAACCGGTGCGCGTCGACACCCCTCGTGTAGAGGCCGCAGACAGATCCTACGCCCTCGACCTACCGGTCGGATGGATCAGGCAGTTCACCCCCGAGAGGAATCTGATCGCGAGCCGCGACGGGCTTCCGCTTCAGACCATCGCGGTCCTCAAGCGACCATTGAAGCAGGCGTTTCCGAAAACGAAGAAGGAGGCGCGACAGGACATGCTCGCGTCCGAACTGGCAGAGCTCGAAATCGCCGAACTCAAGGCACGGGACGAACAGACGCAAGCGCTGGTGGTTCTGGAGAACGAGCCGACCGTCGTATCCGGACGGGACGGCTTTCGCCTGAAGGTCTCGTATCGTACGCTCAGAGGCCTCGACATCCATGAAGTGGTGTACGGGTTCACCGACGAGTCCGCGATGTACCGGCTCGACTATCGGGCGCCGAGGCTGCACTACTTCGATCGCTACGGCGGCGACTTCGAGAACGCGGTACGGTCGTTCAGCCTGCAGAAGTCCTGACGGCGGCCGCTAACCGCCGGCCGCCGTTCCAGTTCTTTCCCCGGGTTACATCCCCGACCGCGGCCGAGACGATCCGTTGCCGCGGCCCGCTCTCGCCTTGGTCGATCCCGCGCCCGGGCCGGCCCCGAGATCCGCGCCGGTCGTCGGATCCACCTCCAGGTTCGAGCGCGAGCGCGCAGCCGCCTGGTCGAGCAGATCCTTCTGCTCGGCGGACACCATGACCTCTGGTTCACCGTCGCCGCCGTCCACGGCCGAGAGCTCCTCCGGTGCCGTGACGAACTCCCATTGGTCACCGGAGTTCCAGGGACCACGCATGTCTCCGACGCCCTGCGACATGTTGTAATACTTGTCGGTGAACTGCGGCTGACCCGGCAGCTTGCCCGGCGGGAAGTTGGGTTCGATCGAATACAACGCCTTCTCGAATGCCTTCTGGTGCGCGACCTCGCGCGTCATCAGGAAGCCGAGGGCCTCCTTCACGCCCGGATCGTCCGTCGCATTGATGAGGCGCTCGTAGATGATCTTGGCACGCGCCTCGGCGGCGATGTTCGAGCGCAGATCGGCGGTAGGCTCGCCGATGGTGTCGATGTACGCGGCGGTCCAGGGTACGCTACCCGAGTTGGTGAGCGGAGAACCCGCTCCGTACAGCAGCTGGGTCACGTGGCTGTCACCGCCCTGGTTCAGCATGCGGAACATCTCGCCCTCCTCGGTCAGTCCTTCCGCCACGGGCCCCTTGGCGCCGCGGTTGAGCATCACCACGATGTTGCCGATTACCTCGAGGTGGCTCAGTTCCTCGGTGGCGATGTCGAGCAGCATGTCCTTGCGTCCTGGGTCGCTCTCGGCGAGCGCCTGTGTGAAGTAGCGCATGGCAGCGGCCAGTTCTCCCTGCGGACCGCCGAACTGCTCCAGCATCAGGTTGGCGAGGACGGGATTGGTCTCGCTGACGCGGACCGTGTACATCAATCGCTTGTTGTGCGCAAACATCGGATCTCCTGCGTGGATGGGGACGTGCGCGTGTGCACGCCGATCCATGTCCCTCAGCAAACGGCATTCCGCTGCCCCGGCCGAGGCGCACGACAGGAATGGAAACCCCTCACCCGGCGCAATTGTTCTTCCAGCAGCCGGCACGAGCTTCGCTACCTCTCGCGGGTCTGCTATAAGTTCTCCATGGACCCTCGACGACCCGCTTACCTTCTTTGGGGCGCATGGACGCTGCTGGCGTGTGCGAGCGCAGTGCGAGCGGATGGCGCCCACATGGAGACTGCACGCGACGCAACGCCTGCCGCGCAGGTGGCGTTTCGCGGCTGCGACGACACGCGATCCTGCCGGTTCGCCTTGGCTTCCAGTTCAGCGATTCACGGCGAACTGATCAGGGTCGTACCCGATGGGGTTGGTTGGCGCGACGCGGACGACGCCACGGCGCGCGCGGTACGCGATCGCCTCAACGCGCTGCTCTCGAGCATGATCCATCAGCACAAGCGGGTGCAGCTGCATGGACTGCGCAGCACGCAGGGGAATGGGTACGCCGCCCGGATTACCGTCAACGGCGCGGACGTCGCCGATGATTCCGTCTTGATCGGGCTCACGCGGCGCGTCGTCGGCCGCTAGGGGGAAGGAAAAACCGCCGGGGCAGCGTGCGTTGACCCCGGCGGGAATGCCGACTGCTCCTACTCCTTGGTGATCGTCCACACGACAGCCGACTTGGGCGTCGTATAGAACGGCGACTCCATCTGGTAGTTCACGTGCAGTTCGCCGTAATCGGCGATGTACATGGTCTTGCCGTCGTTGCTGAACTCCACGTCATTGGTGCGCTCGAAGCCGCCCCGGTTTTCCTTTTTCTGGTAGGCGTTGGGACCCGGTTCGAGGTTCTCCGCGAAGATCGACCACTTCACCCCGGCCGGTTCGAGCATCTCGACCTTCACGATCGCCGGCCACATCGGACGCAAGCTCTCCGGCCCGTTGTCGATGATCCCGAACACCGCAGTGAAGATCACGTCCTTGCCCGCCCCGAATGCCGCAGGCGACCACGCCAATCCGTCCATCGGATTGTTCGTGTCCCACTCCATGACGGGATTGACGTAGCCGTTGGGGTTGGGGTTCGCCACGATCAGCGGCGTACCGCGTACACCGATCTGGTGATCGATGAAGCGGTAGGGCGGCAGCGTCGGGATGAACGGCGTCTCACCGATGTTAAGGTGCGGATTCGGGCGCGTCGGGTCGTACTTGTTGCCTCGATACACGTCCGGTCCATGCCGCTTGATGTTCACGAAGTGGTAGCCGTCCTTGTCCGGGAACCCCGCGTCCTGCCCCTTCTCGGTGAAGATGAACAGGCGCTCGGCGGAGTTCGCGACTCGGCGATGGCCCTTGTCGTTGTGGCCGTTGTCGCTCACCGCGAGGGCCTTCTCGAATCGCGACCCCTTCGGCCCGAACGCGACGCCGGAGGAGTTGCGCAGGCCCATCGCGTACACCTCCCAGTCATCGGTGGTGTAGCTGCTGTCCGCCTTCAGCTTCGCCCGGTGCACGGCGCCGCCGCACGGCTTCTGCGCGGGGATCACCTGCCCTGGCTTCGAGGGCGTACCCTTCGGCAGGAAAGAACCGGTCATGTTGCCCTCGGTGTCGCGGATGTTCAGACCGGTCAGCACGATCTCCCGGCAGGGCGCATCGCGAGGAAGGGGCGGTACCCCGGCGGGCGTGCGCTTCTCCCAGTAGGGATCGACCGCATCGGTCCAGCCATGGATGGACGGATCGGCGAAGCCCGAGTTCGTCGGCGACCCGACGGCGTAATAGAGGTAGCCGTCCCGGCAGGTGATGCCGCCGAGCGCGTGATCCCCGATCGGTACCTCGTTCATGATCAGCTTCGGCGTCCCGTTGACGCCGTCGATTTCCCAGATGCCGTAGCTGTAATCGCCGATGTAGGTGCGGCCGTTCTCCGGGCAGAACGCGATCTCGTTCAGTGCGAACGACTTGAACGTGCCCAGTCCGACGTTGTCCTTGATGAGCTTGCCGGACTTGTCGAAGATCTTCACGTGCGGCTTGTCGATGCCCTCCGGGGGAAAACCGAACGTGTTGCCGGAGATCGCGACCCACACGTTGTCGTCCTTGTCGACCGTGATGGACGTGATGGTGTCGAGCCCGGCGGCGAACACGCCGACCTTGTAGCCCTTCGGCACCTTGATCTTGCTCGGATCGGGGGTGACCGGCGTGCGCGTGGACCACTTGCCCGCGGGTCCACCCGGCTCCGCCGTGGCGCGATCCTGCGCGAACGCCGCAGCGGACGCCCCGCCGAGCGCCATCGTGAGTACTGCCGCGTAAATCGGGACCTTCATGCTCTCCTCCTCCTCGGTTGAAGTTGAACTTCACCAACTGCTCAGACCCGATTGCTTCGGGCTCTGTCCGACTGCGAGAGCGGGGCTAGCTAGAAGCGGCGGATGTGCGCGACGATGTCGCGGATCTGCTTGTCATCCAATCGCTTCTCCCAGGCTGGCATGGTTGCCATCTTGCCCATGTAGGCGCCGCCCTTCTTGATGATGAGGAACAGATAGTCGTCGGGAACGCTGGCCATGTACGTCTTGTCGGCCAGCGTGGGCACGTGCGGGCTGAACCCGCCGCGGTGTCCCTCGCCACCATCGCCGCGATAACCGTGGCAGCCCGCACACATGCGGTCGTAAATCGCCTTGCCGTTGTCGGGATCGGCGGCGGCCTCGCCTTCTTCGGCCATGCCGGTGTGCGAGGCGATCATGAGCAGGGCAACGGTGAACGCGTTCGAGAGCTTCATTCCTGAACGTGGGCGCAGTGCGATGAACGGTGAGGCAACGTATCACACATTCTCGAACGCGCTCAAGGCGTGATCTCGCTGCACGATGGCGGAAGCAGGGAAATTTTCCCGGAGTCGTGCGCGCGTTGTTCAGCGCAACATCGGGAGTCGGCAAGCAGCAACCGCAGGGATGTGCAGCAAGGTTACGGCCCGCTGCTGCGCTTGGGTTTGTGCGCTTGCAGCGAACCCGCACGGCGCGAGCATGTGCCGCAGCGTCATCTCCCGACTCGCTGCCCGAAGCTGCGTCAAGCGCTCGCGCACATCGGTCCGCTGTTCCGCTGTCACGACCGCAGGGCGGTGTCGGCGATCGCCGAATCGATCGGCTCAATCGGTTTCGAACCACGCATTTCGTACGTGGAGGCGCGGTCCGTACTCACAAGAAGGCGGCTGGAAAGCGCCTTTCCGGTGCAACAGCTCAACATGGCGACTTCCGCGAGAACGTGCACCATCGCCACGTGCTTGCGCCCATATGCCGTCGCCATTACCAGACGAGCGGGCCGCCGCGAAGAGGCGTGGTAGACGCACGAGCCCTACGGCGCCTGGAAGCCCGTCTGCCGGTGCGTACCGTCGCAGAATGGCTTGCGCTTGGACTGCCCGCAGCGGCACAGCGCCGATTCCGTGCCGCGCATGAGCAGCGTGCCGTCTTCGGCGCGCACTTCGCACGGCCCCTCGAGCTTGAGCGGGCCGTCGGTCCGCGTGCGCACGTTCAGCGCGGCGGGCCCGGACAACGGCTCGCTGCCGTCGACGTACAGGCGGTCGGCCTGGAGTTCGACCTGCGTGTGCGAGCCGTCGCAATAGGGCTTGGCCCGCGACAGTCCGCAGCGGCATAGCCATAGCTGGTGCGCCGTGGCCACGACGGTGCCATCCGCGCGTCGAAGGACCAGGTCACCCTGGCAGTAGTAGGGGCCGTCGGCCTTGACGAGGATGACGTTCATTGCACTACTGCGCCACCCAGCCCCCGTCCACCGGGAGCGAGGCACCGGTCATCGATGCCGCCGCCTCGCCGCACAGGAATACCGCGAGCGCGGCGACCTCCTCGACCTTCACGAACTGCTTGGACGGCTGGCGTTCCAGCATGACCTTCTCGATCACCTCCTCGCGCGGCAGTCCATGCGTGCGCGCCTGATCGTCGATCTGCTTCTCCACCAGGGGCGTGAGCACGTAGCCAGGGCAGATCGCATTGCAGGTGATGCCCTGGCGCGCGACTTCCAGCGCGACGGTCTTGGTGAAGCCCACGATGCCGTGTTTCGCCGCGATGTAGGCCGACTTGTAGGGCGACGCCACCAGACCATGCGCCGAGGCGATGTTGAGGATGCGGCCCCAGCCGCGCCGCTTCATGCCCGGCAGCACGGCCCGCGTGGCATGGAAGGCGGAGGACAGATTCACCGCGATGATCGCGTCCCACTGGTCGATCGGGAACTCATCGACCGGGGCAACGTGCTGGATGCCGGCATTGTTGACCAGGATATCGACACGGCCGAACGCCTGTTCGGCCTCGGCGATCATTGCGGCGATCTCGCCTGGACGGGCCATGTCCGCCGCCGAGTACCGCACACGCACACCGCAAGTGCGCTCCAGTTGCGCACGCACCGCCTCGATGCCGGCGGCTTCGCCGAAACCATTGATCATGACATCGGCGCCCTGCGCGGCCAGCGCCCGGGCGATTCCCAGGCCGATGCCACTGGTGGAACCGGTAACCACGGCGGACTTTGCCTTCAGCATGCGCTCTGCTCCGATCGATGTGCACAACGAGTCTAGCGCAGTACCGCGCAACTGCCGGCCGTGCCGCGCCGCGCGCAAGCGCCCACGGCGAGCGCCGACGTACGCGAGGCGCCACGCGGGCCGCGGCTGCCTGTCCAGCGCTTCCCCCACTGCCGCCCGTACGCACGGCTCCGTGCTCGGCGCAAAGGGGCTGTCCCGGCAACGGGCACTGGAACACTTCACCCACGGGGTACGGGCCTGCCCGTGGCGCCTTCAGCCCTCGTGGGAAGCGTCCCGCGCCGCACGCCCCACCCCCCAGCGCTGTCCCAGATGCCGCAGCAGGCGTGCGAGTGCGCCGAATCCGCGCGCGTGATCGATCCGAAGCGACGAGGCATCGAGGGCCATCACCAGGACCAGCCCCGGGTGCGCGATGGTGAAGTGCTCGCCCGGCTTGAGCACCAGGTCGGTCACGCGCTGGTCCTCGGTCACCCACAGCAGTCCGCTGAGACACTTCACGCGACTGCCCTGGGCATCGCGCAAGGCGAACATGCGGTCGCGTGCAAGCGGCAGCACTTCTTCCTGTTTGCCCCAGAACATGGGCTCGTGCCGTGTGCGAATGGATGCAGCAGCCAGGCTCCTAGCGTTCATCGTGATGCCTCGGTTCGGCAGTGCGCCCGGTCGCCGTACGAATGACGGCGGCGGCCGCCGGCGCGGGAAGGGGAAGGGCACGAGTGCCGAAGAAGGTGTTTGCGGGCATGTTCTTGCTCCTCGTTGAGTCGGGTCACCGGTGCGCATGCCACCGATGCGTCGCATCCTGCCGCCGGGCGGTTCAATCCAAAAGGCAGCCGAGAGAAGTTGCGGGACACTCCGCCGCTGGTATCAAATAGCGATACTTTCTACCGTGGAGGGAATGTCATGGAGCAACGGGCAGCGCTGGTGGACGCGCTGAAACGGGCGCTGAAAGCCCGCGGCATCACCTATTCGGATGTCGCCAACGCGCTGCAGCTGAGCGAACCGAGCGTGAAGCGCCTGTTCTCCGGGGGCCAGTTCACGCTCGAGCGCTTCGAGCAGATCTGCGCCCTGGCGCAGACCTCCATCTCCGAGCTGGCGCGGTCCGTGGACGGCGGCAAGGACGAGGTGTCCCAGCTCAGTCGGGAGCAGGAACGCGCCATCATGTCCGACCGCAAGCTGCTGCTGGTGGCGTTGTGTGCGCTCAACCATCTGTCCCTGGAACAGATCGTCAACACCTACGACATCAGCAAGACCGAGTGCATCTCGCTGCTGATCCAGCTCGATCGGATCAAGCTGCTGGAGCTGCTGCCCGGCAACCGCATCAAGCTCAAGGTCACGCGCGCCTTTTCCTGGCTGCCCAACGGGCCGATCCAGCAGTTCTTCAAGGCCCAGGCACAGCGCGAGTACTTCGCCTCCAGCTTCGATGGCCCGTCGGAGGTGATGCTGGTGACCAACGGCCTGCTGTCCAAGGCCTCCACGGAAGCGCTCCTGGCCAAACTGCGCCGCGTGGCCAACGAGTTCACCGAGAAGCATCACGCGGAGGCGCACCTGCCGCTCACGGATCGTCGGCCGTTGAGCATGGTGCTGGCGGTGCGGCCGTGGGAACTGGAGGAGATGCGCGCCCTGCGGCGGCGTCAGCCGGAGAAGGCGAACGGCCAGGGTGCAGCGAAGAAGGCTGCACCCCCGCTGCGCCCGTTCGGCTGAGAATCGGTATGCTGCAAGGCATCATGCCCATGAGCCCGACACCGATGATCCGCACCGCGTTGCTCGCGCTGGCCGCCGCCGTCATTGCCGTCGCGACCCCGGCCTGGGGTCAGAGCCGGGACAAGGTGCTGCGCCTCGTCCCCCACTCCAACCTGACGGTCCTCGATCCGATCTGGACCACGGCGTACATCACCCGCAACCACGGCTATCACATCTACGACACGCTGTTTGGCCTGGATGCCCAGGGCAAGGTCCATCCGCAGATGGTCGACAAGGTCGAGGTGAGCGACGACAGGAATACCTGGACCTTTACGCTGCGCGATGGACTCGAGTTTCACGACGGCAAGCCGGTCACCAGCGAGGACGTGATCGCGTCGCTCAACCGCTGGGCCAAGCGCGACAGCATGGGCGACATGCTGATGTCGTTCGCATCCGGCCTCACGGCGGTCAATGCCCGAACCTTCCGGCTGGTCCTCAAGGAGCCGTACGGACTCGTGCTCGAATCGCTGGCCAAGCCCAGCTCGAACGTGCCATTCATCATGCCCAAGCGGGTGGCCGGGACACCGGCGGACCGGCAGATCGAAGACTTCACCGGCTCCGGCCCCTTCGTCTTCAAGCGCGACGAGTGGAAGCCCGGCGAGCGCGTCGTATACCTGAAGAACCCGCGCTACAAGCCGCGCAAGGAGGCGCCGAGCGGGACGGCAGGCGGCAAGATCGCCAAGGTGGACCGCATCGAATGGGTGATCATCAAGGACCCCCAGACGCAGGCCAACGCGCTGGCGGCCGGCGAGGTGGACGTGATCGAGGCGCCGGCGCACGAGTCTTACCCGACATTCCGCAAGCATCCCGACATCCGCATCGTCGAGACCAACCCGCTCGGCTTCAACGCCATCCTGCGCCTGAACCACCTGCATCCGCCCTTCGACAATCCCAAGGTGCGGCGGGCGGCGATGGCCGCCATGAACCAGGCGCCGATCCTGCGCGCGCAAGTGGGGTTGCCGGACATGTACCGGACCTGCTTCTCGATCTACCCGTGCGGCACCGAGTTCGCCACCGAGGTGGGCATGGAGCTCGTGGCCAAACCGGATCTCAAGCGCGCGCGGCGCATGCTCCAGGAATCGGGCTACGACGGCACGCCTGTCGTGCTCATGCAACCCACCGACCTCGCCGTGATCGCGAAACTGCCGGTCGTCACTGCCCAGCTCCTGCGACAGGCAGGATTCAAGGTGGACATGCAATCGATGGACTGGCAGACCCTGCTTGCGCGTCGCGCCAAGAAGGATCCGCCGTCCGCGGGTGGCTGGAACGCCTTCATGACGGTGTGGGCCAACGTGGACAACCTCAACCCGATCACGCTGCAGGCGGTGAGTGCTTCCTGCGGCAATGCGTGGTTCGGCTGGCCCTGCGATCCGGAGCTGGAGAAGCTGCGCGCCGCCTTCGGGCGCGCCAAGGACGCGGCCGAGCGCAAACGCATCGCCCACCAGGTGCAGGCGCGCGCGATGCAGATCGTGACGCACGTGCCGGTGGGCGAATACAACTTTCCGGTGGCGGCGCGCAAGACGCTCCAGGGCTTCGTGACCGGCTACTTCCTGGTGCCCTGGAACATCGAGAAGTAGGAGGGCCTGCATGGACGCCTACGCGCTGTTGTCATCGCTCGAGCAGTACCTGCTCGAGCGCCAAGTGCCGGTCGAAGGGCTGACCGCAGATCCGATGATCATGCTCGTGTTCGACTGGTACCGGCGAGTCAAGGCAGACCGTCTCGGACAGCCGGTGCAGGCCGACGTGCTCGTCTATCGTTACGGCGGGTGGTCGGAGGGCTGTGCGACGGGCTATCGCTTCAGCCTGATGCGGCGCGTGACCCCGGCGCAAGGCGACGGCGCGACGAGCTTCAATGCCGGCGTCACGCTGATGTTCGATCCCGGCAACCTCGGGCATCTGCACAGCTTCAGTGCCGCATCGTCCGACTACGAAACACTCGACGCCTTTCTGGAAGCCATCGAATCCTCCCCTGCCTACCGGGCGCTGGCCACCGCCACGCCGATGGGGGCCATGCTGGAGATGGGGGCGCTGCGCTGATTCGCTTTCTCACCGCGCGTCTGCTCGCGACCATCCCGGTCCTGCTGGTGGTCGCCGTATTCGTGTTCCTGCTGCTGCGCCTGACGCCCGGCGATCCGGCCGCGGTGATCGCGGGCGACAGTGCCACGACCGAGCAGATCGAGCAGATCCGCGAGGGCCTCGGCCTGAACGAGCCGCTCATCACGCAGTTCACGATCTGGTTCGGCAAGGTGCTGCGCGGGGATTTCGGCGAATCGTTCTTCTTCCGCATGTCGGTTGCCGAGCTGATCAGCCAGCGTCTGGAGCCGACACTCGCGCTTGCGTCGTGCACGATCGTACTGGCGGTCGCAATCGCGGTTCCGCTCGGGGTGCTCGCCGCGTGGCGGCACGGCGGCTGGCTCGACCGGGCGTTGATGGGATTCTCCACGCTCGGGTTCTCCATCCCGGTATTCGTGCTGGGCTATCTGCTGATCTGGCTGGTATCGCTGCACCTGGGCTGGTTGCCGGTGCAGGGCTACAAGCGACTGGGCGAGGGGTTCGGCCCGTTCATCCGCCACCTGATCCTGCCTGCGCTCACCCTGTCGGTCATCTACATCGCGCTGATCGCGCGCGTCACACGGGCGGCCGTCTCCGAGGCGCTGACCGAGGATTTCGTGCGCACCGCGCGCGCCAAGGGGCTGCCGGAGCGGCGGGTGCTGGTGCGCCACGCCCTGGCCAACGCCGCGGTGCCCATCGTCACCGTGATCGGCATCGGCCTGGCCCTGCTCATCGGCGGCGTGGTGGTCACCGAAAGCGTGTTCGCGATCCCGGGGCTGGGACGCCTCACCGTGGATGCCGTGCTGGCTCGGGATTTTCCGACGATCCAGGGCGTGATCCTGCTGTTCTCCGTCTTCTACGTGCTGATCAACCTCGCCATCGATCTGTCCTACCTCGCGCTCGATCCGCGGATTCGCTATTGACATGGATCCGGCCGTCACCGAACTCGACGCGGAGCGCGGCATCCCCGCTCCGTCAAGCCGCCCTACCGCCTGGAGGCGTCTCGCGCACAACTGGTCGGTACGCATCGGCGGCGGTGTGCTCGCGCTCCTGTTGCTCGCGTCCCTGGCTGCCCCGCTCCTGGGCACCATCGACCCCTCCTTGATCGATCCTGTCAATCGCGACCTGCTTCCCGGCGCGAGCGCAGAGGTGATGCTGCTCACGGGCGAGACCTTCGCGCACACGTTCTGGCTGGGCACGGATAGCTACGGGCGCGACATCTACAGCCGCGTGCTCTACGGAGGACGCGTCTCGCTCGTGGTGGGCGTCGCCGTGGCGCTCATGAGCCTGTTCCTCGGCGTGCTGATCGGACTGGCCGCCGGCACCATCCGCTGGCTCGATGGCGTGGTCATGCGCGTCATGGACGGATTGATGGCCATCCCCGGCATCCTGCTCGCCATCGCACTGGTGGCGCTGTGGCGCGCCTCGATCTGGACGGTGATCGTGGCGATCACCATTCCCGAGATCCCGCGCGTGGTGCGGCTGGTGCGCTCCCTGGTGCTGTCGATTCGCGAGGAGCCCTACGTGGAAGCGGCACGCTCGATCGGCACCTCCACCGGTGCGCTCATGCTGCGCCACATCCTGCCCAACACGATCGCTCCGCTCATCGTGCAGGGAACCTACATCTGCGCCTCGGCCATCCTGGTCGAGGCGATCCTCAGTTTTCTCGGCGTGGGCCTGCCGACGGACGTACCCACCTGGGGCAACATCATGGCCGAGGGAAGGCTGCAGTTCCAAACCTATCCGCACAACGTGCTGTTCCCGGGCGTCTTCCTCGCGCTCACCGTGCTCGCCGTGAACATGCTGGGCGACGGGTTGCGCGACACGCTCGATCCGCGCTTCTCGAAGCGGGGGGACCGGCCATGAGCACGCCGGTCCTCGTCGTCGAGAGCCTGTCCGTACGCCTGCCGGCAGGGGCGGATCGCCCGCTCGCCGTGCGCGACGTCGGCTTCACCGTAGAGGCCGGCGAAGTGCGCTGCCTGGTCGGCGAATCCGGCTCGGGCAAGTCGATCATCGCCCAGACCGTCATGGGACTGCTACCGCGTGGACTGTCTGCGGTCGCCGGACGCGTGTGGCTCAACGGCGAGAATGTGCTCGAAGCGAGCGGCGAGCGGCTGCGGCGACTGCGCGGCGAGAAGATGGCGATGATCTTCCAGGAACCGATGACCGCGCTCAATCCGGTCATGCGCTGCGGCGCCCAGATCGACGAGTTGCTGTCGCAGCACACCTCGATGGCGCCGCGGCAGCGCCGCGCGCGCGTCCTGGAAATGCTGGAGCACGTGCGTCTGCCGGATCCGGCGCGCATCTTCGCCGCCTATCCGCACCAGCTCTCGGGGGGCCAGCGCCAGCGCATCATGATCGCGATGGCTCTGATCCTGAAGCCTGCGCTGCTGATCGCGGACGAGCCGACCACGGCGCTCGACGTCACCACCCAGGCGGAGATCCTCGCGCTCATCCACGAGCTGCAGCGCGAAAACGGCACCGCGGTCCTGTTCATCACCCACGACTTCGGCGTCGTCGCCGACATCGCTGACGGCGTCTCGGTGCTGCGCCTGGGCGAGCTGGTCGAGTCCGGCAAGGCCCGCGAGGTCCTCGGCGCGCCGTCCCACGACTACACCCGCATGCTGCTGCACGCGGTG
Organism: Pseudomonadota bacterium; assembly: GCA_023430065.1. Lineage (GTDB taxonomy): Bacteria > Pseudomonadota > Gammaproteobacteria > Burkholderiales > SHXO01 > SHXO01. The sequence goes on along the minus strand of JAEZCG010000023.1, from coordinate 39,126 downwards.
CCCGCACTGGTGTCGCGCAAGCCGCCGCTGCCGGAGGATGTCGCGTTCGCCATGCGGGCACGCGGCGTGAACAAGGTGTTCGCGACCGGCGGGTGGCTCAGCGGGCGTCGCGAGGTGGTGGCGGCGAAGGACGTGGACGTCGACATCCGGCGCGGTGAAACACTCGGCATCGTGGGCGAGTCGGGGTCGGGGAAATCGACGCTCGCACGCATGCTCGCGAATCTGATCGAACCGACCCAGGGAAGCATCGAACTGGACGGCACACCCCTCGCCTCCCTGCGCGGCGCCGCTGCCCGCGCGTTCCGGCGCAAGGTGCAGGTGGTCTTCCAGGATCCTTACCGCTCGCTCAACCCGCGTCGCACGGTGGGTGCCGCCATCGTCGAGGGACCGATGAACTTCGGGATCTCGCGTGCCGACGCCACGCACAGGGCGCGGCAACTGATGCAGCTGGTGCGACTGCCGACGCACGCCCTGCAACGCTATCCCCACGAGTTCTCCGGCGGGCAGCGGCAGCGCATCTGCATCGCGCGCGCCCTCGCCGTGGAGCCGCAGGTGCTGATCGCCGACGAGGCGGTTTCCGCGCTTGACGTGTCGGTGCAGGCGCAGATTCTGGACCTGCTCGACGAGATTCAGCAGCGGCTGCACCTGACCATCGTGTTCATCACGCACGACCTGCGCGTCGCCGCACAGATCTGCAACCGCATCGTGGTGATGCAGCACGGGCGGGTCATCGAACAGGGGCCGGTGGCGCAGGTGTTCGAGCAGCCGCGCGAGGCCTACACGCGTGCGCTGATCGATGCCGCGCCCGGCAAGGGATTCGGGTTCGCCGCCGCGTGAAGGCGTGAGGCCGGGCATAGAATGGGCGGTCAGGACCCGGCACGGAATCCCCATGATGCTTCGCGCACGTTCGCTCGTCGCCCTGTTCGCCGCCCTCTTTGCAGCCTCCGCGCTGGCACAGCAATCGGGCAAGCGCGACGAGGAGCCTCTGCCCAATCCCATCCTCAATCCCGGCGCCCCGTGGTGGTTCGAGAGCTTCGTCATTCAGGCGCCCGATGGAGAGGACTGGGCCTCGTTCATCAAGGACGCCAGATCCGCTGAATTGGGCAAGAAGTACGACGACGGGCGCACCGCCGCGATCCTGATCGATTCGGTACGTTTCGACGACGACATCCTGCGCGCCGACGATCTGCTGCGCGTGACGCGGCGTGCGGAATCCGCCCCGCCGGAGGCGTCGACGATGACCCTGGTCGATTACCGGCAGGAAGCGTCCAGCCCCAAGGGCGTCCTGTGCGTGCGAGCCACCGCGCGCTTCGACGACCGCCGCGTGCGATACGACAGGACCGGCACGCTGATCGTCGAGAGCCGGCGTTGCGTGCTGCCCGACCGGCCGGACATCGTGGCCACGCTGCGTTTCGCCGAACGCGTCCCGGCGCCCGACGCGCAGCCCGCCCTGGGCGACGTCGCCGAGCATTTTCTCGGCAGCCTGCGCTTCGTGCCCCCCGCCAGTGCGGCGGTGGTTCAAGCACGCAATGCCATCGGCAACGAGCGCGGCCAGGAGGCGGTCGACCTGCTCCGGCCCGCGGCCGAGGACGGCGACACCGAGGCGGCCATGTTCCTCGGCACGGTCTACCTCTACGGCACCGGCATCGCGGCCGACTATGACGCAGCCCTCCGATACCTGGAGATGGCGGCGCGCGACGGGCGCCGGGACGCGCTGTACAACCTCGGCTCGATTCACGACAAGGCCATCGGCGTGCCGCGCGACGCCGAGCTGGCGATGCGCTGGTTCGGCCTGGCGGCCGATCAGCGCGACGCGCAGGCGCAACTCAACCTCGCGCTGTTCCACCTGCACGGTGACGGCGTGCCCAGGGATCTGGAGATCGCCCGGAAATGGCTCGAGCGCGCGGCAGGCAACGGCAACAAGCGCGCGCGCGGCATCCTCGCCTCGGACCGGCTGCGCAAGGGCGACTGAATCCAGAGGATCAATCGCCGCCCGAGAGGCGCGCGGTGCGCGCCGGCTCGGGCAGCTTCGCGAGCCTGGCAACCTCTTCGTAGAACGCCCGCATGTCGCCGGCGCTGTCGCGCAGCAGCGCCTCGAATCCGGCAACCAGCTGCGTGTACATCGCCACCGAGGCCAGCTGCGCGTTGTTCAGGGGCTCGGCGAACCACCAGTCGTAGCCGGCGAATCCGCCCCAGGCACGCTTCAGCGCCGCGTACTCGGTGCGCATGTCGTCGAACACCTGCACCTTGCGTTGCCGCATCTGCATCGAATCCAGTCCGCTTTCGCCGTACAACGCGTCGAGCCTGGCACGCGTTCGCTCGATCAGGGCCAGGAAGTCGCCCTTGCGCGATTGCGCCTGCTCGAACGCGCGCCGCATGTCGTCCGTTCCGTGCACCCGCACCCAGCGCCGCACCCCCTCGTTCTCGACCGCCACCGCGAAGGACTCGTTGAACGTGGTATCGCCCTCGACGTAGACGACCTGGTGCGACAGTTCATGGAAGATCAACCGGGCCACCTCCACCGACGGGTAGTGGATGAAGGTACTGAGCACGGGATCGTTCAGCCAGCCCAGGGTCGAATAGGCGGGGACGCCGCCGACATACACGTCGAACCCTCGTCTGGCCTGATCGCGTGCGAAGGCGCGCGCGTCGTCTTCCCGAAAGTAGCCGCGATAGCCGACGCAGCCGGCAACGGGGAAGCACCATTCGTTGGGACGCGTGGAGAACTCGTCGGTGGCGAAGACGTTCCACACGACGAAAGGACGACCGAGATCAGCGTAGCGGCGGTAGCTGCCGTTGTCGGGAAGCGCCAGTTCGCGGCTGGCGAAGTCGCGCATCGACTGGATCTGCGACAGCGTCCCCTTGAGCTCGTCCGGCGTATCCGGGTCGGCAATGACGTCTGCAATGGACCGCGCCTTGTGCATCAGTTCCAGCTGCCCGCGCATCGCCTGCCAGTAGTAGCCGATGGAACTGCATCCGCCGCTCGCGGCAGCAAGCACGCCGAGGAGCAGCAGCAGGAGTCGGGAGATCGGAAGCACGGCGAGTCGGACGATTCAGCGCAGCGACGATACCGGGCGAACGGCCAGCTCGTGTGCAAACCTGCCTTCGTCCAGGAAGCGCACGGTTTGCTCGGCGACGGTGCGGGAGAGCAGCAGTCCGGAGTGGGACACGGACAGGACGAGGCGATCGGCGGCGCCGCGCAGCGCCGTCTCGCTCACCAGCACGACGCCGTCGTTCGGTCCGGCCAGGGACACGAAAAACCGGCCCATGCCGATGCGGCGCGTACCGGCGACGATGCCGATCGGGACCTGGCGCGCCACCGCCTCGCCCTGGGCGGGGGACCAGTCGCGCAGGGCGCGGCCCAGGAGAAGATTGCCGCCGCGGCGCGCGCCCAGTTGTCGCGCCGACTCACAATCGTTGCAGGGACTGCCGAGCAGCACGACGCGCCCGGCCGGGAAAGCGCGGTATCGCGCGAGCATGTTCAGGATCGCGAGCCCGCCCAGGCTGTGGCCGACGAAATGTACAGGCGCCGCCGCGCGCGGGTGCGCATACGCGTGCAGGCGATCGCCGATGTCGTTCAACGACCAGCGCAGGGATCGATAGGAAAACAGGGCGACGCGAAAGCCGGCGCGACGCAACCGGTGCGCGAGCGGGGCGCACGCCACGCCGTGCATCCACAGCCCGTGGACGAGAATGACCAGATCCTGCCTGCCTGCCTGCGCAATCCGCTGCATACCTGCCCGCGACTTGTCGACCGCTGCGATGCGCCGAGGCCGGAACACCCGGATGGCTGAACCATTTGCGTCTCGCGCAATCCCACTGTTCCCGATACGCGGTTGCGGTCTACCCGGTGCGACGATACCATCGATGACAAGGTCGCAGCGCGTGCGACCGCGACGGCGGCAATGTCATACCGTTTTGGGAGGTAATCATGGATACGGCAAACAAGGACAAACTGATCGAGGACCTTCGGGTCGTCGCGGCGGACGTGGAAGAACTGGTCCGGGCCACCGCCAACCAGACGGGCGAGCGCGTGGCTGAAGCGCGCCAGCGCGCCGAGGAGTCGTTACGCACGGCCCGGGCACGGCTGGAAGACCTGGGAGGCGAGATGAAGGCGCGCGTCGGAGACAGCGCCCGCGCGACCGATCGCTATGTGCACGAGAATCCCTGGCAAGCGATTGCAGTGGGCGCGGGGATTGCCTTCCTGCTCGGATTCCTGCTGGGTCGTCGCTGAGCGGGAACCCGGCGTGACGACGTCCTCGGCGCCCAGCGCCACGGCCGCAAGCGCGGACGGGGGGCAGCCCGCCTCGGGCCGCGTGCACAAGCTGCTCGCTGCGCTGCTCGATCTGCTTCACACCCGCGTCGACCTGCTGGGCACCGAGTTGCGCGAGGAACTGCTGCGCTTCGGCGTGCTGCTGGTCGCGGCCGGCGCCGTTCTGCTGGCGATGACGATCGGTGTGGGACTGCTTGCCGCGGCGCTCGTCCTCTCCCTCTGGCAGCACCATCCGCTGCTCGGCCTGGCGGCGGCCGGGATGTTCTTCATGATCCTCGGCGCCCTGACGTTGTGGTCGATGTCGCGCACGCTGCGCATGAAGGCCAGGCCCTTCGAAGCGACGCTCTCGCAGCTGCGCCGCGACCGTGAGGCGATGAGGACGCGTCCGTGATCGGGGTGCTTCGCAACCTGGCCCGGCGTCGTGAAGCGCTCGTCGCGCTCAGCGACGCACAGCGCGCCTTGCTCACGCTCGAACTTCACGATCTGCGCCGTGCAGGATGGTCACGCCTGGTCGGACGCAGGTTCGCACCGCGCCTTTCCGCCGCCCTCACCGTCGCTGCCGTGGCCGCGGGCGCGCTGATCGTCGCCCGGCCGCGGCGCGCACTCAAGCTGGCGAGCGCGGCGCTTGCCGTCTACCCGTTCATCCGCCGGCTGATCGCCGTCATACCCGCGCGCTGAGCGGGCCGGGAACGCCACTCACGCCTGGCGGGACTTGCCGGAAGCCGGGCAGGTGCTCAGCCCCAGGATGGCATATAGCGGACAGTAGCCCAGCAGGGCGGTGCCCAGTGGCACCAGCCCGATCAGTCCGAGCCACTTGGCCGATCCCTCGGCCAGAGCCAGCAGGCTCAGCAGCCCCAGGCCCACCACGATACGTAATACTTTGTCGATTCCCCCGACGTTGCGCTTCATTTCGACCGCCTCCGGCTGTCTCATGCGCCCTGTGCGCAACGCGATTCTTTCACTCCCCGGGGACGAGGTCAGTAACCCAGGTTACACAGCCGCGCCGAAGAAGGTTGCGAAGCGGCATCGAGGGCTCCGGCGGCGGCGATCAGGCAGGCGCTGCCACGTGGCGCAGGCGGGCGGGGTCCACGATCTCGATCTGCTCACGCCCCAGGGACACGAGACCCTGCTCGGCAAAACTCTTCAGCAGCCGGCTGACAATCTCGCGCACGCTGCCCAGTTCGTCCGCCAGAGCCTGGTGCGTGACGTGGATCACCTTGCCCTTGCCCAGGAGGAGCGAAGCGAGGCGCTGATCCAGACGGTGGAAGGCGATGGCCTCGACCAGTTGCATCAGGTCGATGATGCGCTCGGAAAACAACGAGAAGACGTAACGGCGAAACGGCTCGAATTCGCTGAGCAGGCGATTGAACACCGGGGCGGTCAGCGCAAGCAGGGTCACCGGCGTTTCGGCAACGCCGCGTGCGGTGTAGGCCGTGGTGCCGAGCATGCAGCTGGTGGACAGAATGCACGCCTCGCCCGGCACCACCCGGTAGAGCTGCAGTTCCCGCCCGTTCGCGGCGACCTTCGACACCCGGATCACGCCGTCGAGGAGCATCGGAAACGCCTGGCAGGGGTTCTGCTCGTCGAACATCACGGTGCCGGCGGGCACGCTGCGCACGGCGGCGTTGCGCAGGGTGAACTCCATCAGCGACGCCGGCATGGCCGCGAATGCCGGATAATTCGCGATCAGCCTTTCCTTGAGTTCTGCAAGGTCCATTCGCGCTCTTGCTTGGCTGGAGCGAGCAGGCGCGCGCACGCGACCCTGCCCGATGACCAAGCTTAACCGAACCCGCTACCGCCCGGGTACGTCCGCGGCCAGCGCCACCGGGTGGCGCGGGCACGGCCCCCGCTCGGGTCGTTGCTGCACACGTCTCAGCGCCCGCGCAGGGGCCTGAAGAACTCGCGGATCTCGTGGACGAGCGCCTCGGGTTGCTCGAGCGCAGCGAAGTGCCCCCCCTTCTCCATGCGTGTCCAGCGCCGGATGTCGGTGTACATCCGCTCGGCCACGGTGCGCGGCGGCGACAGGATCTCCTTGGGGAATTCCGCGTATCCCATCGGCACCGCCACACCCTCCGGAATCGGCCAGGGGCCGTGCATGCGGGCGTAATAGGGCCAGAAGGATGAGCCGATCGCGCCGGTCGCCCAGTAGAGCGTGATGTCCGCCAGCATCTCGTCACGTGACAGCGCGTTCTCCGGATGCCCGTCGCAATCGGTCCAGCGCTGGAATTTCTCCACCAGCCACGCCGCCAACCCCACCGGCGAGTCGGTCAACCCGAAGGACAGGGTGGTGGGCTTGGTTCCCTGGATCCATTGGTAGCCCACCTCCTCTTTCAGCCAGTAGTCGAGCTGCTCCAGGAAGCGCTTCTCTTCCGGCGTCGGCTTCTCGAGCATCTTGGGATCGCGGCGTATCGCGAGCAGGTTGAGGTGGATGCCCACCACGCGCTGCGGGTACGCGTATCCCAGGCGCGAGGTCACGAACGCACCCCAGTCTCCGCCCTGCGCCCCGAAACGCGAGTAGCCCAGCACGTCGGTCATCAGCGCGGCGAAGGTATCGGCGATCGCCTCCAGCGCGAAGCGCGGCTGCCCCGGCCTGTACGACAGCGTGTACCCGGGAAGGGACGGCGCAACGACGGTGAAGGCGTCCGCCGGATCCGCACCGAATCGCGCCGGATCGGTCAGCATGGGAAGCGCCTTGTGGAACTCGAACACCGAGCCCGGCCATCCGTGCGAAAGGAGCAGCGGCAAGGGCGCGGGTCCCCTTCCCTCCTCATGGATGAAGTGGAGGTCGATGCCGGACAGCGGTACGCGGAACTGCCGGAAGGCATTGAGCGTCGCCTCCTGGGCGCGCCAGTCGAAGCCATCGCGCCAGTACTCCACCAACCCGCGCAGGTAGTCGACGCTGGTGCCGGTGCGCCACGGCTCCATGGGCGGCACCTCAGGCCAGCGCGTGCGAGCGAGGCGCGCTTGGAGATCGTCGAGGACGGCTTGCGGAACGCAGAGCGTGAACGGTTTCGGTTGAGCCATCTGCGGGGATTCCGGATGCGAGGAATTGCGCATTGTCCCGCATCTCACTGCATGCCAGCGCCGGGTCGAGGTCAGGTGCAGCGTCAGGCGCGGGCCAATGCAGCGGCGATGCGATAGCGGGCCATGAACTGCCTGTCGATCCGGTCCTTCCAGCGCCACACCCAATCGCCGTGCGCGGCGAGCGGCCCCCATGAGGCGACGGCGCTCCGGTTGCCGGTACTGATGAGCGCGAGCGCCCTGCGCTGAGGCACATAGGTCACCAGCCGCTCGCCCGAAATCGTCCGCCTGAGGTTTTCCGCCAGCGGCGGTCCATGCCGGACGGCATACACACCCGACTTCGGATGGGGGTGGTCGCGCAACGTGGCGATATCGCCGGCAGCGAACAGCTCCGGGTGCGAGATCGACCGCAGGTGGCGATCGACCAGCACGAAGCCGGTCGCGTCGGTGGCGAGTCCCGCGGCACCCGGCCACTGCGCCGGTTCGGGTCCCAGCGCCCACACCAGAGCATCGGCCTCGATCCGTGCGCCGGAATCGAGCCGTGCGACGCCGTCCTCCACTTCAGTCACCCGCGCTCCGACGAGTACGCCGACGTTGCGCTCGCGCAGCACCCGTTCGAAATGGCGCCGCACCTTAGCGGGATGACTGGCGAGAACGCAGGCATCCATCGTCGCGATGCTGAACATTGCCCGCACGCCCTCACTGCGCAGGCGATGCTGCATGGCAAGGGTCACTTCCACGCCTGCCGCGCCGCCTCCGACTGTGAGAAAGCGCAGCGTGCTCCGCTGGGCACGGCCGCGCATCGCGTCCCACCAGGCGAGGAAGGTCTCCGTAGGCTTGACCGGGACGTCGAACCGGGTCGCCGGGTCGTCACGGCCAGGTGGCGGGGCCGATCCGATGTCGATGGAGGCCAGGTCGTAGCCGATGCTGCCCCCGGAAGCGAGGGCGAACACGCGCCGGGCGGGGTCGAGCGCTGTAACGGCGTCGGGCATCCAGTCGATGCAGGCGGCGACGCACAGCGCTTCCAGGTCGATATGACAGTCCAGATAGTCGTAGTGGCCGGCGATCAGGCCCGGCAGCATGCCCGAGTAGGCAGTGAAGCGCTGCGGACTGACCAGCGTGGCGTGCAGACCCGTCGAAGGATGCATGCGCAGGCGCCGGATCACCTCGACGTGGCTGTGTCCGCCGCCGACCAGGACCAGGCGCTTCACGCGGGCTGCATCAGATCGGCGATGAGGGACGCGAGTCGGGGATCGGCCGCCGTGCGCGCCAGGTCCTCGGGACGGTCCAGGTCCCAGCGTGCGGGCAGTTCGTGCCAGTGCCATCCCAGGGCCCGCAAGCGCCGACGCGTGAGTTCGAGCACGGCCGGCGTGCTCCAGGGAATCCCGTCGAACAGCGAATCATCGTGCCTGCGCAAGCCGATGAGCCAGTACCCCCCGTCCTCGGCCGGCCCTAAGACGGCATCGGCCCCGTTCTCCAGCGCGCGTTGCGCGGCGCGCAGGTCCTCGGGGTCCAGGGAAGGGACGTCCGTGCCGACCAGCAGCACCATCCGGCCACGGCTCAACCCGTCGCGCGCCGCATAGCTCATGCGCGCACCGATGTCGCCGTCCGGCTGCATCAGGATGGGCAGGCCGAGCAGGCGCTTGCACACCTGCAAGAAAGCACTGTCCGCGGGCGGGGTGGTCCAGATCTCGGCACGCCCGACGCGGGCGATCGCGACCGTACCGAGGGTGTGCCGCACCAGGCGGCAATGCAGTTCCGCGGCATTGTGCGCGCCCAGCACGGGGATCAGGCGCGTCTTCACCTGCCCTGGTTGAGGGGCCTTGGCGAACACCTGGACGACCGCCCTGCTTACCGTGGTCATGACAACGCGGAGAATCAAGCCGCGCGCCGAGACGCCGGCTGCAATGCATCGAACGTGGACGAAGCGGACCGGGGACTACCGAGAACCACCGTCGTAGGCGCGGCTGAGGCGCCGTGGTGAATCGCCCAGGAAATAGCGCAGGCGCAGCCACCACATGAACGCGATGGTACGCCATACGCCGTGCTTTTCCCATCGCCGGCCGGAGGTCACCACCGGTCCGGGCAGCGCGGTCATGGGCGCATGGCGCCGCAACCGCTTGGACAGCGCCACATCCTCCATCAGTGCAATGGCGGGGTAGCCGCCGACGCGCACGAACAGCTCTCGTGCCACGAAGATGCACTGGTCGCCGGTACATACGCGGGTGAGGCGCGAGCGCACGTTCATCATGCACGCCACCACCCTCAGCATCGCATGGCTTCCCTCGATGAACACGTCGAACCGCCCCCAACGGAGCCGGCCCGCCGCCCAAGTGGCCTCGAGCTGGCGCAGGGCATCGTGCGCGAGGCGCGTGTCGGCGTGCAGGAAGACGAGCACATCCCCGCGGGCCAGCGCGGCGCCCGCATTCATCTGCGTTGCACGGCCGCGCGGCGCCTCCAGCACGCGGTCGGCAAGATCGCGGGTCAGATCCAGTGTGCCGTCGCCGCTGCCGCCATCGGCGACGATGACTTCGTGGCCCCGCGCGCGCAAGGGCTGGAGCCGCTCGAGGCAGGCGCGGATGCCAACTGCCTCGTCGAGCACCGGTACGACGATGGACAGCCGCATCAGCCCCGCATCCATCCGTGGTAACGCTGCGCCCAGCGCAACACCCGTTGCGGTGCGTGCGCACGCTTCCAGTTGCCGGCCGCGTACTTGTTTGCCTCGGCAAGCGTCGGATAGATATGGATGGTGCCCAGAATCCTGTTCAGTCCGATGCCGTGCTTCATCGCAGAGACATACTCGACGATGAGATCCGCGGCGTGCTCCCCCACGATCGCCACGCCCAGAATGCGATCCTTGCCCGGGACGGTCAGCACCTTGACCAGCCCATGCGCCTCGCCATCCGCGATCGCGCGGTCCAGATCGTCGATGCCGTAGGTGGTGACCTCATAGGGAATGCCTCGCTCGCGCGCCTCCTGTTCGTTCAGTCCGACGCGCGCGACTTCGGGTTCGGTGAACGTGGCCCAGGGGATTACGGAGAAGTCCGCGCGGAAGCGCCGGAAGCGGCCGAACAGCGCGTTCACCGCCGCGTACCAGGCGGTATGGGCGGCGGTGTGCGTGAACTGGTAGGGGCCGGCGACGTCGCCGCACGCGTAGATGTTGGGATAGCGCGTGGCCATGAACTCGTCGACCTCGACCGTGCGTTGCCGGGTCACGGGGATGCCGAGCTTCTCCAGCCCGTACCCCTCTGTGTTCGGCAGCCGCCCGACTGCAACCAGCACCTCGTCGAACGGGATCCGGACCTCGCTGCCCTGATGTTGGGCGATCAGCACCTTTTCTCCACCGTCGACCAGAAACCGCTTCGCTTCGTGCTCGAGGAGCACGCGCACGCCCTCTGCGCGCAAGCGCTGCAGGACCATCGCCGAGATCTCCGGGTCCTCGCGGCTGATGATCTGCGGCAGCATCTCCACCTGTGTCACCTGGGCGCCGAGGCGTGCGAAGGCCTGGGCGAGTTCGCAACCGATCGGTCCACCGCCCAGCACCACCAGCCGGGGGGGCAGCGCGTCCAGATTCCACACCGTGTCGGAGGTCAGGTAACCGACCTGCTCGAGGCCGGGAATCGGCGGCACGAACGGGCGTGCGCCGGCGGCGATCACGATTGCACGCGTGGTCAACACCTGCCGTTGGCCGTCGTGGCCGAGAATGCTCACGCTCCACGGGGTCTCGATCGTTGCGCTGCCCGCGATACACTCCACGCCCAATCCGGTATAGCGCTCGATCGAATCGTGCGGTGCAATGGTCCGGATGACACGCTGCACGCGTTGCATCACCTTGGCAAAATCGATCTCGGGCTGCGCGCGTGCGATCCCCCACTCGTCCGCGCGACGCATCTGTGCGGCGAGCTTGGCCGTGCGCAGCAAGGCCTTGGACGGCACGCAACCGGTGTTCAGGCAATCGCCCCCCATGCGATGCCTCTCGACGAGCGTCACCTTGGCCTTCACCGCCGCGGCGATGTAGGCCGACACCAGCCCGGCAGAGCCGGCGCCGATCACGATCAGGTTGCGGTCGAACCGCGCCGGCCGCTTCCATCCCGCATACACCTTGCGCGCCCGCACGTGGTCCACGATCTTCTTCGCCAGGAGGGGAAAGATGCCGAGTGCGGCGAAGGAAAGCAGCAGCACCGGCGAGAGGATGTCCCGAAGCGAATGGATCCGAGCCAGCTGGATGCCGGCATTCACGTACACGATCGTCCCGAGGAGCATGCCCACTTGGCTCACCCAGTAGAAGGTGCGCGTCTTCATCGCGGTCAGCCCCATGACGAGATTGATCACGAAAAAGGGAAACACCGGCACGAGCCGCAGGGTGAAGAGATAGAACGCCCCTTCCTTCCCGATGCCGCGGTTGATGGTGTTCAGCTTGTCGCCGAATCGGCGCTGAATGCTGTCGCGGAACAGGAACCGGCTGGCCAGGAAGGCGAGCGTCGCACCGATGCTGGAGGCGAACGAGACCAGGAGTGTCCCGGCGACGAGCCCGAATACCGCGCCGGCCGCCAACGTCATGATCGCCGCGCCGGGAAGCGACAGCCCGGTCACCGCCACGTAGACGGCGAGGAACGCCAGTGCCGTGCGCACTGGATGCGTGTGGTAGACGTCCTCGATCGCGGCGTGCTGCGCCTTGAGGAACTCGAGGCTGAGGAAGCGCCCCAGATCGAAGGCGAAGAACGCAGCAATCAGCAGCGCGAGAACGAGGAGCAGGACGATGCGGCTCTTGGTCATGCGCGTAAGATCCGTGCCGGGCAGCCGATGCTACGCCAAAGGGCGGCGCGCGGCGTGGATCAGATACGCATGGCGCGGGCTGTTCGGATGCAGCAGACTTGTCGCAGGCCACGCCGCGGTGGCGCTAGTCGAACTCTCCGGCCTCCTTGCGCTTGCGGTGCTCATCGCGCAGGTAGGTCACGATCTGCCAGATTTCGCTGTCCTCGGCGCTATCCTTGAAGGGCGACATGAGCGTCCCGGCGCGGCCATTCTTGATGACGTTGAAGATCATCGCGTCGGACGGTGCCCGCAACCACTCGTTGTCGGTCAGATCGGGCCCCACTGCGCCGCGGGCGTTGTTTCCGTGGCACGCGACGCAGCCGAGCGCGTCGTACAGGCGGCGCCCGTGCGCGGCCGCGGCGGCGTCCAGCCCGAAGGGATTCGTCAGCTCCTCGGCACCGGCTGCGGTCGCGGCAAACAGTGCGGAAGACAGAACGATGAGAATGGATTTCGTCATGGCTGGCTCGCGGTGGACAGACCGGGCCCCGGATCCTTCCAGGGCGACGGCATCGCCCGCACAGCGGTGCACGCCGGCGGGCGATCCGTCACGCCGGCGCATGCCGGCGACCGCTATCGGATCTATTTGTTGAACAGCGCAAAGACCGTGACGTAGCCGCCCTTTCGGTTGTCCTTCAGGTGCGGCGCCCCGCCTTTGCCGCCCCAGGTCGCCCAGCCGGTCCAGCCGCCCCACCCGGACGGCACCGCGACGTACTGTCGTCCGTCGATCGAGAAGGTCATCGGGCTGCCCACGATGCCGGAGCCGGTCTGATACGACCACAGCTTCTTGCCGGTGCGCGTGTCGAGCGCGTTGAACTCGCCTTCCGGCGTGCCGGCAAAGGTCAGCCCGCCCGCGGTGGTCAGAATGCCGCTGGTGTAGGGCGATGGTGCCTTCACCGTCCAGATCTTCTCGCCGGTCTTGACGTCGAACGCGACGAGCTGGCCGTAGCCCTTTTCCCAGTTGGCTTCCGCCAGGCCGAGGTTGTAGCGACCTTCGACCCGCTCGGTCTTCCCGGCCTTCAGATCGGCGCAGATCTCCCGGCTCGGCACGACGACGATGCTCTGATTCGGATCGTAGGACATCGGATTCCACCACTTGCCGCCTTCCGACGCCGGACACACGCCCTTCACGACCTTGTCGTAGGTGGGCACCATGTTCTCGTCGATGATCGGGCGTCCCTCCGGCGTGAATCCGGTCATCCAGTTCACCTTGGAAATCTCCTTGCCCCAGATGAACTTGCCGTTGGTCCGGTCGACCTTGTACAAGAAGCCGTTGCGATCCCCGTGCAGCCACACGCGCTCGCCGCCGATGTCCGCCAGGATGGTTTCATTGACGCCGTCGTAATCCCATACGTCCCAGGGCGTGTATTGATAGTAGAACTTGATCTCGCCGTCGTCCGGATCGAGCGCCAGCGTGGCATTGGTGTACAGGTTGTCGCCCACGCGGCCGTGTCCGTCCCAGTCGGGATTCGGATTGCCCGTGCTCCAGTAGAGGATGTCGAGCGTGGGATCGTAGGACCCGGTGATCCAGGCAGACCCGCCTCCGAACTTCCACGCGTCCGGATCGGTCGTGCCCCACGTGTCGGAGCCGGGCTCTCCCGGCGCGGGAATGGTGTAGCGGCGCCAGACCTGCTGGCCGGTCTCCGAATCCAGCGCCTCGATATACAGGCGCGTCGGATACTCGGCGCCGGACATGCCGACCACGACCTTGCCCTTCACGATGAGCGGCGCGACCGTCATGGTGTAGGCCTTCTTGTAGTCGCCGATCACGACATCCCACACGACCTTTCCGGTGTCGCGGTTCAGCGCGATGACGTGCGAATCGGGCGTCACGTAGTAGACGTTGTCACCGTACAGTGCCGCCCCCCGGTTGCCCAGGTCACAGCACAGCATCTTGCCGATGTCGTCGGGCATGGGATGCGCGTACATCCACTTCATCGCACCGGATCGAGCGTCGACCGCGAAGATGCGACCGTGCGACGAGGTCACGTACATGACGCCGTCGAGCACCAGAGGCGTGGTGTTCTGCGCGTCCAGCGTTCCGAACGAGAATGTCCACACCGGAACCATGCGCTTGACGTTCGACGCATCTATCTGGGCCAGCGGACTGTAGCGCGTGCTCGAGTAGTCGCGCGGCGCCATGATCCAGTTCGCCCCGTCGTTCTGGGCGTTGAGCAGCATCTGGTCGGTGACGGAACGCTGCGCTGCCGCCGGACCGGCCGCCAATGCGGCAGCCATGCCGAACGCAGCGGCGACGTGATACAGGTACTTCACAGGAGAAGACGTATCCATGAACCCTCCCAAGTTGAGATGCCTGCTGCCAGTTGGAGAACTGTTGCCGATCTTGTTGTCGTTGCGAAACCGATCGAACCGCGCATTCGCAACCGCTCGACGGTAGGCCAACCGACGTGCCGCGTCAACGCTTCGGCAAGCATGGTGCACACCGACCAGGGAGGACCTTTCGGCCGATTCGACGCGGTCGGCCGTCGCGCTCAGTGAGGCACTTCCCCGAGCACCGTGCAGCGCCGGATGATGCGCGGCTCGCTGTGCGTGTCGTACTCGGTCGCGCGGTGCAGCAGGCAGCGATTGTCCCAGAGGATGAGCTGCCCCGGCTGCCAGCGATGGGCATACACCAGATCCGGCTGCACCGCCATCGCATTCAAATCCTCGATCAGCGCGCGCCCTTCGTCGTACGGCATGCCCACGATGTACTCGGCATGGTCGCCCAGAAAGAGGCAGCGGCGGCCGGTGTCGGGGTGGGTGCGCACCACGGGGTGATCCACCGGCGGCACCGCCTTGCGCTGCGCCTCGGTCATCGGTTCCTCGCCATGCCGGCGTGTGCGGGAGAAGTCCAGATTGTGCACGGCGCGCAGGTCGGCGATGCGAGCTTTCCATGCGTCGCTGAGGCGCTCGTACGCACCGTACATGTCGCAGAAGTGGGTCTCGCCGCCCTGCTCGGGCACGACCTCGGCATACAGGATCGTCACGTGCCCGGTCGTACGCTGCCAGGACGCGTCGGTGTGCCAGGCGAGCGTGCCCCGGTCGGGATAGCGCCCGGTGAGCTTGCCATCCGGCCCGACGTTGCTCAGGCGGTAGAGCTCGGGGTGCTCGCTGGCGTGGTACTGGTTCATCACGTGCACCTGCAACGCGCCGAAGCGCCGCCCGAACTCGACTTGTCGTCCCGGGGGCAGATCCTGCGCGCCGAACAGCAGCACCTGGTACTTGAGAAACGCGGCGTAGATCGCCGCAAACAGGGCGTCGTCCACCCCGCGGGCGAGATCGACGCCCACGATCTCGGCGCCGAGCGCCGGCGCCAGCGGCCGCACCCCGAAGGGCTCGGATCCCGTCATGCCGTTCATCGCCATTCCTCATTCGGCGCCCCGTC
Source organism: Pseudomonadota bacterium (assembly GCA_023430065.1). GTDB lineage: Bacteria > Pseudomonadota > Gammaproteobacteria > Burkholderiales > SHXO01 > SHXO01. The sequence goes on along the minus strand of JAEZCG010000023.1, from coordinate 23,635 downwards.
CCCGGCGCCGTGCTTGGCGGAAGTATATTCGCCCGGCTCCGGGCGAGGCGACGCGCGTCAGTGGTACACCGCCAGTTCCTTGCCGCGCGTCTCCGGCAGGAAGAAGACGGTGAGCACCACCGTGGCGAAGGCCAGTCCGGTGACGGTACCGATGGCCGTGGCGAGGGGCATCGGTCCCGAACTCAGGAACCCGACCAGCGGCGGGGAGAACGCCCCCACTCCGCGGCCGACGTTATACACGAAGCCCTGCCCGGAACCGCGCACGCGACTCGGGAAGAGTTCGGTGAGGAAGGCGCCGACGCCGCTGAAGTTTCCGGACAGAAAGAAGCCGAGCGGAAATCCGAGTAACAGCATCGCCTCGTCGCTGATCGGCACCAGCGTGTACAGGATGGTGACCGCGGCGGTGCCGAACGCGAACACGAAGAACGTGCGTCGCCTGCCGAGACGATCGGCCAGGTAGGCGGCCACGAGGTAGCCGACGAAGGACCCCAGAATGATCATGAAGGTATAGCCGCCGGTGTTGAGCACCGACAGGTTGCGTACCGTCTTCAGGTAGGTCGGCACCCAGATGGCCACGGCGTAGTAGCCGGACATCATGCCCGTGGTCATCAGGCTGCCCAGCACGGTGACGCGCAGCAGATCCGGCTTGAAGATGTCGAGGAAGTGTCCACCCGACTCGCGTACCTTCGACCGGGTGGCGTGAAACACCTCGGGATCCTTGACATGGCGGCGGATGTAGAAGACCAGCAGCGCCGGGAGCAGGCCAAGCCAGAACATCGCGCGCCACGCAATGTCCTCGGGGAGCACGGAGAAGACCACCGCAAAGGTCAGTGCCGCTAGCCCCCAGCCGACCGCCCAGCCGCTCTGGACGGTGCCGACCGCCTTGCCGCGGTGCTGGGCACGTATCATCTCGCCGACCAGCACCGATCCCACTGCCCACTCGCCACCGAACCCCAGCCCTTGCAGGGCGCGCGTCACCAGCAGCTGCTCGAAGGAGTTGGTGAAACCGGAGAGGAAAGTGAATAGCGAGAACCAGACGATGGTGATCTGCAGCACGCGCACGCGGCCGAAGCGATCCGCGAGGATGCCGGCAGCCCATCCCCCGATGGCGGACAGGATCAGGGAAGCCGTGGCAATCAATCCGGCCTCCGCCTTCGTCATGCTCCACGCCGCGATCAGGGTCGGGATCAGGAAGGTGTACACGGTGAAGTCGAACGCATCCACGGACCAGCCGGCAAAGGCGGCGGTGAGAGTCCGGCGCTCAGGCTTGCTCAGGTCGCGATACCAGTCGAACACCCGCTCCTCCGTTTCTGACTCGTCTTTCGGTCCGCCCGGCAGCAGCGGAAAGCTCGATGCGGCACCAGGTCATCGTCAGCAGGATGACCGCCCGATGATCCGCAGCGCGCCTGCGACGGCCACTGTCCAGCAATAGCTGCCGGTGGCCTCGAGGACTCGGCCTGTCAGGATTCGCGCAGCGATGCCCAACACATTGCCTCCCACGACCAGGATGCGCATCGCCATGCCCGCGTCCTCGGGGTTGCGCAGCAGGTCGTCGGAAGGTTCGTCTGGCTACTGCGCGTCCCACTCGTCGAGAAACTCGCGCAGCGCCTCGGCGCACAAGTCGGCGTGCGAGAACGGCAGTCCGTGCCTGCTGTGCGCAAACACGTGCAAGCGCGATTGCGCGAGGAGGCATTTGAGGTTCGCCATCAACGCGACCGGAATGAACGGACTCGAGTCCGGATGCAGCAGCAGCACCGGCAGGTCGAGCCGCGGCAACTGCGGCGACAGATCGGCGCCGGCAAGCAGTCGCACGGCCCGCAGCAGGAAATCGGTCGATACGCCTGCCTGCACGCGCTCGTACCAGTCGTGCATCGCGGGCGAGAGGGCGCCGGGAAAGAAACGCGCCCGCATCATGTGCGCCGACCATCCCTGCATGCCGTGCGTGTCGATGATCTGTTTCCAGTCGTCGAGATTGGCGATCGAACCGCCTACGTGCGCGCCGTTGCTCACCGTGAGCGTGAGCAGCCGCTCGGGTGTGCGCAGCGCGGCGAGCAGCGCGAGCGTACCGCCGATGGATTCGCCGACGAGGTGGAAGCGTCCGACACCGGCGGCATCCGCCACCGCGAACAGATCGTCCACCAGCAGATCGAGGCTGAGCGGGGCATCGCTCGGCGGATGCGCGGACCGACCGTGCCCGCGCATGTCGAAGCTCAGCATGCGGTAGCGGTCGGCCAGCATCGGCGCCCAGGCCCGCCAGATTCCCGCACTCGCACCCAGACCGTGATGGAAGACGATGGTTTCCGGTTGCTCGATCCACGGCAACGTGGTGTCGAGCAGCTCGTAGTGCAGGATGCAGTCGGCAACGTGCACGGCAGGCATTCTCTCCCCCTCGGCGCGACGATCGAGCATCGCGTCCGTTCTTGTGCGGGCACTCTAGCATATGATTGTGGAAACGCAGGAGAAACGGGTTGCGCCGTTCGGCCACCCTCGCACTCACCACATGCCCAAGGTCTTCATCGGATGCGGCGCCGGATTCGCCGGTGACCGTTTCGACGCCGCCGTGCCGGTGGTGCGCAGCCTCGCGCACTGCGAGGGCGAGCGCTTTCTGATCTACGAAGTGCTGGCCGAACGCACCCTCGCCATTGCCCAGAAGCTGCGCCGCGACGACGCCGACGCCGGCTATTCGCCGTTTCTCGATCTGTATCTGCCGCTCGTGCTGCGCGACTGCGTCCGACACGGCATTCGCATCGTCACGAACATGGGTGCGGCCAATCCGCTGGGTGCGGCGCACCGCGTTCAATCCCTCGCGCGGGAACTCGGCATGCCCGCGCTGCGGGTGGCTGCGCTGACCGGCGACAACCTGCTGGATACGATGGCGGCAGACGAGGTGCGGGTGCAACCGCGGATCGAGGGCCTCGACCTGGGCGATCGGCCGATCGTCGCCGCCAACGCCTACCTCGGCGCGGATGCGGTCGCCGAAGCGCTCGCCACCGGCGCACAGATCGTCCTCGTGGGACGCACGACCGATGCCGCGCTATCGCTCGGGCCGTTGATGCACGTGCATGGTTGGCAGCCGCATCAGCTCGACCTCCTCGCCCAGGGAACGGTGTGCGGGCACCTCCTGGAATGCGGCGCACAGGTCACCGGCGCCTACTTCGCCGATCCCGGTTTCAAGGACGTGCCCGCGCTCGGGCGCGTGGGGTTCCCGATCGCCGAGGTGGATGCGGACGGCAGCCTCGTCGTCGGCAAAGCCGCGAATACGGGTGGCCGCGTGAGCCGGGCCACGGTGATCGAGCAGCTGCTCTACGAGGTGCACGACCCGTTCAACTACCTGACACCCGACGTCGTGCTCGATCTCGGCGAAGTCGAAGTGGAGGAAATCGGCACTGATCGTGTACGGGTGAGCGGCGCGCGCGGCAGGCCGCCCCCGGACACGCTCAAGGCCACCGTATGCGTGGACGCCGGCTGGCTGGGCGAGGGCGAGATCTCCTACGTCGGACCCAACGCGCTCGCCCGGGCCGAACTCGCCGCCACGGCTGTACGCGAGCGCTGCCAGCTGATCGGCGTGAAGGAGAAGGTGCGCGTGGAAGTGCTCGGGACCTTTGCGCTGTTCGATAGCGATACGCGGGCGCGCCGGCCGCGGGTGAGTCCGGCCGATACCGGGGAGTACCGCGTGCGCGCAGCGGTGCGCTGCCACGAGCGTGCCAGCGCACAGCGCGTCGCCGACGAGGTCCTGAGCCTGTACTGCTCCGGACCCGCGGGGGGCGCCGGCGTGCGCCAGCACGTCACGGCGCAGATCGGCACCGCATCCATCCTGGTCGATCGCAAGCGCGTCCGGCCCCGCGTCACCATGGTGGAGCATCGATGATCACGCTGCGCGTCCCCCTGCACGCCGTCGCGCACGCACGCGCAGGCGACAAGGGCAACCGCTCGAACATCAGCGTCGTCGCCTACCGCGCCGAGGCGTTTCCGTATCTGGTCGAGCAGGTCACCGAGGCGCGGGTGTTGGCGGTGTTCGCGCACAAGGGTGCGAGCGCCTGCAGGCGCCACGTGCTCCCGCGTCTGCAGGCAATGAACTTCGTCATCGACGACGCGCTGGAGGGCGGCGTGAACGGCAGCCTGTGCCTGGACGGGCACGGGAAATCCTTCTCCTTCCTGCTCCTCGGCGACATCGAGGTGGACGTGCCGCCCGGCTGCCTGCCCGACGGATCGCCCTATCGTCGCTAGGCGCTCGCCGCGTCGAGTGCCTCGATGTCGGCGCGCTCGAGCCGCAGGTCGACCGCGCTGAACATGGTCTCCAGCTGCGACAGGCTGGTCGCGCTCACGATCGGCGCGGTGATGCTCGGACGTGCCAGCAGCCAGGCGAGCGCGACTGCCGCAGGCGAAGATTGGCGGCGCGCTGCCACGGCGTCGAGCGCGTCGAGCACACGCATGCCGCGAGCGTCGAGGTACTTCTTCGCGAATGCCGGCCCGCGCGGGCTCTTCGCCAGGTCGGCCTGCGTGCGGTACTTGCCGGTGAGGAATCCCGCCGCGAGCGAGAAGTACGGGATGACGCCGAGGCCCTCGCGCACGCAGAGCGCCTCCAGGTTGCGTTCGTAGTCGCTGCGCTCGAGCAGATTGTAGTGCGGTTGCAGCGTGGCGTAGCGCGGCAACCCGCGCGCGGCGCTGGCCTTCAGCGATGCCTCCAGCCGCTCGGCGCCGAAGTTGGACGCGCCGATCGCGCGCACCTTGCCCCCCTTGACCAGCGTGGCGTAGGCGTCGAGCGTCTCCTCCACCGCCGTGTCGGGATCGTCCTTGTGCGATTGATACAGGTCGATGTAGTCGGTCTGCAGCCGGTGCAGCGAGTCTTCGACCGCCTGCACGATGTAGGCTTTGCTCAAGCCCTTCTTCTCCTTGCTCATCTCCCATCCGACCTTGGTGGCGATGACCACCCGGCTGCGGTTGCCGCGCGCCTTCAGCCACTTGCCCAGCACGGTCTCGGATTCGCCGCCCGTGTGACCGGGGACCCAGATCGAGTAGACGTCGGCGGTGTCGATGCAGTTGAAGCCGCGTTCGACGAAGGCATCGAGGATGCGGAATGAGGTGTCTTCGTCGATGGTCCAGCCGAACACGTTGCCGCCGAATACCAGCGGTGCGATGTCGATGCCTGAGGCACCCAGCTTGCGTAACTGCATCTTGGTTCCTTGCTCCTATGGTTGGGTTGCGCCGCGGATGAGTCGACCCGGCAGTGCGCCGGTCGCGACGCCGTCGCACATCACCTCGACGCCCGCGACGAAGGTGTGCCGATAGCCCGTCGCCCGCTGCACCAGCCGGCGGCCGCCCGCAGGCAGGTCGTACACGATCTCCGGCCAGGTTACTCCCAGCGCATCGAAATCGATGAGATTGAAGTCCGCACGATAGCCGGGGGCGACGACGCCGCGATCCAGAAGGCCGTAGGTACGTGCGGTATCGACGGTCTGCTTCTTGACCAGGAACTCCAACGGTAGCGCACGGTGGCCGCGCCGGTCTGCCCGCGTCCAGTCCTTGATCATGCTGGTGGCGCTGCTCGCGTCGCACAGGAACCCGACATGCGCGCCGGCATCGGCGAGGCCGCACACCGTGGCGTCGTCTTCCAGCAGCGTGCCGATCACGCCGAGGTCGCCGTCGCTGTAGTTCTCGAAAGCGATGAACAGGATCTGCTTGCCGTCGCGCTCGAGCAAACACTCCAACGCCAGCTCCCAGGGATTGCGCCCGCTTCGCTGCGCCTGCGCAGCCAGGCTGTCCTCCATGCGTGGCTCGTAGTCGATCGGGTCGCCGAGCTTGAACGTGCGCGGGAGCAGGCCTGCGATCCAGCGCGTGTGCTCGTCGTCCGGCAGTTCCTGCCACAGCCGGCGCCGCAGCGTCGGGTCGGCAGTCAGGCGCCGCACCCGCTGCGCGGGCGGCAATGGCTCGAGTTCTCGCCACAGCGGATGCGACAGGAAGGGATGGATGGTTCCCTCCAGCGTCATGTTCACGCTGATCGGCCGCGAGCCAACCTGGCCGGTGACGTTCTGTCCACCACGGCGCGCCGCATGGATGCGCGCCAGCGTATCGCGCCACAACTCCGGCGCGTTGTTCACCTGCAGCAGCAGCACGGTCAGCGGCCGTCCCGCCAACGCCGCGATGCCGCGCAGGATCTCGAAGTCGCCGTCGCCGAAGTCGGAATTGACTTCGATCACGCCGCGCCCCGCCCGGCGCATCGCGCGCGCGATCCCGGCAAGCTCGGGTTCGCACGCCGACAGGCTCGGTGTAAAGCGTCCGTCCCGGGTCCGGTGCTTGATGGTGCGCGAGGTGCTGAAGCCCAGCGCGCCGGCTTGCAGGGCCTCCACCACCAGCGCCTCCATGCACGCGATTTCGTCGTCACCCGGCAGCGACCGGTGATCCGCGCCGCGCTCGCCCATGGCATAGAAGCGCAGCGCTGCGTGGGGGATCTGGGCGCCGACGTCCATGATGCGCGGCATGCTGTCCAGCGCATCCAGATACTGGGGAAAGCTCTCCCACCGGAACTCCAGTCCTTCGGCCAGCACCGTTTCGGGAATGTCCTCGACGCCTTCCATCAGCTGGATCAGATAGCGCTCGCTGCCTGGTCGCACCGGCGCGAAGCCTACCCCGCAGTTGCCGAACACTGCGGTAGTGACGCCGTGCCACGACGAGGGGGTGAGATAGGGATCCCAGGTCGCCTGGCCGTCGTAATGGGTATGGATGTCCACCCAGCCGGGCGTCAGGAGCAGACCGTCGGCGTCGATCTCCCGCCGTCCGACCCCGAGTCCCGCTCCCACGGCCGAGATCCGCTCCCCGTCCACGGCCACGTCCGCGATACGCTGCGGGCAACCGGTCCCGTCGACGACGCTTGCATTGCGTACGACCAGATCGTGCATCCCCATCCCTCTACATGTGCGAGTACATCAGCTTTCCCGCGACGTCGAGCTTCGCCGTCAGGATCGTGCCGCTCTCGGATTCGGTGATGTACAGCGTGTCGCGATCCGGCCAGCCGAACGCGACGTTGGTGGTGGCGCGCTGCGCGCATGAGCGGATGCGATAGCGCGGCTCGCCGAAGCGGTCGAACGTCCACACGCTTCCCAGGCGCACCTGCGCGACGATCAGCCCGCCTTCATCATCCAGTGCCAGCCCGTCAGGACCTCCTGCGCCCGACAACTGCACGAACACGCCCACCTTGCCCACGCCGCCATGCGACATGAATGGCGCGTGCCACACGCAATTGCCGCGCGTGGCCGCGACGAACAGCGCGTTCTCGTCCTTGTTCAACACCAGCCCGTTCGGGCTCGGGACATTGTCGAGCAGAAGATCGACACGACCGTCTGGACGCAGCCGGAAGACCCGCCCGCGCGGGTCGTGCTGACCGGTCATGCCCTGGTCGGTGAAGTACAGGTCCCCGCTCGCGCCGAAGAACAGGTCGTTCACCGCCATGAAGCGCTCCGCGTTGTAGCGCACCAGGAACGGCTCGACTTTTCCGTTCACCGGATCGAGCAGCATGATCCCGTTCTTGTAATCGGCCACGAAAAAGCGGCCGTCGCGATGGATCTTCAATCCGTTCGGCCAGCCGTCGTACTCGGCAACGCGGTGAAAGACGCCGTCGCGCGTGATCTTGAAGATGCGCCCGTTGGGACAGTCGACGCACCACAGGTTGCCCTCGCGGTCGAAGGACGGGCCTTCGAGAAGCGACCCGCCCGGCGTGCCTAACGGCTGTCCCGCCACCCAGTCGTTGGTGGGTCCCGCCGTCTTCAGCTCGTCCGGAAGGCGAGCTAACACGGCCGTTTCCAGCGGCTTGGGAGGGTCGAAGAGCATGTACGTCGGATCGAAGACGTGGAAGCGCGAACGATAGCAGATGCCATCCGTCCCGTCGCCGAGGGCGCCGCGCTGCGTGGTACTCAACTTTCCTCGCGGCCGATCGATATAGCCGCTATGAACGCCCGATTCATGAAAGCACTCCTGAAGCACCCGGATCGCTACCCGCACAAGTTGGACGAGCGTTACCCCCACCTGCTCGAGCGAATCGCCGAGCTGTGGGGCACGAAGCAGCTCGACCCGTTCCTCAACGAACTGGTCTACGACACGCGGGGCGGGCGACAGGGCTTTCCCATGGACGTCATGCTGGAACTGATGTTCCTGCAGACGCTGGCGAACGAGATCCAGGGCCAAGACGACGAGGATCCCTGGGGCGACGAGAAGGACGTCGTCACCAATGCCGCGGCCACCACCGCCACCGACCTTCAATCGCTGCTCGAACGCGCCATTCGGGACGGCAACCAGCTCGCCGTCCGGCGCGTGCTCGCCTCGGGCGCAAGCGCGTACCGGCGCACCACCAGCGGTTCCAGCCCCCTGGCGGTGGCCTGTTCGCTGGGTCATCGCGCCGTGGCCGCGCTTCTGATCGAGCACGGAGCCGATCCGAACGCGGCCGACGATCGGGGATTCACCCCGTTGCACTGGGCAGCATTCAAGAACGTTCCCGACCTGGTGGAACTGTTGATCGACCGGCAGGCGGAGGTGAACGCGCGCACCACTACCGGCGCCACCGCATTGCATCAGGCGGCCGCGTCCGGCAACGTGCGCTCGATCGAACTGCTCCTCGCGGCCGGCGCGCGGGTGAATGACGCCGACCAGGAGGGCGCCACACCGCTGTACCGCGCGCTGGTGTCGGGACACATCGACGCGGCGCAGCGCCTCCACGCCGCCGGCGCAGACTGGACGGCCGTCCATCGCTCGGGCATCACCCCGGCTTCGCTCGCGCGCAGCAACGAGCGACTGTCCACGCTCGTCCCCCTGTTCGACGCCGCGTGAGCGACCCCGGACACCTCATGCCGCGTTCGAGGCGAGCCCTCGCTGCCCGAGCGCGGCATCCACACGCCTGAGCGCGTCGGGACCCGCAGCGAGCAGTTCTTCCAGCCCGCTCTCGTCCACCAGAACGATCGGCACATCGCGCATGAAGCGGATCGCCTCCACGCTGAGGCGCCCGCGCGTAAGGAACAGGGCACCGCTTGCCTTCTCCCGACTGACCAGGCCGCACAGGGCGCGCAACGGTTCGGTTTCGATCTGTCGGCGCCGCCAATGTCGGCACTGCACCAGCATGCGCTCCCCATTGCGGACGACGAGCAGATCCGCGCCGTCACCATCGAGGGAACGCGCGTGCACGGCACAACCCTGGCTCCGCAACGTCTCGGCGAGCCGCTCCTGCACCTCCTCCGGTGACGCTCGCACGACCGACCGTCGCCTGCGGCGCGCCGGCGTGCGTCCCGGCCAGAGCACCGCCAACAGCGCCAGCGGGACCAGAACGTAGAGGCTGCGCAAGGCGAGCGGCGCGAGTTGTCGGATATCGCCTCCCAGCCCCGCCAGCAGCGGCACGCGTGGACCGAGCACAGGCATCCATTCGTCATGGGCGACGACGACCAGTGCCAGTGCCAGGGGAGGCAACCACCAGCGAAGTCGAAACAGTCCGCGTAGTCGATGCAAATGGGACGGCGCTGCGGCGTGCATATCGAAAGATCCGGCAAGGAACCCCGATGAAGCAGAAAGCTTGCCGGCGCCTTCCTCGCCTCAGGATCTCTCAGCGCGAGCGCACGCAGGGGGGGCGAAGCGGACGGCCGCGTGGCGCGGCACGGCTGTCTGCGAAGGCTCAACGCCCACGTCGGAAATCGGAGTACCTCACACCCAGCCGAGTGCACCCGCTGCAGCACCGGCGCCGATCAGCACGAGCAGGTGCAGGCGCGTGCGCCATACCAGCAGCGCGGATGCGAGCGTAAGCAAGGCTAGGCGTGCGTTGCCCCCCGCACCGATCAGGATCCAGGCCGTGGCGAACATCAACGCGATCACGATGGGCGCCATGCCGGCCTTGAAAGCCCGCACCGGGGTCCAATGCGCACGCGCGTGACTCCAGCGCGCGGCAGCCAGAGCCAGCGTCGTCGACGGCAACATGATCCCGAACAGGGTCGCGGCTGCACCGGCCAGCCCCGCCGCCTGGTAGCCCATGACGGCCACGAACAGCACGTTCGGGCCGGGGGCGGCCTGGGCGATCGCGATCGAGGCATTGAACTGCGCGTCGGTGAGCAAGCCCAGACGATCGACCAGCACCCGATGCATGTCCGGTGCGACCGTGATGGCGCCACCGATGGACAGAAGCGAGAGCAGCAGGAAGTGCGCAAACAGGGCAAACCAGTGGTCCATCCGCGCTCACCCCTTCGAGTGATCCGGTGCGCGTTGCCGTGCATGCAGCCGGACCCATGCCAGTGACGAGGACAGGCTGCCGAGCGCGGCCAGCACCCAGACCAGCGGCCAGCGCAGCACACCGACGGCGACGAACGCCGCCCCGCACAACAGCGCCGCTGCAGGGACGCCGAGGACGCTGCTGCGCAGACTGGGAAGCAGTTTCAGCGCCGTGCCGGCGATCAAGCCCGCGGAGACGGCACCCATTCCACGCAGTGCGCCGGACACCTGGGGGACATGCGCGAAGTGCGCGTACCCGGCGGTGAGGACGAGCACGATGGCCAGCGGCACCGCCATCATGCCCGCCAGCGCGGCGAACGCGCCGCGCCAGCCGAAGAAGCGGTCGCCGACCATCAGCGCGAGATTGCAGATGTTCGGACCCGGCAACACCTGCGCGATGGCAAGCATCTCGAGGAACTGCTCGCGGTCGAGCCAGCGCCTCTGCTCGCACAGCACCCGCTGTGCAACGGCCAGCACACCGCCGAATCCCTGCAGGGCGAGCCAGGTGAACGCGATGAACAGTTGCGATGCAGAGTCGGGCCGGTGTGTCGCCGCGTCCTGCTTCACCCTCTGCGCAGCCTGACCTCGCTGATCTGCATGGTCGGCTTCACGGTCGTGTAGTTGGGGACGTCGGCCAGAATCTCCTTCGCATGCGGACCGAACGCCGACTGGAATGCCTCCACGCTATCGAAGTACAGATGACCGACGCAGGCAAAGGGCGCGGCCGTGCCGGGTGCGCCCCCGCCGATCCCGGCATCGATGTCCATGCCCTTCAGCGCGGCACCGCATTTCGCCTGCACCATGGGCATGTGGACATTGCAGTAGTAGTCGATGTCGAATCGGCTGCCTTCGTCGTTCGCGTAATAGACCGAGACCTTGATCATGTGCTGTCCTGAATGTCGGAGGGAGACACCATGCTGCCGCGCGACTATGCACGAAGGACGCGAACAGCGTCAAACCGGCCCTCGCCCCCGCCGCGCCAGATGAGCTAGGCTTACGGCCGAGACCTGTAACCCGACAGAACAATGTTCGCCTTCCTGTCGCCACGCGGCGAAGCGTCCACGTCCGACCTCGACACCAGGGTCGCGGAACGTCTGGCGGCGCTTCCGCAGGACGATGCGGTCACGTTGCTGGCGCACCTATCCGGGTTGATGAGCGACGTGCGCAAGTGGAGCCGTCATCCGGGTCCTGCGACGATCACGGCGCTCGCCCCGGTCGACGCGGCGGTACGGGCGGCCTATCGGTCCGTGACCGGCCGGCACATTGCGGGCGAGCGCACACTCTGGAGCCAAACCCCGGCGGACGTGCGCGCGATCGTCGAGGCGTGCCTGCTGCGTCTCGCTCAGACCTGGTCCTGGCTCGCGCTGCCATGGCCCGGCGCGAGGACGCACCCGGCAGCCGGACCCGCGACTCACGTCACGGTCATCGCGCGTAGCCTGCGCGCCCTCACCGCGTTGCTCAAGTGGAACTATCTGTGCCATGCGCGAATACCAGCCGGCCTGTGGCCCGACGCCTGCCGGCTCCTGTCCTATGCCGAATCCGCCGGCCTGTCCCGCACGTGGGTGCGCCTCGATCCGACGGCGGATTGGCATAGTTGCGTGGAACGCGAGTTCCTCAAGGGCTGCATGCTCGCGACCTGCGGGCCGGAGCGCATGAGTCCTGCGCAGGTCGACGCGGTGGAGCGCGCGCTCGAGTTCTGCGCCGATGCGCTGGTGCTTGCACCGCACGTTGACCGGCGCCTGCGCTTCGTCATCGACCTCGACGAGGGCGCTCCACCGCGCCCGGCAACCGGGCGCTTCGGTCCCGCCAGCCGCAGTCTCGGCCTGAACTGCTACGACGTCCGCCTGGACGATCTGATCAAGCGCGTCGACACCGGCCAACTGCGGGCCAGTGCGTTCGGATCGGTCCTGGATCAGCCGCTCGTGCTGCACACGCTGCTGCAGGCGCGCGCGCGCTGGACCTCGCACCATCACTGACGGCCGGCTGGCGGAAGCGACCGTGCGCCGCCGTCGCCCGCAGGCAGGCGCTGCCCCCTAGTCGTTCGCGTCGCCCTTCGGCTTCGGCGCACGCGCATGCGGCACGCGATGCCGATAATAGGGCCAGTAGTAGGGCCGATAGAATGGATACGCATACGGACCGTACCACCCCCAGTACGGATAGGGGGCCGCATAGGGAGGCCCCCACCATGGATCGTATTGGCGGTAGACGCGGCTGCGCTCATAGTCGACATACGTGTCCTGCATGTAGTCGAGCACTTCGTCGGGCACCCCGCGCTCCTTCAGCCGCGCCAGTTCCGAACCGGACAGGCGGTAGACCGTATCGGAGTCCTCCATTTTCGCGATGATCTCTTCCGGGGCGAGTCCCTCGCGGCTCATCTGCACGACCTGCTCGACCGTCAGCGGAGGCGGCGCGGGCGTGGTCGCGCATCCGGCGAGCAGCACCGCAAGTACGAAACCCGCACCGGCTAGGCCGGGACGGCACCACGAATCGGACGTTTGCATGGCCTGTCACCTCCTCTCCAGTAAGACCTACGCAGCGCGCGCCGGTTTCGCACGCGCGCCCACCGCGCAGCCAGCCGTGCTTCGCCCTGCACCCTGATGCCCTTGCCGTTCGAGGGTTGGGTTGCCTGCGCCGCCATCGTCCTGCTCGGGTACGTCGTGCTGGGTGTAAGCGGATTCGGCTCCGCGCTCGTGTCGATGCCGCTGCTGGCGCTGGTGCTTCCGATCCGCATGGTGGTGCCGCTGATGCTCATGCTCGACTTCGTCGGCATGCTCGTCAACGGGGTCCGTCTGCGGCGCGACGTGGACACATCTGAGGTACGTAACATCGTGCCCCCCTTGCTTGCGGGCATGGGGCTGGGCGTCACCGCGCTGGTGTTCCTGCCCGCACGGGCCGTATTGTTCGTGCTGGGCGCGTTCATCCTCGCCTACGGCCTGTACACCCTCAAACCGAGACCCGGACGAACCCCGGTGGGACGGGTGTGGTCGCTACCGGCCGGTTTCTTCGGCGGCCTCATCGGCGGTATGTTCGGTACGGGCGGGGCCGTGTTCGCCATGTATTTCATGGCACGCATTCCGGACGTCGCGCGCATGCGCGCCACCATGAGCGCGGTGTTCGTCGTGAGCACGGGCAGCCGCTTCGCCCTGTTCCTGCTTTCGGGCCTGCTGCTGCAGCGCGATGTATGGCTGGCATTCGCCGCCCTGGTGCCGCTGGTATTCATCGGGCTGGCCATCGGCCATCGTCTGCACGGCCGACTGAGCCGGATGCAGGTGGCACGGCTGCTCAGCCTCCTGCTGCTTGGCAGCGGCTCGTCCGTCCTGATCAAGGCACTGCAGTGACCGCCTCACCGCCCGCGCGCGCTCCTCGCGGGGAGGAGGCTGGGTGCCTCGCGACGACTCCTACACGCTGAAAATCTTGCCGGGGTTCATGATGTTGAGCGGATCCAGCGCCTTCTTCACCGCGCGCATGACGCTCACCGCCTCGCCATGTTCGGCGGTCAGGAATTTCATCTTGCCCAGCCCGATGCCGTGCTCGCCCGTGCAGGTGCCGTCCATTGCCAGCGCGCGCATGACCAGGCGCTCGTTCAACCTCTCCGCTTCCTCGAGCTCCGCCGGATTGTTCCGGTCGATCAGAAAGCCGAGATGGAAATTGCCATCGCCCACGTGACCGACCAGCGGGGCGATGAGGAAGCTCGCCTTCAGGTCCTTCTTGGTTTCGACGATGCACTCGGCCAGGCGCGAAATGGGCACGCACACGTCCGTCGCCCAGATCTCGCAACCGGGACGCAACGCCTTGTTGGCATAGGTGACGTCGTGGCGTGCGGTCCACAGCTGGGTGCGCTCCTCCTGCCTCGTGGCCCACCTGAATTCGCCGCCGCCATGCTCGGATGCGATCGATTGCACCAGTTCGGCCTGTTCATTGACGCCGCGCTCGGTGCCGTGGAACTCGATGAACAGCGTGTCCTTGACCGGGTAGGCAAGTTTCGAAAACCGGTTCACCGAATCCATCTGCACATCGTCGAGCAGTTCGATCCGCGCCACGGGCACGCCGAGCTGGATGGTCTGGATGACGGTGTTGACCGCGCCTTCCAAGGTTTCGAAGGAGCACACGGCCGCCGCCATGGCCTCGGGCAGGCCGTATAGGCGCAGCGTGACTTCGGTGATGATCCCCAGCGTGCCCTCGCTGCCGACGAACAACCGGGTGAGGTCGTAGCCGGCTGAAGACTTGCGCGCGCGCCGCGAGGTGCGGATGATGCGGCCGTCGGCGAGCACGACCGTGAGGCCGAGCACGTTCTCGCGCATCGTGCCGTAGCGCACCGCATTGGTGCCCGATGCACGCGTCGCCGCCATGCCGCCCAGCGACGCATCGGCCCCGGGATCGATGGGGAAGAACAGCCCCTGATCGCGGATGTAGTCGTTCAGTTGCTTGCGTGTGACCCGCGCCTGAACCGTCACGTCGAGGTCCTCGCTGTTGACCGTGAGGATCTTGTCCATGTTGGCGAGGTCGACCACTACCCCGCCATGCTCGGGGATGACGGCGCCCTCCAGGGAAGTCCCGGTGCCATAGGCCACCACCGGCGTGCGGTGCCGGGCGCAGATCTGCACGATCTGCGACACCTCCTCCGTGCTGGACGGGAAGGCCACCGCGTCGGGCCGGTGCGGAATGTGCCACGACTCGTCCTTGCTGTGATGGTCGCGCACTCCGGTACTGGTGGACAGGCGCTCGCCCAGCAGGGCGCGCAGCTCGTCGATGGCACTCTGCACATTTGCTACCGCAACACTCATTGTTCTCTCATCCGGCTGATCGTTCGGCGGTCCGTCCCCGCTCACCCAGGGCGAATCCGGTAAAACGACATTGTCGCAGAACCGGCCGACATCGGGCCCCTGGCGCGGTGATGCGGGTCCGGCGAATTTTTCCAGCGCTGGCGATTTCTACATGGTTTCAACCGGCCGCGCGACCTCCCAAACGCCGCTTCCGACGCGGAATTTGACATCGCCGAAAGCATTGGACGGGCGGGCGGAAAGCCGGTATAAGCCACCTTCCGTGTTTGATTACCAAGGTTATGCATCTCACCGGTACGGCGCGTGCAGTCTTTGTGCAATCAGGCATCAGTTTGCGGGCACGGCCCGTTTTTTCCACCTGAAGGACTGTACATGGCAACTGGCACTGTGAAGTGGTTCAACGAATCCAAGGGTTTCGGTTTCATCACCCCTGAGGGCGGCGGCGAGGACGTGTTCGCGCACTTCTCGGCCATCCAGGGCAAGGGCTTCAAGACGCTGAAGGAAGGACAGCGCGTCAGCTTCGACATCACGCAAGGCCAGAAGGGCAAGCAGGCGTCGAACATCCGGCCCGAGTAAGCGAAGCCGCAGACCCGAATCGCACCACAAACCCCGGAGCGCTCCAGCTCCGGGGTTTTTTTTCGCCGGCGTTCGGGGCGGGTCGGCATCGCCTCGGCTACCATACGCCTTCCCCCCTCTCCTGCGTTCGCCAAGAGAACAATGAAACTCGACGATAGCGTCCTGTCCCTCCCGGTCCAGCCGGTCAGCATCGACGTTCTGCTGGAGAAGTACGCCAAGGACGAAGAACAGACGGTCGAACAGGTACGTCGGCGCGTGGCCCGGGCGCTGGCGGCGATGGAGCATGATCCGGACAAGTGGGAACCCGTTTTCTTCGAAGCCCTGGAGGCCGGGTTCATCCCGGGCGGCCGCATCAACTCGGCCGCCGGCACGCAACTGGCGGCCACGCTGATCAACTGTTTCGTGCAGCCGGTCGGGGATTCCGTGTCCGAGACCGTGAACGGGCGGCCCGGCATCTACGTCGCCCTGATGGAGGCGGCGGAGACCATGCGCCGCGGCGGCGGGGTCGGCTACGACTTCTCTTCCATCCGTCCGCGCGGCGCGCTGGTACGCGGCACCCGCAGCAGCGCCAGCGGCCCGGTGTCGTACATGCGGGTATTCGACCAGAGCTGCGAGACGGTGGAATCCGCCGGGGCGCGGCGTGGCGCACAGATGGGCATCCTGCGTTGCGACCATCCGGACATCGAGGATTTCATCCACGCCAAGGATCAGGGCGACCTGAAGAACTTCAACGTCAGCGTGGCCGTGACCGACGCCTTCATGACTGCCGTGGAGGGCGACGGCGACTGGGAACTGGTGCACGCGCAGCCGCCGGCAGGCTCCGGCGCACCCGGTGAGCCACCCTTGCTTCAACGTGCCGACGGCAAATGGGTCTATCGCACCATCAAGGCGCGCGCATTGTGGAAGCAGATCATGGACGCGACCTACGACCATGCCGAGCCCGGCGTGTTCTTCGTCGAGCGCGCCAACACCGACAACAATCTCTCCTACTGCGAGATCATCGAATCGACCAATCCCTGCGGCGAGCAGCCGCTGCCGGCATACGGCTGCTGCTGCCTCGGGAGCATCAACCTCGCGCCCTTCGTATCCGAGGCATTCTCGCCCAAGGCGCGCTTCGATTTCGAGGCCTTCGGCAAGGTGGTGCGCCCCGCCGTCCGCATGCTGGACAACGTGCTCGATGCCACCGTATGGCCGCTGCCGAGACAGGCCGAGGAAGCGCGCAACAAGCGCAGGGTCGGCCTCGGTTTCACCGGACTGGGCGATGCACTCATCATGCTCGGTCTGCGCTACGACACCGCTGCCGCGCGCGAAATGGCTGCACGCATCGCCCAGCACATGCGCGACGAAGCCTATTGCGCGTCGGTGGAGATTGCGCGCGAGAAGGGCGCTTTTCCGCTGTTCGACGCCGAACAGTACCTGGCGCCTCCGCGCTTCGCGTCGCGGCTGCCTCAGACATTGAAGGACCAGATTCGCGCCCACGGACTGCGCAACAGCCACCTGCTGTCCATCGCACCCACCGGCACCATTTCCCTCGCCTTCGCCGACAACGCCGCGAACGGCATCGAACCGCCGTTCTCCTGGACCTACCAGCGCAAGAAGCGCATGCCCGACGGCGGCTTCAAGACCTACGACGTCGAGGATCACGCCTGGCGCCTGTACCGTCACCTGGGCGGGAACATGGACAAACTGCCGGACGCCTTCGTCACCGCCCTGCAGATCTCTGCGCTCGACCACATGCACATGGTGGCGGCGGTGGCGCCGTTCATCGATTCGGCGATCAGCAAGACGGTGAACGTGCCCGAGGATTATCCCTACGAGGATTTCAAGGATCTGTACCTGGAGGCGTGGCGGGCGGGTCTGAAGGGGATCACCACCTATCGGCCGAACAAGGTGCTGGGCAGCGTACTGTCGGTGGAGCCCGCCGCGCAGAAGGCCCAGCAGCCGAACGACCTCGACACCAGCGAGGTCGACCGACGCCTGCGCCTCGACGCGGCGCCGACGCCGGCGCTGTACAGCCTGCGCTGGCCCGGCCGGCCGCAACTGCCGGCCGGCAATCCGTCCTGGACCTACATGGTCGAGTCGCCGTTCGGCACGTTCGCGATCTTCGTCGGGCACGTCGAGGACAACGGTCCGCACCCGTTCGAGGTGTGGGTCAACGGCAACGAACAGCCTCGCGGCCTGGGCGCGGTGGCGAAGACCTTGTCCATGGACATGCGTGCCCAGGATCAGGCCTGGCTGCGCATGAAACTCGACATGCTCGCCCGCACCATCGGTGACGACGCATTCGACTGCCCCATGCCACCCAGCGGTAAGGCAGCGCCGGTGCCGAGCATGGTCGCGGCGTTCGCGCGCATCGTGCGCTTCCGCGTCGACGAACTGGGCTCGCTGGCGGGCGAGGACGGCCACTCCCCGGTGCTCAACGCGCTGTTCGCGAAGAAAGAACCAAAGACGGGCACGGACGGCACGCTGTCATGGACCGTGGACGTGTACAACCCCAGTTCCGGCGACGACTTCGTGCTGATCTTGAAGGAACTCGTATTGCCCGGCGGTCAGCGCCGGCCGTACTCGGTCTGGATGGCGGGACGCTTCCCGCGCGCCCTGGACGGCCTGTGCAAGCTGCTGTCGCTCGACATGCGCGTGATCGACCCGGCATGGATCGGGATGAAGCTGCGCAAGCTACTCAACTACGCCGAGCCGCTCGGCGATTTCATGGCGCGCGTACCCGGCGAGGCCCGCCAGCAGAACTTCCCTTCCACCGTGGCCTACGTGGCACGTCTCATCATCCATCGGTACGCCATGCTCGGCGTGCTGGATGAACGCGGCTATCCCGTCGTGGAAATGGGCGTGCTCGAAGTCCCGGAAACCGACCGCGAACCCGAGACCACCTCCTATGCGCATCTGGCGGGCAAGCAGTGCAAGGAGTGCGGCAACTACGCGCTCATCAAGAAGGACGGCTGCGAGTTCTGCACCTCATGCGGTGCAGTGGGGGCATGCGGTTGACCGGGACCGGCAAGTCCGGCGCCGGTCACTCGATCCGATAACCGGCCGCGTTCAGCTTCGCGGCGATGGCCCGGCGCGTCGCATTGATGTCGGCGGGCCGCGCCAGCCGGTAGCGGCGCGCTTCGTCCGCCGTGAGCGGGTCGAACGTCTCCGGCAGCGATGACCCCGCGAACCGCCGGATCATCCAGTTGGTCACGCCGGCCGCGCGTTCATCGGTCAGTCCTGCATTCAGCAAGCCCGACACCTGCATCAAAAAGGCACGCCCCTCGGGGAGATTCAGGAAGTAGCCGATCTGTCCGGCAACCGGAGGAATGCCGCCGCTCGCCACGCCACGCCCGTCGGGCTTATGGCAACCCGAGCAATGCAGGACGTAGTCGAGATGGCCCTGCTCCTCGAAGGTGCCCGCCGCCCAGCCGCGCTCGGCGGCGAGCAGGAGCAGGGGGGCGAGGAGGAGAACGGCGCGCATCGGCCCGGGCAGAGGGGCGGCCCGGGCGGCTCGGCGTCCCGACCGGGCCGATGTGCCGGATCAGGCCTGTCCGACGATCGCCGAGACCGTGCAGTGGTACATGGTCTGCGTATTGGCCATGCACCAGTTGATGTCGTTGTGGACGCCCATGCGGTAACCCGGGCGCTCGCGCTCGTTGAAGTTGCACAGGCAACGCCCGCACGCGACCTTGCCGCAGCAGTCGTTGTACGACACCAGATAGTTCTTGCCGTCTTTCGGGTTGGCGCAGGTGCCGACCCAGGTGACCTTGGACACCTCCGATCCGGGCGGACAGCTGTTGACGCTGCCACCGCAGCACGTGCACAGAAACCCGTCGAGGGCGCAATTGCGCCAGTACTCGCAGGTGGTGTCGTCGTCGCTCCCAGGAGAGGCTGCCTGCGCCCGACCCGACCGGTCGAACGGAAGCATGGGCAGGGCCGCCGCCCCGACCATCACCGTGCCCAGCCTGGCCAGCGTACTGCGGCGGCTGGAGCGCTGGGCTGCATCGCGCACGCGCCGTTCCGCGAACCGGTCGATCCACTCTTGAATCCGCTTCATGGTTCCCTCCCCACTTACCGATGCAGTGACGGTTGGCTCAGGCAGTCTCGCCCGGCTGGGTGGACATCCGCTCGCGCAGGTAGTCCTGCACCGAGCCGACGCCCAGTTCTTTCGCGTTGAACAGACTTTCCAGATGCTCGCGCGTATTGATCATTCCCTTCGCGCGGATGATACCGCGTTCGTCCAGGAGGACCGCGTACGGCAGGCGGCTCACCCGATAGGTCATCCCCAAGTCGGCAGACAGCACATAGGCAAAGTCGGTGAGCTTCGAAGCGCCGTAGAAGGCCAGATGCTGGGTCGCCTCGCCGTCGCTCGCGAGGACCACGTCCAGCCAGTCGCGCTCGGCAATCGAGGCCGACTTCAGCACCGGCAGCAGCTTCTTGCACACCGGACAGGTCGGGGACAGGAAGAACAGCAGCTGGCTGCGCGCGCGCTCGCCGCCGATGGCCACCATGGCGCCGTTGAGTGCGGGAAGTTCGAACTCGGGGGCTGCCTCGCCCAGCTTGGGACCGGAATCGGTGATCAGGGCACCCATGGGAGCGATGCGCTCGTACAACACGCCGATCTGGCGTGCAAGCGCCCACAGCGCAACGATCACCGCGAGCATCAGCACCCACAGCAAGGCATTGGAGATCATCAGGCTGTTCACCCGGCCTCTCCCTCTCCATGCCCGTGGCGCTGCCGCAGCTGCCCCAGCCGGCTGGACTGGCGCATCAGCTCGTCGGCCATGAGATAGAGGGCGTAGAAAGCCAGGACACCCATCGTGAGCGTGACGCCATCGAGCCACACGAACCCGCGCTCCAGCGTGGGTCCGGCGACGGCGAGCGCGGTAGCGGCGAGGACAACGTTGCGCGCCACCAGCGCCCAGGACAGCGGGTGGCTGTCTGCACCGCAACCGCAGTCGATCTGCGCGCGCCCACGCACGAGATTGACGCCGATGGCGAAGGCGTACGCGAGCATGAGCAAGGCGGTCACGAGCAAGGCGGGCGAGCGCGATGCCGGGATGAGCATGGCCACGCCGAGCAGGATCTCGAGCACCGGCAGGAGCCGGGCGGTGATCTGCACCATCGGTGCGGGCAGGAGCTCGTAGGCGTGCAGGGCGCCGGCGAAACCATCCGGTTCGCTCAACTTGTGCCAGGCGGCTGCGAACAGGATCAGGGCCAGGGCCCCGACCGCTGCGCCCACCGCCACCGGGTCCGCGACGTGCGGCACAGCCCCCATCAGTGTGCGCCCAGCTGCAGGGCCACTTCACCCACCTGCGTGGAGCGCACGCGCGGCTTGGCACCGAGACGATCGAACACGACCAGTTCCATCTTGTGCACGTCCATCGCGTACAGCTTGGTGCCGTCCGACGAGGCTTCCACCGAAACGGCGTTGTGTCCGGGCAGGCGCGCCACGCGCTTCTTGGTGGGCAGATCGAACACCCAGATCTCGTTGGCCGGATTCTTGTGGCTACCCTCGGCTCCGCCACTGTGCATCGGCACGTAGAGGCGGCCGTTGGCGATGGCCAGCACCTGGTAGCCGCCGGGTCGCCAGTTCTTCTTCACGTCGGCGGTGCTGCGTACCAGGGGCCAGCTGCCCTCGAGCGTGGCGGTGTCGCCGGCCACGTCCACGGCATACAGGTTGCCCTTGAAACTCACGAAGTAGTACCGATCGCCGTCCTGCTCGCCCTGCATGAACCAGGCATCGGCATCGGCATCGAACAGCTTCTCGCTGTTGGCACGTGACGTCACATTGCCGCTGTCGTCGAGGGTCACGGTCGCGATGGTGCCGTCCCCACACAAGGAGGCGAAGCGGTTCGGATGGGAATGTGCCGGATAGATCGCCCAGCAGCCCGGCATGTCGATCACGCCGGCCATCTTGCGTTCCCGCATGTCGACGACGGTGACCGACGTGGCGGGCGTGGAGTTCTGCACGTACAGCCAGCGCCCGTCCGACGAGAGCGCGACCAGTCCCTCGTAGTTCAACGCCATCGCACGCTTGTCCGAAATCGGAATCTCGTACTTGAACTCGAGCGTGTCCGCGTCCCACACCTCGACGATGTCGGTACGTTCGCCGCGCTGACCCCGGGAGAGGTACCCGGTGGCGATGTAGATCTCCTTTTTGTCCTTGGACAGGATGATCTGCCCGGTGAAGCCGGTACCGATCACACCGAGGTAGCCGAGCGTGTCGCCGTCCACGACATGCAGCTTGCCATCGGAAATGTGGTTGATGGCGATATCCATCACGTACGCGCGGTTCTTTGCCGCGATGGGCGGTGCCGTGGTCACTTCGTCGGGCTTGAACTGCGCCGCGGCCGGGCCGGCCGCAACCGCGGCCAGCGCGACGGCACCCGTCAACGCGGCACGCCAGGAACCTGCAAACGTATGCACTCCCATGCGACTTCCTCCCCTGTCCCGTCGGCGCCCGCGGGCGCAACCGAACCGCGCTCCGATGCCGGCCGGGTGGCGCACTGCGCCGGCAGGCCGTCCGGATGCGGCTTCACCACGCAGTATATCGGCATGGCGGGGCGCCGCAAGGACCTCCGCTTGCAGGGCCTCCGCTTGCGGCAGCCGTCACGCTCAGGAGGCGTCGCGCAGCCGGCGCAGCCCCTCGAGCAGATCGCGGGCGAGATTCACGGCGAGAATGGCGCCGAGCGGCCAGACCAGCACGCGCACGAAGGCGACGGCGAGCTCGCGCGCCTGCCCGGCACCGCCGAGCGCATGAGCCAGCGGGGCGTTGGCGGCGATCGGCGCGTGCAGGGCAAACCAGGCGAGCAGGGCATACAGGATGGTGACGATCAGGCACTGAAGGGCGCGCGAGCGCGCCAGTGGGAAGCGGAACGGAGCAGTGGGAAGCATGGCGCAACGGGCCTGGGAGTTCGAGGTGTGCTCGTTATGGAGCGGGCGCGACTATATCGGCTCGGCGCGCAGTTGTCTTGACCGCGTGCCCGGATCGGTCGCCGCGCCGAGTTCGGCAGCCAACGGCGTCGACCGGGCCGGGTCGAGGACGCCGACGCAGGCGGGATCGCCCCGGCGCCGCATGCCGCACACGCCGTAGGGACGGCCGGACAGGCATGCTAATCTGGCAGCCAGCCTCTCAGTATGCGATGAAAAGTCAAATCACTGCCGCAGTAGCCGCGTTGCGGCCGACGCAGATGACCGTCCCCCTGTCGCGCGTCGAACACCGGCGCAGACAACTGCGTGCGGCACGGGATTGGCAGCTGCGCGACTTTCTGACCTGGCATGTGATGCCGGCCGTGCTGGGGCCCGATCTGGCCGTCTACCTGATCGGCGACCACCACATCGCCCGGGCGCTGGCCGACGAGCACGTGGAGACCTGCTTCGTGACTCTGGAACACGACATGTCCCGCGTGGCGCGCACGGCCTTCTGGGTCAGCATGGAACGGTCGGGGGGGGTGTTCCCCGTGGACGAGCATGGACGGCGCCGCTCCTTTGCCAACATCCCGCGCACGCTCTCGGAACTGAAGGACGACCCGTATCGCAGTCTCGTGGGCGACATGCGCGATTACGGCGGCATCGAGCAGACCATCGATGTGGCCGCAGAGTTCGCCTGGGCCGGCTTCCTGCGCGCTCAGATCCCGTTCGCCTTGGTGGTCAGCGACTACGCACAGGCACGCAATCTGGCGCTGGTGCACGTGCGTTCTCCGGCCGCCAGCCGTCTTCCGGGATTCCGCGCCGCCTAGGACTCGGTCGCTTCGCCCCTGCGCACCGACACCCTCACGCATCCGCCGCCAGGCGGATACCGCTGAACTGCCAGCGCGCCTGCGGAGGAAAGAAGTTGCGGTAAGTCGCCCGCACATGGGAGGCAGGTGTCGCACACGAGCCGCCCCGCAGGACGAACTGATTGACCATGAACTTGCCGTTGTACTCGCCCACCGCGCCCGCGGCGGGGCGATATCCGGGGTAGGGCCGGTAGGCGCTGGCGGTCCACTCCCAGACATCGCCGAAGCACTGCAGCGGTTCGTGGGGGCCGCCGGCGGCGGGCGGGGGGGGGGGGG
>JAEZCG010000231.1 GCA_023430065.1 Pseudomonadota bacterium | reverse complement strand
GTCGCGACCGGCGCCGGCACCGGCCGCGGCATCCTCGCTGGTGCCGGTGTCCAGTGGAAGGGCTGGTGCGTCCGTGAACCCCGGCCCGCCGATGACGTCGCTGCCGGTGTCCGAACTGTCGCTCGGCCCCAATGCCCGGGTGCCATGACCTTTGCCAAGTTGCGGACGGCTCTCGCCGGTCCTGTTCAAGGTGCTTCCCATCGCGATCCTCCATTGCGTGAACCGGGCTGCAGCAATCCAAGTGCCGTCTTTTCGCTCCCGCGGCCCCGCTTTTCCGAGCTTCTCGGGCCATCCGGCGTGCTTCTATGAACGTTCCCAGCGCCTCGATCCTGGGCGCGGCGGCGTGGCCGAGACACGGCGCGACTGGCGGCCGCGGTGCCTGCCGGCCGCAGGGAAGCACAGGTGTACACTCGCACCCCTTGCGCTGACATCACCATGATCGCCATTCGTCGCCTCTACACACCGCCGTCGGACGCGCCTGCCCTTCCCGAGGAACTCGGCTTCGGCCGCATCTTCACGGACGCAATGTTCAGGCAGGATTACTCGCCGGAGGCCGGCTGGCACGACGCCCGGATCGTGCCCTATGCAGCGCTATCGCTGGACCCGGCCGCGCAGGCATTCCACTCCGGGCAGATGGTGTTCGACGGCACCAAGGCGTACCGGCGGCCCGACGGCCGCATCAATCTATTCCGTGTGGAGCGCAATGCCGAACGCTTCAACCGGTCCGCGCTGCGCCTGGGCATGCCCGAGGTCGCGATCGAGGATCACGTCGCTGCGATCGAGGCGCTGGTCAGCGCGCAGGCGCGATGGGTGCCGTCCCGCGCCGACGCGGCACTGTATATCCGTCCCGTCATGCTCGGTGTGGAACCGACGCTGCAGGTGCGTGCCGCGCGCACTTACCTGCACTACGTCATCCTCAGCCCGGTGGGATCGCTCTACGGCCAGGCATTCGAACCCGTGTCGGTGTACGTCTCGCACGAGCACGTGCGCGCCGTGCGCGGCGGCACTGGGGAAGCCAAGACACCGGGAAACTATGCCGGCAGCCTGTACGCGAGCGAGCAGGCCCGCATGCGCGGTCATCAGCAGGTGCTGTGGCTGGATGCGGTCGAGCGCCGCTACGTGGACGAGGTGGGGGCGATGAACATCGCCTTCGTGTACGAGGGACGCCACATCCGAACGCCGTCGCTGTCGGGCAGCATCCTGCCCGGCATCACACGCGAGTCCCTGCTACGGCTTGCCCCCGACCTGGGATTCAGCGTGGAGGAGACGCGCCTGGACCTCGACCAGGTGCTGGATGGGATCGCCGCAGGGACGATCACGGAAGCGTTCGGCATGGGCACGGGCGCCCTCATCTCGCCGGTGGGTCGCCTGGTCTATCGTGAGCGCGAAGTGCTGATCAACGGGTTCCAACCCGGACCGGTCGCGCGCCGGCTGTTCGATGCGCTCACCGCCATCCAGTACGGACGAGCTCCGGATCCCTACGGCTGGACCCGCGTCGTCGACGCTGCCTGAACGCGCGCGGCCGGTGCCGCGCTGCGCGTTCGCGCGCCGGACCGCTAGCGCGCCGCGTCCTCGGCTTGCAGCACGCGGACGCGCTCGACCAGCGCGCGCAGCGCCTGGCCACGATGGCTGACGCGGCGCTTTTCCTCCAGCGGCAGCTCGGCGCCGGTGAGCCCCAGACGCGGGTCCAGGAACAACGGGTCATAGCCGAAGCCACCGTCGCCGCGCGGTGCCCGCAGGATCTCGCCGTGCCAGGTCCCCTCCGCGATCAGCGGCTCCGAATCGTGCTCGTGCCGCAGCAGCACCAGCACGCAGTAGTAGTGGGCGCGCCGGTCTCCCACGTGGGCCATCGTCTCGAGCAGGTGATCGTTGTTGCGCGCGTCCGAGCGCGGCTCGCCGCCGAAGCGTGCCGAATGCACGCCGGGAGCACCGCGCAGCGCGTGCACGCAGATGCCCGAATCGTCCGCCAGCGCCGGCAGCCCGGTGAGGCGCGAGGCGTGCCGCGCTTTGGCGAGCGCGTTCTCTACGAAGGTGGCATGCGGTTCCTCGGCCTCGTTCACAGCGTAGTGCGCCTGCGGCACCACATCGACACCGAGGCCCTCCAGCAGGACGCGCAACTCGCGGATCTTGCCGGCATTGCCGCTGGCGAGCACCACCGTCTTCACGCGCCCATCGCCCCTAGCGCGCCGGCGGCAGCCCGAGCGCTTCGCGCTGCGCGCATACCAGCCGGCGGATGCCAGAAGCGGCCAGGTCCACCATCGCGTCCAGTTGCTCCCGCACGAACGGTTCGCCCTCCGCCGTGCCCTGCAATTCGACGATGCCGCCGCCACCGGTCATGACGACATTCATGTCCGTGCCGCAATCGGAATCCTCCGCGTAGTCCAGATCGAGCACGGGAGTTCCACGATAGACACCCACCGACACAGCGGCGACGAAATCGCGCAGCGGATTCTGGTCGATCAGGCGCGACGCGCGCAGCCTGCCGACGGCATCGTGGACCGCGACGAATGCGCCGGTGATGCTTGCCGTGCGCGTTCCCCCGTCCGCCTGGAGCACGTCGCAGTCGATCTGGACGGTGCGCTCGCCGAGCAGCCCAAGGTCCGTGACGGCGCGCAGGCTGCGGCCGATCAGGCGCTGGATCTCCTGCGTGCGCCCTGTCTGCCGCCCGGCGGCCGCCTCGCGTTGTGTCCGCGTGTTGGTGGAGCGCGGCAGCATTCCGTACTCGGCGGTCAGCCATCCGCGGCCGCTGCCCTTGACGAACGGCGGCACCCGCTCCTCGACGCTGGCCGTGCACAGCACGCGCGTATCGCCGAACTCGATCAGCACCGATCCTTCCGCATGGCGCGTGAATCCTCGTGTGATGCGCACGTCGCGCAGTTCGTCTACGGCACGGCCGCTGGGTCGCATGACGGTAGCCTTCGGAGCTGAACGCCCCCGGCGGAAACGGCGGAGGCGGGATTGAGGCGCCGGATTGTGTGCTATCTTCCGGCGACAACTACATTGTGGTGGCGCCTGGGCGCGAAGTCAAAACCACGTCGCCACGCTACACGCCGGAGTACTCCCTTGATCTACAGCATGACCGGCTTCGCCGCGCTGGTTCAGGACCTGCCGGCGGGAACGCTCAGCGCGGAGATCAGGTCGGTCAACCACCGCTACCTCGACCTCGCCTTCCGTCTGCCCGACGACTTGCGTGCGTTCGAACCGGCCTTGCGCGAACTGTTCAGCGCGCGGCTCACGCGCGGCAAGGTCGAGTGCCGCATCGGCTTTCAGAAATGCTCGAACGGCATCCTCGCGCCCGAACTGAACACCACGCTGCTGCACCAGCTCTCGGCGCTGGATCTGCAGGTGCGGGAGCTGCTGCCGGGGGCGGCGCCCCTGTCGGTGAACGAGGTCCTGCGCTGGCCCGGGATGCTCGCCACCGACACCCTGTCCCAGGACGAACTGCGCGAGCAGACGCTGGCCCTGGTGGCGCGCGTGCTGGACGACTTCGGTGCGACCCGTGCACGTGAGGGAGACAAGCTGCGGGACATGCTGCTCGAGCGCGTGACGAGGATGGAGGAACTGGCAGCGCGGGTACGGCCGAAGATACCGCAGCTGGTGCAGGCCTACCGCGAACGGCTGGCGGCAAGGCTGCGCGATGCAGCGGCGGAACTGGACGAGGATCGTGTCCGCCAGGAACTGGTGCTGTTCTCGGCCAAGGTCGACGTCGAGGAGGAGTTGTCGCGGCTCGCCACCCATCTCGCCGAGATCCGCCGCATCCTCAAGCAGGGCGGCGCCGTCGGGAAGCGACTCGATTTCCTGATGCAGGAACTGAACCGGGAGTCCAACACGCTCGCTTCCAAGTCGGTGGACATCGATGTGTCGCAATCGGCGGTGGAGCTGAAGGTCCTGATCGAGCAGATGCGCGAGCAGGTCCAGAACATCGAATGACGGCAGCTCCGCGCGGCCGGTGCCGCGGTCAAGTCCCGCAGCCCGCAGCCGAAATTGAGTTACAGCGATCGAAAGCCGGTCGGAAGCCGTGAACGGAAACCTGTTCATCATCTGCGCACCATCGGGCGCGGGCAAGACCAGTCTGGTCAACGCGCTGCTCGAGCGCGAGCCGGACCTGGAGTTGTCCGTCTCGTATACCACCCGCGCCCCGCGCTCCGGGGAACTGGATGGGCGCGAGTATCATTTCGTCTCGCGCGAGACCTTCGTGCGCATGGCCGCGCAGGGCGACTTCCTGGAGAGCGCCGAGGTACACGGAAACCTGTACGCAACCTCGCAGGCGTGGATCGAATCCCGCACCCGTGCAGGGCGCGACATCCTCCTCGAGATCGACTGGCAAGGGGCGCAGCAGGTAAGGCGGCTGGTGCCGGGTGCCGTCACCGTGTTCATCCTTCCTCCGTCGCTGGAAGTCCTGCGCAAGCGGCTCACCTCGCGCGGACAGGACACCAGCGACGTGATCGAGAGCCGGCTGGCCAACGCACGCGAGGAGATCGCCCATGTGGAGGAGTTTGACTATGTTATTATCAATCAGAACTTTGAAGTGGCCGTGGTCGATCTCGTCAGCATCGTCCGCGCCACTCGCCTCCAGGTGACGGCCCAGCTCACGCGTCATCGTGATCTGATCAATGCAATGAAGTGAGGTGGCCATGGCTCGCATAACCGTGGACGACTGCCTGAAAGCTATTCCCAATCGTTTCGTATTGACCCTGGCGGCGACGTACCGGGCGCGGCAGCTCACCCAGGGCGCCTCGCCGATGATCGATGGTGCGCGCGACAAGCCGACCGTGACCGCGCTGCGCGAAATCGCCGCCGGCAAGGTGGGTACCGAGATCCTCAATCGAGGCCAGACCTGAGGGCAGTGCCTGCCGCGACGGCACCCTAGTCCGCCTTCCGATATAAGCGCCTCGTACCGGACGCGTGCCACTGCCGTCGAACGCCAACATGTCCGAGGCCCAACTCCTTCTCCGAGACGCCACCAGCTACCTGCGCGCCGAGGACGTGCGTCAGCTGCAGTCGGCATTCGAATTCTCGGAAGCCGCACACGAAGGGCAGTTCCGCCGCTCCGGAGAACCCTACATCTCGCACCCGGTCGCCGTGGCCACGATTCTCGCCCAGTGGCACCTCGACCCCCAGGCGCTGACCGCCGCCCTGCTGCATGACGTGATGGAGGACACCACCGTCACAAAGGTCGAGATCAGCGAACGCTTCGGCAAGATGGTGGCCGATCTCGTCGACGGGGTGTCCAAGCTGGACAAGATCGAGTTCGAGAGCCAGGAGCACGCGCAGGCTGAGAACTTCCGCAAGATGCTGTTGGCCATGGCGCGCGACGTGCGCGTCATCCTGATCAAGCTCGCCGATCGACTCCACAACATGCGCACGCTCGATGCGATGCACCCCAGGACACGCGCACGCATCGCCAGGGAGACGCTGGAGATCTACGCACCGATCGCCAATCGGCTCGGCCTCAACAACCTGTATCAGGAGCTGGAGGATCTCGCGTTCCAGAACCTGTACCCGAACCGCTACCGCGTGCTGCGCAAGGCGCTCGAACAGCAGCGCGGCAACCGCAAGGAGGTGGTCGAGCGCATCCAGGCGGGCATCCGGCAACGTCTGGAAGATGCGGGCATCGAGGCGCAGGTCACCGGGCGCGAGAAGAATCTCCACAGCATCTACCGCAAGATGCAGGACAAGAACCTGTCCTTCTCCAAGGTTCTGGACATCTACGCCTTTCGGGTGATCGTGCAGGACGTCCCGGCCTGCTACCTCACCCTGGGTGCGCTGCACGGCCTGTACAAGCCGATACCCGGCAAGTTCAAGGACTACATCGCCATTCCCAAGGCGAACGGATACCAGTCGCTGCACACCACGCTGTTCGGCCCCTTCGGCAGCCCCATCGAGATCCAGGTGCGCACGCTCGAGATGCATAAGCTGGCGGAGGCCGGCGTGGCCGCGCACTGGCTCTACAAGAGCACCGACGCGTCGCTGAGCGAACTGCAGCAGAAGACGCACCTGTGGCTGCAGAGCCTGCTCGAGATGCAGTCCGAGAGCGTGGATTCGGTCGAGTTCCTGGAGCACGTCAAGGTCGACCTGTTCCCGGATGAGACTTACGTGTTCACGCCCAAGGGCAAGATCATGGCGCTGCCGCACGGGGCGACCTGCGTGGACTTCGCCTATGCGGTGCACACCGACATCGGCAACCGCTGCGTGGCAGCCAAGCTCAACCACGAGCTGGTGCCGCTGCGCACCGAACTGAAGAACGGCGACCGCGTCGAGATCATCACCGCCAGCCACGCCAAACCGAATCCCTCGTGGCTCAACTTCGTCGTCACCGCGAAGGCGCGTCACCACATCCGCCACTTCCTCAAGACCATGCAGTACCAGGAGTCGGCGCAGTTGGGTGAGCGCCTCCTGTCCCAGGCGCTGGGTGCGCTGGGCGGTCGGCTACGCAGCATCACCGAGGCGGACTGGGAGCGGTTGCTCAAGGAGAGCGGCGGCAAGGACCGGCAGGAAGTCCTGGCCGACATCGGGCTCGGCCGCGTCCTGGCCATCGTGATCGCACGCAAGCTCCTGCCGAGCGCCAGCCACGCGAACGCACCGGCCGTGGCGCCCGGGCCGATCGTCATCCGTGGCTCGGAAGGCATGGCGTTGCAGTTCGCCAAGTGCTGCCATCCCATTCCGGGCGACCCGATCATCGGCTTCATCAAGAAGGGACGCGGCATGATCGTGCACACGCACGACTGCCCGGTAATCGCCAGGATGAAGCGCGAGCCGGAGAAGTGGCTGGATGTGGAGTGGGCGCCGGAGACACGCAAGCTGTTCTCGGTGAACATCAAGCTGCTCGCGTCCAACCAGCAGGGTGTCCTGGCGAAGGTGGCGGCGGAGATCTCCGACAACGACTCGAACATCGAGAACGTCAGCGTGGAACCGGGCGACAGCCCGGCCTACAGCAACATCCACTTCACCCTTCAGGTGCACAACCGCCTGCACCTCGCGCAGATCATGCGCGGACTGCGACGACTCAGCGAAGTCATAAGAATCAATCGACTCAAAGGATAGCCCCAAGGCGACACGGCACTTGCTGGACACCGGTCCCGGCACCTTGCGCGCACCGCCTCCCTGACCATGGAACTCTTCTCGCCCCAGTTTTTCTCGGCTCTGCTGGCCATCATCGTCATCGACCTGGTCCTCGCCGGCGACAACGCCATCGTGATCGCATTGGCCGCACGCAAGCTGCCGCAGCACCTGCAGATGCGCGCGGTCGTCTGGGGCACGGGCGGCGCCATCGCGATTCGTGTGGCGATGACGCTGATCGTGGTTCAACTCCTGAAGATCCCCGGACTGATGCTCGCCGGCGGCCTCCTGCTGGTCTGGATCGCCTACAAGCTGCTGGCCGGCGACGACCACGAGGAACAGCACGTGGGCGGCGCGAAGATCACCGGGTTCTGGTCGGCGATCCGCACCATCGTCATCGCCGACGCGGTGATGGGCCTGGACAACGTGCTGGGCGTGGCCGGGGCGGCGCACGGCAGCATGCTGCTGGTGGTGATCGGCCTGCTCATCAGCATCCCGATCATGGTCTGGGGCAGCACGCTCATCCTGAAGCTCGTCGACCGCTACCCGGCCATCGTGTACCTGGGCGCCGGCGTGCTCGCCTGGACCTCGGCCAAGATGATCCTGCACGAACCGCTCGTCTCCACCCGGATCGCCGACATGCCCTGGGTGAACTGGGTCGTCTACCTGGTGATCATCGGCGGCGTGTTGGGGGCGGGCAAGCTGCGCAACCGCCGTCCCAAGCCGGCCGGGATCGTACTCGCCGAGCATGACGGCGAGCCATCGCACGCGGGCCGCGAGGCGGAGGCAGACAAGCGCACTTGATCCAAGTCAAGGCGGACGGACCGGCAACGCCGGAAAGTGGCAGGATGAGGGATGGTGCGCAACCGGACGCACGGAGGGCACATGAAGAAGTCGGTCTTTGCTTTGGCAGCCTTCGCACTGATGCACGCGGCTGGCGCGGGCGCAGCGGACAGCGACGCCAACCTGGACGCGTTGCGTGAGGCTCGCCCGAATGCGACGCATACGGTACGCCAGGAGACGCTGGAACTTCCCGGACTGACGGCCTGCCATCAGTGCGAGTGGCGGCCCAAGATGAACAAGATCGCCGCCGAGGAGCAGTGCGGTACCGGCGCCGACGGCGCCGCGAACTACGGGCAGTTCGAATGCGGCTTCTCGCCTGACTGCGAGCGGGTCTGCAACTTTATCCAGTGCATCGAGTAGGCCACGCGGCCCGGCCGGGCTGAACGCGGAGCCATGCTGACCCGGGCGGCGCTGCCGCCCGGTGTCGTTTCAGGCTCGGGTCAGATCTTGGGACGCTGCATCTTGCAGCTCGTGTCGGTCGCCGTGTCCTTCGCCTCGATCCGCCCGTCGGTGCGGAAACCCAGCCCCGTGCGCTCCAGGTCGAACTTCGCGCCGGGCTTGCCTGCCTTGGTGAACGTGGAGATGAACATCGGCTGCAACAGCTGATGGTTGTCCTTGCGCATCGTCACCTCGCCCGTGAAGGTGTCGAATTTCATGCCCTCCAGCGCCAGGGCGACCTTGAGCGGATCGGTCGACTTGGCCGATTCGATCGCCTTGGCCAGCATCCCGATGGCGTTGTGCGAGGCCAACCACACGAAGTCGTCCTTGCTGTCCGAATAGCGCTTGCGATAGGCCTGGACGAGGCCGTCCGACTTGGCATCCCCGACGTTCGCGTGCCAATGGCTGACCTGCTTGACGTGCTCGGCACCGGCTTCGCCGATTGCGGTCGGGCCGCCGGCGATGCCGGCGTAGTAGGTGTAGTAGTCCACCGCCAGTCCGGCGTCCTTGCCCGCCTTGACCAGCAGCGACAGATCGGCGCCCCAGTTGCCCGTCACCACCGAGTCGGCACCCGATGCCTTGATCTTCGCGATATAGGGCGCGAAGTCCTTGACCTTGCCCAGCGGGTGCAGATCGTCCCCGACGATCTTGATGTCGGGCCGCTTCTTCGCAAGCATCTCCCGGGCGCTCTTCGACACGGCCTGCCCGAAGGCGTAGTCCTGATTGATCAGGTACACCTTCTGGATTTTCTTCTGCTGCGCCATGTAGTTGGTGAGGGCCTGCATCTTCATGTCGGCATCCGCGTCGAACCGGAAGTGCCAGAAGTTGCAGCGTTCGTTGGTCAGCGCAGGATCGACCGCGGCATAGTTGAGGAAGAGAATGGTGCTCTTCGGGTTGCGCTGGTTATGTTTGGCCACGCCGTCGGAGAGCGCTGCCGCCACCGCCGAGGAGTTGCCCTGCAAGACGTAGCGCACGCCCTGGTCGGTGAGCTGCTTGAGTCCGTTGAGCGCCTCCTGCGGGTTGGCCTTGCTGTCCAGCGCGACCAGCTCGAACTTCTGGCCGTTCACTCCCCCGCGCGCATTGATCTCGTCGACCACCAGCTGGAAGCCGCGCAGGCCCTGTTCGCCCACATTGGCGAATGGCCCGGACAGCGGGTCGATGAAGCCGATCTTGATGGTCTGGGCGTGCGCGGCACCGACCGTCAGCGCCAGCGCGGCGGCAACCAGATGCATTCTCGACATACTCTCTCCTCCTGTTATCGACCGCGGTAGCGCGGATCGGCTCATGCAACAACGATGCGACGCGGCCGCGCGTTTACTTCGCGATGGCCCCATGCACGGTCTGCATTCTAGCGCCCGATGCCGCGCGCCGGGCGTTCAGCGCAACAGGAAGACGGCGAAGTGCTCGAGTGGGTCGCTCCACCGGCATGCCTCCCGGAACCCCGCTTCGCATGCCAGTGACTCGAACTGCGCCGGCCGGTACTTGTAGGAGTTCTCCGTATGGATCGTCTCGCCGGCCGCGAACGGGATGGTGCGCCCGCAGACCTGCACGCGCTGCGCGCGCGCGCTCACCAGGTGCATTTCGACGCGCTGCTGCCGCGCATCGTAGAAGGCACGGTGGGTGAATGCCGATACGTCGAAGTCGGCGCCCAGTTCCCGGTTGATGCGCACCAGCAGGTTCAGGTTGAAGCGCGCGGTGATGCCCTCGGGATCGTCGTAGGCCCGTTCCAGGACGGTGCGCGACTTGACCAGGTCGATGCCGATGAGGCTCGCCCCGGACGGTTCGGTCAGCGCACGCATCGCGCGCAGGAAGTCGCACGCCGCGCCAGGCTCGAAGTTCCCCAGCGTGGAACCGGGAAAGAACAGGACGCGCGGTGCCGATGCCGCCGCCAGCTGCCTCTGCACCCGCGGATCGGCGAAATCGCCGGCCAGCGCCGTGACCATCAGCTGCGGATATTCTTCCGCCAGGCACCCTGCCTCGTCGAACAACTGGCTTTCGGATACGTCCACTGCGAAGTAAGCACGGGGCGCCACTGCCGGAAGCAGGATCCGGATCTTGCGCATCTCCCCGGCACCCGGCTCGATCACGGTTGTGCCGGGACCAAGTGCGCGGGCCAGGTCAGCCGCGCAACGGCCGAGGATTTCGGTCTCCAGCCGGGTCGGATAGTAGGCCTGCGTAGCGCAGATCGCCTGAAACAGGCGGGCGCCGGTGGCGTCGTAGAACAGTTTGGGCGGCAGGCGTTTGGGGACGGCGCTCAGCCCGGCCAGCACCTCTGCGGCGATGCCCGTATCGGACCCGGGCAGCGAGAGCAGCTTGAGATTGGGCGCCTCGGGCGCCAGCACACCAGTCATGAGAGCAAGGGGCACCTCGAAGTGCCTTAGTGGTTCACTCGGGCGCCGGGGAGCAGGTGCCGTTCCCGAATAGCAGTCCACGCATGCGCGTCCACCAGCGTGGGGCGCGGCGCATCGGGTCGATGGACAGGATCGCGTCGCCTTCCCATGCCTCGGCCAGCGCCATCCCGACGGGTTGCAGGCACACCGCGGCGCCGGCGGAGACGAAATGATCGCACGGGTCACCCCCTTGCGTGATCCATACGGCCCCCGACAGGCAGCGCACCCTCGACCCCGCCCGGATGCGCAGGGGGCGTCCCTTCTGCAGCGTAAGCATAGCCCGATCTCCCCGGTGTTCGGAAAGATCCTAGAGCGCACCTGGCGAGCACAACAGACGCAGAAGAATGGAACTTGCACCGTAACAGATGTCCGTCAGCCGGATCTGTTATGGTCGAGGTGCATCGGCATTGTGCCTGGCGTCATCGGGCTGCCTCACCCAGGATCGCTCATCGTGAACGCACGCTTTCCCCATCTCTACCAGGAGCTTGCCGGCAGACTCGCCGAGGCGATCCAGGCCGGCAGCCTGAAGGCCGGTGATCGGCTGCCATCGGTGCGCCAACTGTCGACGCAGCATCAGGTCAGCATTTCCACCGCGATGCAGGCCTACCGCTGGCTCGAGAATCAGCGACTGATCGAGGCACGCCCGAAATCCGGCTACTTCGTGCTCGCCCAACGCCGCATGGCCGAGCCGGCGCTGTCCTCTCCGCCCAGCAAACCGGCCTTCGTCGGCATCAGCGGCTTGGTGATGGAGTATCTCGCCTGTTCCGAGCGACCGGACGTGGCTCCGCTCGGCTGTGCCACGCCGTCCGACGCCCTGTATCCCGGTGAGCGGATGGCGCGGCTGATCGCCGGGGCGGCGCGCCGTCGTCCCGGCCTGATCTCGCACTACGGCATGTCCATGGGCCATCCGGCGCTGTGCGCCGCCATCGCACGCCGCGGCGTCGAGTTCGGCTGCAGCCTGACGCCCGAGGAGATCGTCGTCACCAACGGTTGCACCGAGGCGCTCAATCTGGCGCTGCGCGCCGTTGCGGGACCGGGCGATACGATCGCCATCGAATCGCCGACCTACTTCACGTTGCTCCAGTTGATCGAGAACCTGGGGATGCGGGCGCTGGAGATCCCCACCCATCCGCGCGACGGGATCTCGCTCGAGGCGCTC
This sequence comes from Pseudomonadota bacterium, assembly GCA_023430065.1. Classification (GTDB taxonomy): domain Bacteria; phylum Pseudomonadota; class Gammaproteobacteria; order Burkholderiales; family SHXO01; genus SHXO01. The sequence goes on along the minus strand of JAEZCG010000231.1, from coordinate 8,291 downwards.
GATCTGGCCACGCGCGTGCCCGGGCAGGTCAAGGCAGTGATGCTGATCCCGAACTTCAGCAATCCGCTGGGCAGCCTGATGCCGGATGCGAAGAAGGAAAGCGTCGTGCGCATGCTGGAGCAGCGCGGCATTCCGCTGATCGAGGACGACATCTACGGCGAGTTGTACTTCGGTGACGCGCGGCCGTTCGTGGCCAAGGCCTGGGACCGCAGCGGCAACGTGCTGCTGTGCGGCTCCTTCACCAAGAACCTCGCCCCGGGCTTGCGCATCGGCTGGATCGCGCCTGGGCGCTTCCGCGAACGCGTGGAGATGCTCAAGTTCATGACCTCCATCACCACCCCCGAACTGCCGCAGGTGGCAATCGCGGCATTCATCGGCAACGGCGGCTACGATCATCACTTGCGCAAGTTGCGCGCGGCCTTCGCGCAGCAGGTCCGGCGCACCGCTGATGCCGTGGTCGAGCACTTTCCTGCGGGCTGCCGGATCACCGCCCCGCAGGGCGGCTTCGTGCTATGGGTGGAGTTGCCCGAGGCGGTCGACGCGGTGGCCCTGTTCCGTGCGGCGCGCGAGCAGGACATCGCACTCGCGCCCGGGCCGATGTTCACGTCCAGCGGGCGCTATGCGAACTTCGTTCGGCTCAACTGCGGGCACCCGTGGTCGTCGCGACTCGAACTCGCGCTGGCACGCGTGGGGGACCTCGTCACGCGCTTGGCCGACTGCGCAGGGGAGCCGGCGATGTCCCGCATGGCCTGAACGCAGGATGCGGCGCGGTGCACCGGCCTCACCGATCAGCGCCGGCATCGCGCACCGTATCCCGCTGGTCTGGCTGGGCGGCAGCGGCCAACGGGGGGCGGACACGGTAGTGCGGGCGGCCCTGCGGCTCGTGATAGATGCGGGTGAGCAGTTCACCGAGCACGCCGGTGGCAATGAGCTGCACCCCCATCAGCACCAGCATCACGCCCAGCAGAAGCAGTGGCCGCCCGCCGATCGCGTGGCCGAACACGAGCTTGCCCACGGCGAGGTAGGTCAGCGCCACGCCGCCCGCGCCGAGCAGAATCATGCCGATGCCGCCGAATGCCTGCAGCGGGCGGTGCAGGAAGCGCATGAGGAAGCGTATCCACAGCAGATCGAGCACGACGCGCAGCGTGCGGTCGAGCCCGTACTTCGAGCGGCCGCGCGTGCGCGGATGATGCTGCACGGGGACCTCGACGATGCGCGCCCCGACGTCCGCGGCCAGTGCGGGGATGAAGCGATGCAGTTCCCCGTACAAACGCAGGTCGCGCACGACGTCGGCCCGATACACCTTGAGCGCGCAGCCATAGTCGTGCAGGCGCACGCCGGTCACCCGCGAGACGATCCGGTTGGCGATCGCCGAGGGCAATCGGCGGGACAGCGCCTGGTCCTTGCGGCCCTTGCGCCAGCCGGAAATGACGTCGATCGCCGCGTCGGCGTCGAGCAGGTCGAGCAGCCGGGGGATATCGGCGGGATCGTTCTGCAGGTCGCCGTCGAGGGTGACCACCGTGTCGCCTCGGGCGACATCGAATCCCGCCTGCAGGGCGGCGGACTGACCGTAGTTGCGAATCAGGTGTATGGGCCGCAGCCAGGGGCGCGCGGCGGCGAGCGTCGACAGCAGCGCGGGCGTCGCGTCGCGCGAGCCATCGTCCACGCAAATCAGTTCGAACGCGCGCCCGGTCGGGACCAGGGCGGCCTCGATACGCGCGACGAGCAGTTCGATGTTGTCGGCCTCGTCGTACACCGGAACCACCACCGACACCGCTACCGCATCCGCCACCGGCGGACGCCCATCGGATGGCCAGGCCGGCCACGGCCGCTCACCTTGGGGAGAGGCGCGCGTCATACGGTTTCGCCCTGCGGTGGCGGCGGAGCGCCCGGGGGGCGCTTGTGGCGCGAATACGCCCACAGATACTGCTCGGGACAACGCGCCACGGCGCGCTCGATTGCGGCGTTCAAGCGGCGGATACCCGCTGCGCCAGCCAGGTCTCCCTCCACCGGCTCGACGTCGATGTCATAACCGCCCGCTCGCGGTCGTCGCACGGCGGTGGCCACGAACACCGCGGGCCGGGTCACTTCCCATAGGCGGCCGATCAGAGTCATGGTGTAGGCCGGGCGCCCGAAGAAATCGACCCACATGCCCTCACCGAAACGCGGCACCTGGTCAGGCAGCACCCCGATCGCCTCGCCGTCGCGCAACGCCTTGAGCAGGCGCCGCACACCCTTCGCGCTCGCCGGTGCGAGGCGCACGTTGCCGCGCCCCCGCCCCGCCACGATGATTCCGTCGAGCCACTCCACGCGCGGACGCCGGTACAGCACGGTGATGGGGACGAATTGCGCCGCGTACAGCGCGGCGACTTCGAAGCATCCGAGATGCGGCGTCAGCAGGATGACGCCGCGTCCGTCGGCCAGCGCGGCGCGCACCGCCTCTTCTCCGCGCACGTCGCGCACCAGGCTGGCCGCCTCGCGTACGTCGCGGAACCACAGCGGAATGCTCTCGATAGCCTGCCTGCCGGTCTCGGCGATGTTGGCGCGCAATACACGCCGGAACTCGGACTCGTTCGCGCACAATCCACTGGCTCGCAGGTTGGTGCGCAACCGCCGTGCATAGCGGCCCGACAGGGCATAGGCGAGGTGGCCGCCCACCGCTCCCAGCACGTGGAACGTACCCAGAGGCAGGCGCGCCAGCAGGCGCAGGATGACGATTACGAGGCGCTGAATGTGCGTTCTTCCATCGAGGCCAGGGCGATTCTACTGGAACTGTCCACGCTGCCGCGTCGCGCCGGAGGGATCGCGAACCGGAGCACGCGCCGCATGCCCGGATCGGCATAGAATCGCGCCTCCAACCCGATGCAAGGTCACGTGTCCGAATCGGCCGTCGCGCTCTACTTCGTCGCCTCGCCGCTGCAGTATCTCGCAGCGCGGCGCATCGCTACCGATTTCGAGCGCGGCGCGCGGCAGGTGCTGATCTGGTACAAGCCCGGCGTCGAGCCGGCGGTCCGGCGCAGCGAGTGGGACGCCGCGCGCTACATGCCGTGGCCACGCTTCCATCCGATGCCGGGAGCGTTCGGTCGCCATCGCCGCCTGCGCGCGAACCTGCGCATGATCGCCGAACTGGTCGGCCGCTGCGATCGCCTGCACATCCACAGTGCCGTGTTCGACACGGAGGCCATCAACTACTTCCTGCACGGCCTGCCGCCCCTGTGCGGCCATCCGGCCATGCATGCGCGCATCCTTCCGGACGGGCTGCTCAGCGTGCGCCGCTATCCGCTCACTCCCCTCAAGCGTGCGCTCCAGCGCCTGCGTCGGCTGCGCGCACTGGTCGCGCCGGAGCTGCGCTACTGGTGCTTCTCGGGCGACCGCATCGGGTCCGACGCACCATTCTGCGATCGCATCTACGTCCTGCCCGGCTTGCCGCACGAGTACGACCCCGCGAAGACGATCGTGCTGCCGCCGCTCACCGACCGCGCCCCGGCCCAAAACGCTTCGAGTGCGATGCGCGCGCTGGTCATCGGGCAGCCGCTGGTGGGCGCGGGGCTGATGGAGGCGCGCGATCGCGACGCGGTGGCCCGCCAGATCGCCGACTGGCTCATTTCACAAGGCGCGCACCAAATCGACTACAAAGGCCACCCCAAGGACCCCAACCGCGAACTGAACCAGCCCGCCTATCGGGTGGTGGAACCGAACGAGGCACTCGAGTCCTACATGAGCAGGCAGACGTACCGCTTCGTGGTCGGTGTGCGATCGTCCGCGCTGCTGTTCGCACGCCAGATCTACGGCGGCGACACGCGCGTGGTCGCCTTCGGCTGGGACCAGGTGCGCTTCAAGTCCGCCCAGGAGGAGGCGTCGATGCGCGCGGCATTCGAGACCTGCGGCGTGGAGATGCGATGAGTCTTTCCGCGCTGCGCGCCGCCGCGCCGGATGTCAATTCCTGGTTGCTCGCTGGTCTGTTCTTCGTCATCCCAACGACGATCGCACCAGCCTACTGGCTGATGCTGGCGATCCTGCTGCTGTGGCTTGTGGAAGGGCGATTCGCCCTGAAATGGCAGGCGCTGCGCGGCAACAGCGTATTCTGGGCATTCCAGGCCTACTTCTGGATCCTCCCCCTCGGCCTGCTGTGGACCGAGGACTTCGAGGACGGCCGTCGCATGGTCAGCCGTGCGATGTTCTTCCTGCTCTCGCCCGTCCTGCTGACGGTGGCGCGTCCCGAGCATCGCTGGCGTTACCTGGGCGCGTTCCTGGTAGGCGTCACCATGTGCGAGCTGCTCGCCTACTACAACTGGCTGCAGCTGCACGTGTTCGACTTCCTGCCGGAGGGAATTCGCGTCGACAAGGACGAGCGGGACACGGCGCCCTTCGTGGACAGGATCATGTACACACCGGTCCTGGCGCTGGCGGCCTATGTCGCCGGCCACGAACTGCTGTTCGGTGCAAGGCGCCTGCGCACGCTGTTCGGAATCTCGCTCCTGCTCACGGCCGGAAACCTGCTCATCTCCGGAGGCCGCACCGGTCAACTCGCCTTCATCGTCCTGATGGGGCTGCTCACGCTGCAGAAGTTCGCGCGACACCCCGTGCTCGGCAGCATCGGCGCCGTCGCCGTGATGGCGAGCGTGTTCGCCATCGCCTATGGCGGCAGCGAGTACTTCAGGGAACGTACGGACAGCGCGCTGCACCAATTGTCCGACTACGAGAACGCGGTCAACGACGCGGTGAGCCTGCGCATCGTCTACAACATCAACGCCTGGCGCATCTTCTCCGAGCATCCCCTCACCGGCGTGGGCACCGGCGACTTCGAGGAGACGTACCGGATCGTCAACGCCCGTCACACCCCCGCCTGGGACCCCACCCACAATCCGCACAGCCAGTATCTGCTGGCGCTCACGACGACCGGACTCCTCGGCGGCATCACCCTGATGCTCGCGCTCCTGCCGCCGGCGCTGCTGCGCCTGCCCCGTTCGGATGGGCTGGACCGGTTGCGCGTGGCACTGCCCGTTCTGTTCCTGCTCGTCTGCGCGCTGGAATCCTATCTCTGGCGCACCAACACTTCGCTCATGTTCGTGCTGTTCAGCGTGCTGCTGTATGCCAGCCCGCCTTCGCACGGGCCGCGCAAGTGAGCAACTCGCCTGACAGCCCCGACCGCATCCTCGTGGTGCGCACCTCGGCCATCGGCGACATCGTCTTCGCCTCGGGCCTGGCCAGCGCATTGCGCGAGCGCTACCCGCGTGCGCACCTGACATGGCTCGTGGAGGACGGGTTGCAGGACCTGCTGTGCGCCCATCCGGCGATCGACGAGGTGCTCGCCTGGCCGCGCCGGCATTGGCGGCAGCTGTGGCGCTCACGCCGCTACGGAGCGTTGCTGCGTGCGGTGCAGGCGTTTCGGGCACAGTTGCGCGCGCAGCGCTTCCAGCTCGTGCTCGACCTGCAAGGACTGCTCAAGAGCGGCGCATTGGCGTGGCTGTCGGGGGCGCCCAGACGCGTCGGCCTGAACTCCCGCGAGGGCAGCCGGCTGCTGATGACCGAGGTCGTCACCGGGCACGGACGCATCGAGCGGATCGGCTCGGAATACCAGCACCTGGCACAGGCACTGGGCCTGCGCCACGAACCCTTCCGGCCGATGCTGCACGTGCCCGCCGCAGCCGAAGCAGGCGCCGACGCGCTGCTCGCCGCGCACGGCTTGGCGCGAGGCGGCTATGTGGTGTTCGCCCCATTCACCACGCGCGCGCAGAAGCACTGGTTCGACGACGCATGGCAGGAACTCGCGCGCGACCTCGAAGCGCGGCTGGGCTTGCCGGTGGTCTTGCTCGGCGCGCCCGCAGACCGGACGCGCGCCCAGGCGCTGCGATCGAACGCAGAAGGGATCGTCGACCTGACCGGGCGCACCGGACTGGGCGAGGCGATGGCAGTGGTTCGCGGCGCACGGCTGGTGATCGGAGTGGACACCGGCCTGACCCACATGGGCATCGCCCTCGCGCGCCCCACCGTGGCGCTGTTCGGCTCCACCCGACCCTATCTCGACACGGGGCGCGACGACGCTCGGGTGATCTGGTTGGGACTGGCCTGCTCCCCATGCCGCCGCCATCCGACCTGCGGCGGCGCGTTCGACTGCCTGCGCCAGATCACGCCGGCAATGGTCATGCACGAGGTGCTGCGTGTCCTCGACCGTTGAGCGGCACCCGATCCCCGATCTCGGCTACCATTCGCGCTTCCGGTTCGTGACCTGCGCGCACCCGCGCACCTCGTGATTCACTCTCTGCACATCATCGGCACGCGTGAAATGGGCGGGGCTGAACGGTGGTTCGTACGCTTCCTGCGCGCGATGCAGCGTGCCGGCGATTCGGTCGAAGGGCTGGTGCGCACCGACAGCGACCTTGCCCGCCACCATCTCTCCGGCATCCCCTTTGCCCAGCGGCCCATGCGCACCGTGTGGGATCCGGTCTCCCGCTGGCAGGTCAGCCGTTTTGCCCGGCGCAGCAGTGCGCGCATTGTGCAGACCTATATGGGCCGTGCCACGCGCCTGACGCACCTTCCTCGCGATCCCGCGAAGGTGCACGTCGCCAGGCTGGGCGGCTACTACAAGATTCATCAGTACCGGCACGCGCACGCCTGGATCGGCAACACGCGCGCGCTGTGCGACTGGATGGTGCAGCAGGGACTGCCGTCCAAGCGAGTCTTCCACATCGACAATTTCGCGGACGAGCCGATCGCCCGCGACGATGCGCAGGTGGCGGCACTGCGCACGCGCATCGGTGCGCAACCGTCCGACTGGCTGATGCTGCATCCGGCGCGCTTCGTCTGGTTCAAGGGGCACGCCAACCTGCTTCGCGCCTTCGCCCGCCTGCCGCGAGAGATCGACGGCCGGCGGCCGCGCCTGATCCTGCTCGGCGATGGCGGCCTGCGTGCGCAGCTGGAGCAACAGGCCACACAACTGGACATCGCCGATCGGATCGTGTGGGCGGGATGGCAGCAGGAGCCGGCACAGTGGTATCACCTGGCCGACACGGTCGTGTTCCCGTCGCTCGATGCCGAACCGATGGGGAACGTTATCCTGGAAGCCTGGGCATATCGCAAGCCGCTGCTGGCGACCGCGTTTCGCGGCGCGCGCGAGATCACCGTGCACGGGGAGGATTCCTGGGTGGTGCCATGCGAGGATCCCGAGGCCCTCGCCCAGGGCATGCGGCGGATTGTGTGCGATGAGGCGCTGCGTACGCAGCTCGTCGAGAACGGCGCACGCCGTGCGACGATCGACTACGGAGAGGCGACGATCATCGGGCGCTACCGCGCGCTGTACCGCGAGCTGCTCGGCGAGTGAATCGCAACGGGCGATTCGAGGCGAAGATCGGCATGACACGATTCGACAAGGCTGTTCTGGTGCTCGTTGCCGCCTATGCGGCGATGCTGGCGTTGCTGCCGTTCACGCTGGCGCCCGGCACCTTCGATGCCATGTTCGCCGAGACCGGTCCATTCGAGCGACTCTCCCTGCTCGGCTGGATTGCAGCGGCCGCGGTCATCGTCGTGCGTGTACGCCCGTTCGGCACGACAGCCGCCGCATTCACCGTGCTCTACCTGCTGTTTGCGGCGCGTGAAGCCGATCTGCACAAGGCATTCACCACACGCAGCATCTCGAAGCTGAACTACTACCGCGACGGTTCCATTGCCCTTTCCGAGCGCGTCATCGCGGCCATCGCGGCGATCGCGATTCTGTGCCTGATCGTCTACGCCGCATACGTCGTGGTCCGCTTCCTCTACGCGCGCCGAGGTCTGAACACGCGCGCCGGGATGTGGCTGCTGGTCGGCGCGGGGCTGCTGGTGTTCGGCAAGGCACTCGACCGTTCTGCAGCGGTCCTGACCGAGATCTTCCACCTCGCGCGTCCGCAATGGCTGATCGGACTGACCGATTCGTTCGAGGAAGGGCTGGAACTGGCCACGCCCATCCTGCTCGCCATCTCTGCGTGGATCAGTCAGACCAGCGGTGCATATCTGCAGGGACGGCGAGCGCGGAAGTAGCCGCCGTCGATGCCAGACGACGAGGAATGCGTGGTAGGCCGTGAAGGATTCGAACCTTCGACCAATGGATTAAGAGTCCACTGCTCTACCAGCTGAGCTAACGGCCCGCAGGAGTGCTTGCAGCGATGCTGCGACGAGGTCGGACGGATGGTAGGCGGTGCGAGATTCGAACTCGCGACCAACGGATTAAAAGTCCGCTGCTCTACCGGCTGAGCTAACCGCCCGCAAAAAAGAACGGCATTTTAAGGATGGGCGCGAGGGGTGTCAAACCACGC
>JAEZCG010000215.1 GCA_023430065.1 Pseudomonadota bacterium | reverse complement strand
ACCACCCTATCGGCTTGCGCGCGGGTGGCGGGCACAGCGGGGCCTTTGCTGGCATTCAAGGTACGGAACTGGATACCCGCCTCATCGGCGGCGCGAGCCATGACGCCGTCTAGCGCATCGATCTCGCGCACCAGGTGGCCCTTACCAATTCCACCGATCGAGGGATTGCACGACATCTGGCCGAGTGTGTCGATGGTATGAGTCAACAGCAGGGTGTGACACCCAAGGCGAGCCGCGGCAAGCGCCGCCTCGGTCCCGGCGTGCCCTCCCCCGATTACCACGACATCGAACGTGTCTGTCCAGTGCATGAACGCTACCCACCGAGTTGCCAATGATATAGAAGGGATGTTTCACGTGGAACGGTTCCACGTGAAACAACGTGCGCTACTTGCCGATGCAGAACTCGGAGAAGATCTGTCCCAGCAGCGCTTCGGTGGTGACTTGGCCGGTGATCTCGCCCAACGCTTCTTGCACCAGCCGGAGATCTTCCGCAAGTAAGACCAGATCGGCCGTCGCCCGCGATGCATCCAGATGGTGCATCGCAATGTCCAGCTGACGCATGTGGCGCTCTCGCGCCAGGAAGGTCCCTTCTTCCAGTTCGCCCAAGCCAAGCCTTTCTGCCATCACGTCTTTGAGGCGCTCAATCCCTGATCCTGTCACCGCAGACACCGGGAGCTCATCCCCGTTTGCCGCCGGCAGGCTGCCTTGCAGGAGATCGATCTTGTTGATCACCCGCAGCACGGGTATACGTGGCCGCGTGAACAGCGGTGTCGACGCGCTCGTGCAGTCCTCGACGGCGAGGACGAGATCAGCGTCGTCTACGCTGGAAAATGTGCGCTGCATACCGATCTGCTCGATCGGATCCGTTGACTCGTGGAGACCCGCGGTATCGAGGAGTTCCACGGCAATACCGCGAAGCTGAATGCTCCCGCGTACGACGTCGCGGGTCGTACCCGGAAATGGTGTGACGATAGCCACCTCCTCGCCAGCGAGTCGGTTCAGCAGGCTGGACTTTCCGACGTTGGGGGCTCCCGCCAGCACCACGCGCGCACCGCGAAGAAGCTGGCTTCGCTTGGCGGCTTGCTTCAGCGCCTGCAAGTCGGAGGCGATCTCATCGAGCAGGGTCACTGCGGCTGCTCGTGGAAACGCGTCCAGATCCTCCTCCGGAAAGTCCAGATGCGCCTCGGCGAGGACGCGCACCCGGCTGACCTTCGCCACGATTGCCTGCATCGTGCTGGAGAACGTGCCCGACAACGCACGCACCGCAGATCGTGCCGCGGCGGCCGATTTCGCCTCGATCAGATCGGCGACCGCCTCCGCCTGAGCCAGATCCATTCGCCCATTCAGGAATGCACGATAGGTGAACTCCCCCGGACGTGCGGGACGTGCACCCAGCTCGAAGCAGCGCCCCAGCAGGGCCTCCAACACCGCCTGCCCACCGTGTCCCTGGAGTTCCAGAACATCCTGGCCGGTATAGGACGCCGGCCCCGGGAAATACAGGGCGAGGCCCTGATCCAGGGCCTCGCCCTGCGCATCCAGAAAGCTGCAGAGCGTTGCGACCCGTGGTTCCAACTGCCGGCGCCCGAGAAGCGCCGGAAACAGGCCGTGCAGCGAGGCGCCCGAAAGACGAATGACGCCGATGGCTCCCGCGGCTGCCCCGGTGGCTATCGCCGCGATGAGGTCACGCTGCTCCATGCGCGGTCTTCGCGCGCTCGATGGTTCGAGTGATGTGCCACTGTTGCGCGATCGAGAGTACGTTATTCACGAGCCAGTAGAGCACCAGGCCCGCAGGGAAGAAGAAGAAGAAGACGCTGAAGGCAATCGGCATGATCTTCATCAGTCGCGCCTGCATCGGGTCAGGCGGCGTCGGGTTCAGCCACGTCTGGATGAACATCGTGGCCCCCATCAGCACGGGCAGGATGTAGTATGGATCGGGTGTAGATAAGTCTTTGATCCATAGATAAAAAGGCGCGTGCCGCAGTTCCACGCTAAGGAGCAGGACCCAGTACAGGGCGATGAACACCGGGATTTGCACGACGATGGGGAGACAGCCGCCCAACGGATTGATCTTCTCCGTCTTGTACAAATCGATCATCGCCTGGTGCAGCTTCTGCCGATCGTCGCCGTAACGCTCCTTGAGCTTCTGGAGCTTGGGGGCCACCACCTTCATGCGTGCCATCGACTTGTAGCTGGCGGCGCTCAGCGGATAGAACGCCAGCTTGATGAGCACGGTGAGGATGATGATCGCCACCCCCCAGTTGTTCACGTAGTCGTGGATCTTGCTCAACACCCAGAACAACGGCACTGCCACGACCCGCAACCAACCGTAGTCGACCGCCAACTCGAGGCCCGGCGCAAGGCCCTGGAGCCGATCCTGCTCCTGAGGACCGACGTAGAGCGGTACACCATAGCTCTTGGTCGCGGCCGGCTCGATCGAGCCGATCGGAACGATGACGCCGGCTGCAATCAGGCCGTTGTCGAGCTTGCGAACGAAGAACTCCCGCTCGACCCCGGCGGCTGGCAGCCATGCCGCGAGGAAGTAGTGCTGCACGATGGCCACCCACCCGTTCGCGCTCCGCGACGGGAACTTGGCATCCCCCTCGGCCGCATCCTCGAACGTGACCTTCGTCAGCTTCTGCTCATCGGTGTAAATCTCGACGCCGTTGTACGTCGGCATGACCTTGGATGCACCTTCCGGAGGCGACTGGTCCCGCACGAGTTGGAAGTAGGCGTGCGCATCCAGAGACTGGCTGCCGGTATTGGTTACGGCAAGGTCCACGTCGATGAGGTAACTGCCGCGCTTGAAGGTGAAGGTCTTCTGCAGCGTTCCGGCCTCTCCCTGCGCATGCAGAACCACCTTCACCTCGTTCCCGCCCGGCGCCAGCGAGTATTCGGCCTGTTCCGCGGTGAACCTGAAGTTGTGGTTCGGCAGCCCGGGTGTGGCGAGACCGCTCTGAGCGACGTAGGTATGCTGTCCTGCGGCGTCGAGGAGGACGAAGTTCTGGTCCGCATGTTCGCGCGCGCGGTGCTGCAGGAGTTCGACGTGACGAACGAATCCGCCGTTGGTGTCGATCTCGACGGAGAGTGTGTCCGTGCGCACGCGGATACGCTGCCCCGCGCTCTCAGCCGAGCCTTGTCCCGGTAAGGTCGGCGCCGCGGTGCCTGTCGCGGCACCCACCGAAGGAGCGGGCGGCTGCTGGGCAGCCGGTACTGACTGCCCTGCCTGCGGCACGGGGGGCGCGGGGGCGCGCTCCCGCATCCATGCATCGAACAGCATGAAGACGGTGATCGCAAAGACGGCACCGGTGATCAGGCGAAAGCTATCCATCGTCAGATTGAAGATTCAGGGTACCGGGTCAACCCCGCCGGGGTGCCACGGGTGGCATTTCGCCAAACGCCGCAGCGCGAGCGCGGTGCCTCGAGTGGCGCCATGCCGGGACAGGGCTTCGATGGCGTAGTCCGAGCAGGTCGGATGAAACCTGCACCGCGGGCCGATCAAAGGGCCCAGGGTCCATTGGTAGATCCGGATCAGGACGACGCCGATTCGATTCACTTGCGGGATGGCGAGCCAGCAGCTTTCTCGAGAAGCCCTGCAAGTTCTCCACGTCCTGAGCGAACGTCGGCTGGCAGCGTACGCAATTGGACCACGAAATCGTGACAGATGACGCCCTCCTGCGGATGCGCTCGCGTCCTGAAAATCTCCCTAACCATGCGCTTGACCGCATTGCGGGAGACCGACGTTCGGGTCAGGCGCTTCGCCACCACCAGCCCGAGACGGTGATGCGGCAGCCCGTTCGGGATGGCGAAGACGGTGAACCACCTGCCGCTGTGCCGCCTGCCCCGCATTGCCAGCCGATACTGCGAGGGCGTGTGCAGTCGCCTATTCCATCTAAACCCGTGAAGGGACGGCAAGGATCGGGGACGTCGCGCAGGCGGCCCGAGCCAGTGAAACGCTAGACAGCAAGCCGCTTCCGGCCCTTGGCGCGACGGGCATTCAACACCTTGCGCCCGCCGAGTGTCTTCATCCGAGCACGGAACCCATGGGTGCGAGCACGGCGGACCTTGGAAGGCTGGTAAGTGCGCTTCATGTGAAACCCCCTGCCTGAATTCTTTCGAGAAAGCCTGCTATTACATGCTTGCGAGCGCAAGTTGTCAACCGAGATCGTGTGCGGAAGTCGGCGAGCCTGTGGATAAGTCCGTCATCGGCTGTTAGACTGTCGAACTTCGCTCGCCACGTCGTCTTTTCGTCATCCACCTTCTTTCTTGCGCTCGTTCGACCCGATGGACGCGTTGTGGACCAAGTGCCTCACCCACTTCCAGGAAGTGCTGCCGCCGCAGCAGTTTCGCACCTGGATCGAGCCGCTGCGCGCGCGGCGCGAGGGCGGCCGGCTCCTGGTCGAAGCGCCCAATCGATTCGTCCTGCAGTGGGTGAAGGATCGATTTCTTCCGACGATCGAGAAATTTGCCCGCGACAGCGACAGCAGCGAGTGCACGGTTATGCTCGAACTCGGCCAGCCGCGCACGGTAGAGGCGGCATCTCCGCAGCTCGAAACCGAGCGCCGGGGAAAGCAGCGCCCGGACGCAGCCCGTGGGATCGACGGCTTGCAGCTGAACGGTCGGGAAGCATCCCGCCTCAATCCGGCATTCACTTTCGACACCTTCGTCACGGGAAAGGCCAACCAGCTGGCTCGCGCAGCGGCAATACAAGTGGCGGAGAACCCGGGGACTGCCTACAACCCGCTGTTCATCTACGGCGGCGTGGGTCTGGGCAAGACGCACCTGCTCCAGGCGATCGGCAATCTGGTTCAGCAGCACCAGCCTGGTGCGAGGACCCGCTACATACACGCCGAGCAGTACGTCTCCGACGTCGTGCGCGCCTACCAGCACAAGGCCTTCGATGGCTTCAAGAAGTATTACCACTCGCTCGACCTGCTGCTGATCGACGATATCCAGTTCTTCAGCGGAAAGACGCGAACGCAGGAAGAATTCTTCTATGCCTTCAATGCTCTGATCGAGGCGCACAAGCAGCTGATCATCACCTGCGACACCTATCCCAAGGAGATCAGCGGCATGGAAGACCGCCTGATCTCCCGCTTCGGCTGGGGCCTCACCGTGGCGATCGAGCCGCCCGAGCTCGAGATGCGCGTCGCTATCCTGCTGAAGAAGGCCGAGGCCGAACGTATTGCCCTGCCTCAAGACGTCGCATTCTTCATCGCGAAGCACGTTCAATCCAACGTGCGCGAACTCGAAGGAGCGCTCAAACGAGTCATTGCGTACTCGCGTTTCGTCAGCCAGGGACTCAGCGTCGATCTGGCGCGCGAGGCGCTGAAGGATCTTCTTGCCTTGCAGTTCCGCCAGATTTCCGTGGAGAACATCCAACGCACGGTCGCGGACTACTACAAGATCAAGGTGGCCGAGATGTATTCGAAGCGACGCTCCCGTAACGTCGCACGACCACGTCAGATGGCCATGGCTCTCGCGAAGGAACTCACGCAATTGAGCCTTCCGGACATCGGCGAGGCGTTCGGAGGACGGGACCACACCACGGTTCTGCATGCGTGCAGGAAGATCGCGCAGTTGCGCCAGGATGCGCCGGAAATCGCGCGCGATTTCGACGCCCTGCTACAGGTACTGCGCAGTTGAGAACCCCGGGACAGGAGGTGGATAAACCGTCGCAAACGTCCATTGCGCGCTTTCGTCCACAATTCCTACACAGCGGGTCACGGCGTCATCCACAGGATCGCATCGACCCGCTGCCCATGTTCCACCGGCTCAAGACGACTAATCCACAGAAGAACGAAAGGCTTATTTGTTCTTATCAGGAAGAGAAATGACATCAATAAACATCCAGCGCGACGTCGTTCTGCTTCCCCTCCAGGCCGTCAGTGGCGTGGTCGAGCGCCGTCACACACTTCCCATCCTCTCGAACGTGCTGGTGGAGCTACGCGACGGTGTGCTTGCGTTAACGGCAACCGATCTCGAGATTCAAGTGTGTTGTCGGGCCGATACGGATATCGGCGGGACGCGCGAGGCGACGACGGTGTCCGCGCGCAAACTGCAGGACATCCTGCGAGCGCTTCCTGAGGGATCCACGCTGAGCGTCGACCTTCAAGACAAACGCATGCAACTCAAAGCCGGCAAGAGCAAGTTCTCCCTGCAGACGCTTCCGGCCCAGGACTTTCCCAAGCTCGCCAGCGCGGACGCGAGTGCAACCCGGCACCTGGAGGTGCCGCAGAAGGCATTGAAGCGCCTGTTCGGGTTGGTTCACTACGCGATGGCGCAGCAGGACATCCGCTACTACCTCAACGGTCTGCTGATCTGCCTTGCCGGGAAGGAACTCACCCTCGTGGCAACGGACGGCCATCGGCTCGCATGGGCCACGATGCCGTTGGACGTGGAGCAGGAGAAGGTCGAGGTGATCCTGCCGCGAAAGGCGGCGCTCGAAGTCTGGAAACTGCTTGCCGACACGGACGCGTCCGTCCAGATCGACATCCGCGACAATCAGGTGGCCTTCACCATCGGCAGCGTCGAACTCATCTCCAAAGTGGTGGACGGAAAATTCCCGGATTTCCAGAAGGTCATTCCCTCCGGTTACAAGCGTCACTTCGAGTTGGACCGCCAGACGCTGCAGCAGGCGCTTCAACGGGCGGCGATCCTGTCCAACGAGAAGTTCCGCGGCGTGCGCTGGCTGATCAGCGAGAGCAGTCTTCGGATCATCAGCAGCAATACCGAGCAGGAGGAGGCCGAGGAAGAACTCGAGATCACGTTCAGCGGCGGGCCGATCGACATCGGGTTCAACGTGAGCTACCTGCTCGACGTGCTGAGCAACGTCCCGGCCGAGCGCATCGACTGCTGGCTTGGAGACGCCAACTCGAGCATGCTCGTCACGGTGCCGGACGACGCGAACTTCAAGTACGTCGTCATGCCCATGCGCATCTGACCACGCTCCATCCTCCACGCCACCACATCACCACACTTGAACAGATCAGTACCGGCAGACTCCATGCAGCAACCAGCATCCGATTACAACGCCGAGAGCATCAAGGTCCTGAAGGGGCTCGAGGCAGTGCGCAAACGTCCCGGGATGTACATCGGGGATACCAGTGACGGGACCGGCCTGCACCATATGGTGTTCGAGGTGGTCGACAATGCCATCGACGAAGCACTGGCCGGCTATTGCGACGACATCCGCGTCGTGATTCACTCCGACAACTCGATCAGCGTCGTCGATAACGGTCGCGGCATTCCAACGGAAGTGCATCCCGACGACGAACTGGGACGTTCCACCGCCGAGATCGTCATGACCGTCCTGCATGCCGGCGGGAAGTTCGACAGCAACTCCTATAAGGTCTCGGGCGGGCTGCACGGTGTCGGTGTGTCCGTCGTCAATGCCTTGTCAGAATGGCTGCGCCTGACCATCCGGCGTGACGGCATGGTTCAGCAGATGGAGTTTCGCAACGGCGAAACGGTCGCACCCCTGCGAGAAGGCGGCGCGACCGATCGCCGCGGCACAGAGGTGCACTTCATGCCGAGCGTTGCGATCTTCGGCAATGTGGAGTTCCACTACGACATTCTCGCCAAGCGGCTGCGCGAACTGTCCTTCTTGAACAACGGCGTACGCATCGAACTGGTCGACCAGCGCAGCGGAAAGGAGGAGTTGTTCCAATTCGTCGGCGGCATCAAAGCGTTCGTGGACTTCGTGAATCGCACCAAGACGGTGCTGCATCCGAACGTGTTTCATGTAAGTTCGGAGCGCGACCGGATCGGCGTGGAAGTCGCAATGCAGTGGAACGATTCCTACCAGGAATCGGTGCTCTGCTTCACCAACAACATTCCCCAGCGCGATGGCGGCAGTCACCTGACTGCACTTCGCGCTGCCATGACGCGAACGCTCAACCAGTACATCGACCAGAGCGATCTTGCCAAGCGGGCCAAGGTGGAGACCACCGGTGACGACATGCGGGAGGGTCTGACCTGCGTGCTGTCGATCAAGCTTCCGGATCCGAAGTTCTCGTCGCAGACGAAGGACAAGCTGGTGTCATCGGAGGTCCGCCCGGTGGTGGAGGAGGCTGTGTCGGAAGGGTTGATGAATTTCCTGATGGAGCATCCGAACGATGCCAAGATCATCGTAGGCAAGATCGTCGAGGCGGCCCGCGCGCGCGAAGCAGCGCGCAAGGCGCGCGAGATGACGCGCCGCAAGGGCGTGCTCGACGGCCTCGGGCTTCCAGGCAAACTCGCCGACTGCCAGGAGAAGGACCCGGCGCAATCCGAGTTGTACCTGGTGGAGGGCGATTCCGCCGGCGGCTCGGCAAAGCAGGGACGCGATCGCAAGTTCCAGGCGATCCTGCCACTGAAGGGCAAGATCCTGAACGTGGAGAAGGCGCGATTCGACAAGCTGCTGTCGTCGCAGGAGATTGCGGCGCTGATCACCGCATTGGGAACCGGCATCGGCAAGGACGAGTATCGGGTCGACAAGCTGCGCTATCACCGGATCATCATCATGACCGACGCGGATGTCGACGGCTCCCACATCCGCACGCTCCTGCTCA
Organism: Pseudomonadota bacterium; assembly: GCA_023430065.1. Lineage (GTDB taxonomy): Bacteria > Pseudomonadota > Gammaproteobacteria > Burkholderiales > SHXO01 > SHXO01. The sequence goes on along the minus strand of JAEZCG010000215.1, from coordinate 27,045 downwards.
CGTTCTTCTATCGGCAGATGCCCGATTTGATCGAACGCGGGCACATCTACATCGCGCAGCCGCCGTTGTACAAGGTCAAGCACGGCCGCGAGGAGCGCTATCTCAAGGATGATCACGAGTTCAAGGACTATCTCCTGAAGCTCGCGCTGAAAGACGCGCAGTTGTTCCCGTCCGAGGACAGTTCCGCTCTCGCAGGCGAGGCGCTGGCGGAGGTTGCGCGCGCCTACATCCTGGCGGAAGCCGTCATCGACCGGCTTTCACGGCGTATCGACCCGAGCGTGCTCAATGCTTTGCTCAAGGGGGCGGAGATCTCCCTGGGCAATGCAGAGGAAGCAGCGCGCAGTGCCCGCGCGCTGTCGGAAGCGGTTGCGCAGGCGCAGGTCACGGTCGAAGCAAGGTTCGACGAAGCACTGGAAGCGCACCGGCTCGTGGTGCGCCGAAATGTTCACGGCAACATCCGCTCGGGGTTCCTCGATCAGGACTTCGTCGATAGCGGCGACTACGCGCAGATACGCCGCACCGCCAAGATGCTGGAAGGCCTGATTCTGCCGGGTGCCTACGTTCAACGCGGCGATCACAAGCTCGCGGTGACCGATTTCGGGCAGGCGATGAACTGGCTGCTCGATCAGGCCAAGAATGGGCTGACGGTGCAACGTTACAAGGGCTTGGGCGAGATGAATCCCGAGCAGCTCTGGGAAACCACCATGGATCCGGGTTCGCGTCGTCTGCTGCGTGCCCAGATCGAGGATGCGCTGGCTGCCGACGAGATCTTCACCACCCTGATGGGCGACATGGTGGAGCCACGCCGCGCGTTCATCGAAGCCAACGCACTGGGCGTGCGCAATCTCGACGTCTGAGTGCTGCGTCCGTCCCGTGAACCGCGTGGACGCAAGCCCGGCCGGATCTCAGCTCGGCTTGCGCCCTCTCGGGCCCTTCGGGGCGCGTCGTGGCGGACTTGCCTTCCGGGCCGGTTGCCGAGCCTGACCGCCGGCAGCCTTGGCGTTCCCGGCGGGCCGCCCGCTGCCTTGGCCGCGTTCCCCATGCGGACGACGACCGCCTCCGTTGCCGGGCGGCTTGCCCGGGTGCATGCCCTGACCCGCCCGGTTACCGCGCCCGCGCCCTGCGTGCGCGCCGATGCCGGCAGGGCCTTGCGCCGCCAGAGGCGTCGGCGAGGCGGTGCTGCCAGACTTCGCCAGTTCCATGGCGGCCTTCTCGGCCAGCAGATCCACCGCGTCGTCGAGTGTCAGCGTGGCGGGATCGTACTCCGAGGGAATGGTCAGGTTGACGTTGCCATGCTTGATGTAGGGGCCATATCGTCCGTCCATGACGACGACCGGCTTCTGATCGATGGGATGCTCCCCGAGGGAACGGCCTCCCCCGCCACGCTGTGTCTTCGGTTGTGAAAGCAGTTGCACTGCACGCTCCAGGTTGATGTCGTAGACGCTCTCGCTCTTGGGGATGGATTTGAAATTCGAATCGTGCTTCAAGTACGGACCGAATCGCCCGATGCTCGCCTCCACCGGCTTGCCCGTTTCCGGATGATTGCCCAAACTGCGCGGCAGGGACAGAAGCCGTAGCGACTTCTGCAGCACCTCGTCCGACGCCTCGCGCGGGATTGCCCATTCCTGCGGCCACTTGGCGCGTTTCGGCTTGGTGCCCTCCACGTTCGGTCCAAGCTGCACGTAGTAGCCGAACGGGCCTTTAAGCAGAGTAATCGGCAGGCTCGTGTCCGGGTCGACTCCCAGGGGTACGCCCTCCACCGGCGGCGAATCCCAGGGCCGCGTGTAGTCGCACTTGGGATAGGCGCTGCACCCGACAAACAGTCCGCGCCGACTATTTTGCAGCAAGACGAGGCTGCTGCACTTGGGGCAGGTCTCGACAGGCTGGCCAGCTGCGCGCCAGGCATCGCTCAACACGCGGTCGGCGTAGTCCTTCCAGTTGGACACGATCGGCTCGGAGGCCGGAAGCGGCACGCCGCGGCCGGTCTCTCCCTTTTCCTGCAGGTTGCCGACGAAAGGCTGCCAGAACTCGCGCAGCACCTTCATCCAGTCCAGCTCGCCATTGGAGATCTGGTCGAGCTCCTCCTCCATCTCGGCGGTGAAGGCGTAATCGACATAGCGGCCGAAGTGAGCCGTGAGAAAGCCGTTCACCAGCCGACCCAGGTCGGTCGGCACGAAACGCTTCTTGTCCAAAATGCTGTAGCCTCGATCCAGCAGAGTGGAAATGATATTTGCATAGGTCGACGGGCGGCCGATTCCGTACTCCTCGAGCTTCTTCACCAGGCTGGCCTCGGTGTAGCGAGGCGGCGGCAGGGTGAAGTGCTGCTGGCCAGCGATCCGGTCCACCGGAATTTGCTCCCCCTCCTCGAGCGCCGGCAAGCGCTCGTCGCCCTCGTCGGCGGTGTCATCAGCGCCCTCCTGGTACACCGCGATAAAGCCGGGAAACACCAGCACCTGGCCGGTGGCGCGGAACACGGCATCGTTCTTTCCTACGCCGATGTCGATGCCCGTCGTGTCGAAACGTGCGGCCGCCATCTGACAGGCCAGCGTACGTTTCCAGATCATCTCGTACAGACGCGCCTGTTCCGGAGTCAGGTGAGCGCGCAGCTGCTCAGGTGTGCGGAAGATCGAGGTCGGACGGATCGCTTCGTGGGCTTCCTGGGCGTTCTTGGACTTGCTGCGGTACTCTGCGGCGGCTTTCGGCAGGTAGGACGCGTCGAAATTCTTGCGCACATATTCGCGGATCTCGCGTACCGCCTCGGCGGCGAGGTTAGTGGAATCGGTACGCATGTAGGTGATGAGGCCCACCGTCCCGCCGTCGATGTCGATGCCCTCGTACAGCTGCTGCGCCGTGCGCATGGCGCGATCGGCCGACATGCCGAGCTTGCGCACCGCTTCCTGCTGCAGCGTCGAGGTGATGAACGGTGCCGCCGGCGACCGGGACTTGGGCTTCTTCTCGACCTTCAGCACCGTTGCCTCGCCCTTTGCCGCACGGGTGAGCGCCCGGATCACTTCCGCCTGCTGGGTCTCGTCGGTGAAGGAGAACTGCTCGACCTTGGACCCGCGATAGTGCGTCAGGCGTGCATTGACCGTCTCCGCGTCCTTGTGACTGTCGAGGTGGATGGTCCAGTATTCCTGGGATCTGAAGGCTTCGATCTCGAGCTCCCGTTCGACGATTAGTCGAAGGGCGGGACTCTGCACGCGTCCGGCAGACAGGCTCGGACCGATCTTGCGCCACAACAGGGGAGACAGGTTGAATCCGACCAGATGGTCGAGGGCGCGGCGTGCCTGCTGGGCGTTGACCAGCGGCATGGAGATGTCGCGCGGATTCTCCACGCCTTCCTTCACGGCCGACTCGGTGATCTCGTAGAACACCACGCGTTTGATGGGCCGGTTGCGCAGGGCTTTGCGCCCGCGGAGGATCTCCGACAAGTGCCAGGCGATCGCCTCGCCCTCCCTGTCCGGGTCGGTGGCGAGGAGGATCTGGGAGGCGTTGTCGGCCGCGCGGGCGATCGCGTCCACGTGCTTCTTGTTGCGCTCGATCAAGGCGTAGCGCATGGCGAAGTCCTGATCGGGGTCCACGGCGCCTTCCTTGGCTTCGAGGTCGCGGACATGGCCGTACGAGGCCAGGACCTCGAACTCTCCACCTAGGTACTTCTTGAGGGTCTTCGCCTTGGAGGGCGACTCTACGATCAGGAGGTTGTTCGCCATTGGCAGCTGGTGCGGATGTACGTCGGTTGTTGATTGCCGCGGCGGCGCACCGGGCGCGTCGCCGCCGTTTCCTGTCTGGTTGCGGGCACGGCAACCCACGGACCGGCGGGCGTACCGCGCATCCCGGTCATGTCCGCTGCGGCGTACCGATTCCGTTGCGCGCCGGTGGTTCTATAGCGCAGCGACTCACCTTCGGGAATCGGCACGGGACCGCGAGCACGCCCGCGACTTACTCCACTACACGAAAATTAAGGGAAACCCATCGGGGGCATGCCGTGCATACCGGGGATCGTCCGCTCATCCGGCCTCTGTTCGGCCGCGCAGCGTTTCGTCGAGTCGACCCCGAAGTTCCCATCCTGATGCCGGCAGCGACCAGGCCAGAGGCCGATCGGCTGCCGCGTCGGGCGATCATCGCGCCCGCCGTCGAGGTGGTGCACCGGCACTCAATGCAGGCTTTGATAGAGGCCGCCTGCCAAACGTGCGACGTAACCATCCAACTCGAGTGTCAACAGCATGGCCGAAGCCACTTCGGCAGTCAAGCCCGTGCGCTCGCACAGCACATCGACGCAAAGCGTCTCCGTGCCGAGCGCTTCCAGCAGCCGCGCCTCGCAATCCGCGGGTGCCCTGCGGGATTCGGCGATCTGGCTCGCGCTGGCCACCGCCACGCCGAGCTCCTGCAGGACATCGTCGGCACACTCGACGAGTTTCGCGCCCTGCTTGATCAACCAGTGGCAGCCTTTCGACAGCGGTGAGTGGATCGAACCGGGCAGTGCGAAGACGTCGCGGCCGTAGTCGGCTGCCTCCTTCGCGGTGATCAGGGATCCACTGTGCATCGCCGCTTCCACCACCAGGCAACCGAGTCCGATGCCGCCGATGATGCGGTTCCTGCGCGGGAAGTTGCGACGCATCGGCGGCGTGCCCAGCGCGAACTCGGAGACGATGGCGCCGCATTCGGCGATCTCGCGCGCCAATCTTGCGTTGCCGGGAGGATAGATGCGGTCGATGCCCGTGCCGACCACGGCGATGCTCGACGACAGACCGTCCAGCCCGCCTCGATGAGCGGCGGCGTCGACGCCCAGTGCGAGTCCGCTGACAATGCACAGCCCGGCATCGCTCAGCGCCTTGGCAAATGCACGCGCGTCGGCCGCTCCGCGCGGCGTCGGCGAGCGGCTGCCGACGATGGCGAGCGCCGGCCTGTCCAGCAGTGCGACGTCGCCGGCGACGTACAACAGCGCCGGTGCATCCGGAACGTTGTGCAGCCGGGACGGATAGGCAGGGTCTGCAAGACAGACTACGTGATGGCCAGGCTCCCGGAGCCAGGCATGCGCGGCGGAGAGTTCGGCGCAGGTAGGCCCGCGCCGTAGGGCGGCCAGCGCCCGCGTCCCGAGGGTGGCCCCTAGCTCGCGCTCCGACGCGTCGAGGATCCCACGCGCGGTGCCGAAGACCTCCAGGAGTCGGCGCAGCGTGGTCGCGCCGATTCCGGGTGCCAAAGAGAGGCGCAGCCAGTCTTCGATGTCATGTCGCGTGATGTGACGATCGATCGGCCGGCCTCCATGGTGCGATTATGGGTTACGCACGGTATCGAGCACGTGCACGGGTCTGCTGGCGGACATGACCAGCCCGTAGGCCATCTTGTCGAACACCCGGAACACCAGGACGAGTCCGTAGCGTTGCTCGGGCAGCGGAATCGGCTTGTTGCGGCCGTTCGGGATCGTCCCCTCGCTATGGTAAAGACCGAGCACGTGGCCGGTCTGCAGGCCGTTGCGCTCTCCCTGGTTGATTATGATAGTGGAATACGGCGCCATTTCATAGACGCTGTTGTCCGAACCGGCAATGACCTTGCCCTTGATCTCCTGGTCGGGTGCGCGCGGGACGAATGGTGCACTGTTCTGTGGCGGGGCGATGGCCAGCTTGTCGCCGAGTGTGATCTCCTGGGAGGCCTTGGCGATGTGCATCGTGCTCACGCTGCCGCTGCCCTGTACGTCCGCATCGCCCAAATACACCGCTTCGAAGCCCAGGACCTCCTTGGAATCCGGATCCTGGAACACGCGGCCCTGGCGGTACACCTGCCAGCGCGGCTGCGCTGCGTCCGTGAGACCCGTTACGTAGGCGGTGTCACCGGCGGAAACGGCTACCCGATTGTCGGTCGCCGCGACGATGGTCGGAGCCGCTGCGACCTGCGCCGCGTCGACGATCAGGGTGCGGGCGAGGAAGGGCTCGATCAGCTTGGCAGGGATGGTCGGGATCGGCATCTTCGCCAGGTCGCTCGAGCGCATCTGCGGACTGAGTCGGGACAACTGCATCTCCGGGTTGGTCCAGCGCGAGGCGCCGCCATCTTCGGTGCCGTCCAGACGAAGGCGTGGCGTAGCACCCGAGAGGTCGAGGATGACCACGTCCCCGGGGTAGATCAGATGCGGGTTGTTGATGGCGTCCTTGTTGATCCCCCACACCTCCGGCCAGCGCCAGGGGGTGCGCAGGAATCGGGCGGAGATGTCCCACAACGTGTCGCCCTGCTTCACGACATAGCGGTCCGGAACGGGATTCTGGAGCAGCGGCTCGCTCGCGGACGTCGCGGCCGATGCACCCTGATCCGCGCCGACCTCCGCCGCAACGACCTCAGGGTCGTCCGCACCGGCACTTGTCACGGGCAGGGCCAGACCGAATATAAAGGGCACTACCGATATAATTCTGCGCATAAAGCAGTCTCCCGACGGGTCGCACGCAACGCATGGGCGCGCGGTTACAAGAACCGCACCAGCCCGCCGGCCCAAGCCGGCGGCTCGGCGGTATCCCGAGAATTTCTGCAGGTTGTTCAAAAGATTAGCAAGATGGCTTTGCTGCCCATCCTTCATTACCCGGACGAACGCCTTCACCGTGTCGCGGCCCCGGTCGAGGACATTAACGACCGGATTCGCCAACTCGTTAGGGACATGGCGGAGACCATGTACGCCGCGCCGGGAATCGGACTCGCCGCGACGCAGGTCGACGTGCACGAGCAGGTGATCGTGATCGACCTGTCCGAGACCCACGATCAGCTCCAGGTGTTCATCAATCCCGTCATCGTCGCTTCTCGTGGCGAGGCAGAGTACGAGGAAGGTTGCCTCTCCGTGCCCGGCATCTACGAGACGGTGACCCGGGCCGAATGGATCCGGGTGGAGGCCCTGGACGCCGACGGCAAGCGCTTCTCCCTCGAGACGGACGGCCTGCTCGCCGTGTGTATCCAGCACGAGATGGATCACCTCAAGGGGCGCGTGTTCGTGGAGTATCTGTCGCGCCTGAAGCAGAGCCGCATCGTCGCGAAGCTGAAGAAGAATCAGCGCAAGGCATTGTGATGCGGCTGGTGTTCGCCGGCACCCCGGCTTTTGCCGCCGCGGCACTCCAGGCGCTGCTCGATGCCGGCCATGACGTGGCGCTCGTGCTGACCCAGCCCGATCGCCCGGCCGGCCGGGGCATGGCGCTGCGCGCCTCGGCGGTCAAGGAGCTGGCCCTGGCGCGCGCCATCCCGGTCAGTCAGCCCGTGACGCTCAAGGGCGGGGGCGCCCGCGAGGCGCTGGCAGGGATCGACGCCGCGCTCATGGTGGTGGCGGCCTATGGGCTGATACTGCCGCAATCCGTCCTGGATGCCTTCCCGCTCGGCTGCCTCAACATCCACGCCTCCCTCCTCCCGCGCTGGCGAGGCGCAGCGCCGATCCAGCGCGCGATTCTCGCCGGGGACGCACAAACCGGCATCAGCATCATGCAGATGGATGCAGGGCTGGACACCGGTCCCGTCCTGTTGCAGGAGGCGATTCCGATCTCGGCGCGCGAAACGGCCGGCAGCCTCCACGAGCGCCTCGCCCGGCTGGGCAGCCAATGCATCGTGCGGGCACTGGACCAGCTCGTTGCGGGCACGGCGCGCGCCGTTGCACAGGCGTCGGCGGGGGCGACCTATGCGGCCAAGCTGGAGAAGGATGAAGCGCGCATCGATTGGACCCGGAGCGCGGTCGACATCGACCGGCAGGTGCGCGCCTTCAACCCCTATCCCGGCGCTTTCTCCAGCATCGGGGGAGAGCCGCTGAAGATCTGGGCGGCGCATCCTGTTGCGGGTGGCAGCAATGCTCCGGGAACGGTGGAGGCGGCCGATGCCGAATGCGTCGTCGTCGCCTGCGGGGAGGGCGCATTGGCGCTCGAGGAACTCCAGCGAGCCGGCGGCCGGCGGCTTTCGATCCGCGACTTCCAGCGCGGGGCTGGACTGGAACGTGGACGGCAGCTGGGCCGCATCGCGTGACCGAAATCCAGCGCCATGCCTGCCAGGCACTGTTGGCGGTGCTGCAGGGGCGCAGTCTCACGCCCACGCTCAGCGCCATCTGGCAGCAGGATGGCGGGATCGACGGTTCGGCCCGAGGCGCGATCCAGGACATCGCCTACGGGTCGTGCCGCTGGCTCGGCACCCTGCGGGAAGTGCTTGCCCAGTTGCTGCGCAAGCCGGTGACGGACGCACCGCTGGAAGCGCTGCTGCTGGTGGCGCTCTACCAGCTCGGCTGGACGAGGGCGCCGGCGTATGCCGTCGTCGACTCCGCGGTACGCACCTGCGGCCGCATCGGTCTGCGCAGCGCGCAAGGCCTCGTCAATGCGGTACTGCGCAATTTCCTGCGCGCACCCGGACCCTACCTGGAGCGTGCGCGCACGGTCTCTGAAGCCGCTCGCTACTCCTATCCGCAGTGGTGGATCGATCGCGTGCGCACTGCCTGGCCGGAAGCCTGGTGCGCGATCCTGGAGGCCGGCAACACGCATCCTCCGATGACCCTGCGGGTGAACCTGCGCCGCATCGAGCTCGAGGCATATCGCGCCCTGCTGCACGCCGAGGGCATCGAGCACACGGTGGAAACGCGTGCGGGCGTCCGACTCGCGCATCCGGTCACGGTGCAGCGGCTGCCCGGGTTCGACCAGGGCCTGGTGTCGGTGCAGGATCTGGGCGCGCAGTTCGCCGCGCCGCTGCTCGACCTTCGCAGCGGGCAGCGCGTGCTCGACGCCTGCGCGGCGCCCGGGGGCAAGAGCGCCCATATTCTGGAGTGCGCGCACGTGGATCTGCTGGCGCTCGACCGCGACGCCGCCCGGCTCGAGCGCGTGCGCAACACCCTGCAACGATTGGGTCTGCACGCAGTACTGTCCGCGGCCGATGCCGCGCTGACCTCATCGTGGTGGGATGCACGGCAGTTCGATCGCATCCTGCTCGATGCGCCCTGCAGTGCCTCCGGGGTCGTGCGGCGACATCCGGACAGCAAGTGGCTGCGACGCGAGGAGGACATCGCGCAACTGGCCGCCGAGCAGAGCCGCCTGCTCGCAGCGTTATGGCAAACGCTTGCGCCGGGTGGTAAATTGCTTTTCGTCACCTGTTCGATTTTCCCCGAGGAAACAAGCGCGCAGATCGTCGCGTTCCTCGATGCGCATCGGGACGCTGCGCGCCTGCCGCTGCGCGACTTCCCGCAGGACGACGGGCAGATCCTGCCGCGCGAGGCGCACGACGGTTTCTTCTATGCCCTGCTCGAGAAGCGCACCGTGCAAGCGCCTCCCCTGGATGCATGACTGGACACCGCTGCGGTGGTTCCGGCGCCTGGCCGTGGTCGCCCTGGTGCTGTTGTCCCTGCTCGCCGGCACCGCCTTCGCCCAGGGCATTTCCATCAAGTCCGCGCAGCTGAGTCCATCCGAGGGCGGCTACTCGCTGCAGGCGCGCTACGACGTCGACCTCTCCCCCACGCTCGAAGACGCGCTGGTCAGAGGGCTCGGCCTGACCTTCGTCGCGGAATTCGAGCTCGTGTATCCGCGCTGGTGGACGCTCAACTTCTGGAACAAGCAGCTGGCGGGTCGGGAGGTCGAATACCGGCTCTCGTACAACGCGCTCACCCGCCAGTATCGACTGTCGCTCGGCGGTTTCCACCAGACCTTCGACAGCGTCGAGCAGGCCCTCGCCGTGCTCGGCCGGGTTCGCTTCGACACCGTCGTCAAGGACGAGAACATCGAGCCGGGCGTGGTCTACATCGCCGGCGTGCGCCTGCGACTGGACACCGGCAAGCTGCCCAAGCCTCTGCAGCTCGATGCGATCGGCTCGCGCGACTGGAACCTGTCGTCCGACTGGTATCGCTGGACGTTCAAGCCGTGACGACGCCGCTGCACACCATCCGCCGCTCGCTCATCTCGCGCGGGATGAAGCTGCTCATCGCACTCATCCTGGTGATGGGAGCGGTGATGCTGTACCTGCTGTCCACGGCCAGTGCGAACACCCCCCTGTTCGCCGCGGACCTGCGTCTGCTGCTGCTGCTGGGCGTCGTCCTCGTGCTCGTCCTGATGCTGCTGGTGGGCTACCAGCTGCTGGCGCTGCGACGTCGCCTCAGGGCGCGCTTGTTCGGCACCAAGCTCACGCTGCGCCTGGTATTGCTGTTCGCGCTGGTGGCGCTGCTGCCCGGCGCCCTGGTCTACGCAGTGTCGGTCCAGTTCCTGAACAAGAGCATCGAATCCTGGTTCGACGTGCGCGTCGAGAAGGCTCTCGAAGGGGGGCTGGCGCTCGGACGGACGACGCTCGAGAACATGCTCCGGGAACTGGCGCGCGAAGCCGAATCGATTGCGGTGGCGCTCGAGGACGCCGGCGCGACCCAGCGCGCGCGCATGCTCAACACGCTGCGCGAGCGGGGCGGACTGTCGGAGGTGGCGGTATTCACCACGGACGGCAGACCATTGGCGTTCTCGTCGATGGACGCATCGGCACTCATTCCCGTGCCGCTGCCGGCGGCAGCGTCGCGCCAGATCCTGCTGCAGCAGTCCTTTCGCGAGGTGCGTCAGGAGGGTGGTGAGGGACTCACCCTGGCCGTCGCGGTTCCGCTCAACACGGCCGACGGTACGCTCGCCCTGCAGCTCGTCCAGCCCGTGGCCGAGCCGCTCGCCCAGGACATGAGCACCGTGCAGTCGCTGTACCAGGACTATCAGGAGATCGCGCTCGCGCGGGGCGGTCTCAAGCGTCTCTATGGCCTGTCGCTCACGCTCTCTCTACTGCTCGCGCTGCTCTCCGCCCTGGTGCTGGCGATCCTGTTCAGCGAGCGGCTGACCGCACCGCTGGTCATGCTGGCGGCCGGCACCCGCGCGGTTGCACAAGGAGACTTCAGCTTGCGCCATCCGGTGCGCAGTCATGACGAGCTCGGCGTGCTGACCGAGTCGTTCAACACCATGACGCGCCAACTGGCCGACGCGCGCGCTGCGGCGCTGGGCAACCAGAAGCAGCTCGAGGCAGCCAATGCCTATCTGGAGACGATCCTCGCCAAACTCTCCGCCGGGGTGCTCTCGTTCGATGGAGCAGGCCGTCTGCGCTCGGCCAATCCCAGCGCCAGCCGGATCCTGCGCGTGGATCTGGACAGCCTGACCGGCATCGGCGTTTCCGCATGGACGGCCCGCTTCCCGCACCTGAGCGATGTCGCCGATGCGGTCGGGTCGGCGATCGCCGATGCACGACCCGAGTCGTGGGAGAGGCAGTTCGAGGTCAAAGACGAGGGCAAGGTGCTCCTGTTGCGTGGCAGCGTCCTTCAGGTCGGGGGGGACACGGGATTCGTCGTGGTGTTCGATGACATCACCCGCCTGCTGCAGGCGCAGCGCTATGCGGCATGGGGTGAGGTCGCGCGGCGGCTGGCGCACGAGATCAAGAACCCGCTCACTCCCATCCAGCTCTCCGCAGAGCGGCTCGAGCATCGCCTGGTCGACAAGCTCGACCCCGCGGATGCGCAGATGCTCTCGCGCTCGACGCGCACCATCGTCAGCCAGGTGTCCCAGCTCAAGGGCATGGTCGACGCGTTCAGCCAGTACGCGCGCACACCCGACACGCAGCTGCAGCCGCTCGATCTGAACCAGCTCGTGCGCGACGTGCTCGCGCTGTACGAGGGGCACAAGTCCGTGGTGACGCTTGCGCTGGACGATTCGTTGCCGCCGGTGCTCGGCGATCCTGCGCGGCTGCGGCAGGTCATCCACAACCTGCTGCAGAATGCCGAGCAGGCGGTCTCCTCGACCACGGCAGCGCGCATCCACGTGCGCACTACCGCAGAGGGAAACGGCGCGCTGCTCGAGGTGAGCGACAACGGTGCGGGCTTTCCGCCCGAGATCCTGTCGCGGGCCTTCGAACCCTACGTGACCACGAAGGCAAAGGGCACCGGGCTGGGCCTTGCGATCGTGAAGAAGATTGTCGAGGAGCACAGCGGTAGTATTCAGCTGTCGAATGCGAGCGATGCCGGCGCGCAAGTGCGGATCCGGCTGCCGCTCGCGCTCGTGTCCGCGCAGCCGCTGCCGGCGCCAGGGAATTTGAGAGTCTGATAGTTGCCATGAGCCAGATACTCGTTGTCGACGACGAAATGGGCATCCGCGAGCTGCTCTCCGAGATCCTCGGAGAGGAAGGGCATGAGGTCCGGCTGGCGGAGAACGCCGGCGAGGCGCGCATGCTGCGCAACCGCGCTCGTCCGGACCTCGTGCTGCTGGATATATGGATGCCCGACACCGACGGAATCACGCTGCTCAAGGAATGGGCCACCACCGGCCAGCTCACGATGCCGGTGGTGATGATGTCGGGTCACGGAACGATCGACACTGCAGTGGAGGCCACGCGCATGGGTGCCTACGCCTTCCTCGAGAAGCCGATCGCGCTGCAGAAGCTGCTTTCAACCGTCGGGCAGGCGCTGCGCCAGCCGCCGGTGGCGCCGAGCCAGGGGCAGATGTCGCCGGCCTACCTGGGCAAAGCCGCGATCGTGAGCGAACTGCGCACGCGGCTCGAGGCGCTGAAGAGCCTCAAGCTGCCGCTGCTGATCGTGGGCGAGCCCGGGGCCGGCAAGCGCACCTGCGCACGCGCGCTGCACCAGTCCAACACGCCGTGGGTGGAGCCGGACGACTACAAGTGCCTGGACGATCCGTTCGGAGACCTGCCCACGCGCGCCGCGGAGGGCACACTGTTCATCCGCGAGCTCGCCGAGCTGAGTGCCCAACAACAGCGCAACTTGCTGGCGCTGCTCCCCTCCCTGGAGCGCGGGCATACGCGGTTGATCGCCTCGAGCTGCCAGGCGCTGCCGCGGCTGGTGTCCGAAGGCAGATTCGATTCGCGCCTGCTCACCGCGGTGTCGCAGACGCAGTTGCGTGTGCCCAGCCTGCGGGAACACGCCGAGGACATTCCGGAGCTCGCGCGGCTGATGCTCGGGCGCATGGTGGAGAGCAAGTCGGTGCCTCCGCACACGCTCAGCACGGCCGCGCTCAACGCGCTGCGGGTCCACGACTGGCCGGGCAATCTGGCGCAGCTGGAGAACGCGCTGCGCAGCATGGCGCTGCTCGCCCCCGGCGCCGAACTGGGCGTGAACGACGTGAACATGGCGTTGGCGCAGGTCGACGGCGTGCCGCCGGGCTCGGTCGCCGGACTCAGCCTGGACTGCGAGCTGCGCGACGCGCGCGACGCATTCGAGCGCGCCTATTTCGAGTACCACATTGCGCGCGAAGGGGCGAACATGAGCAAGGTGGCCGAGCGCGTGGGCCTGGAGCGCACCCACTTGTACCGCAAGCTCAAGCAGCTGGGGATCAAGCTCAACCGCCGCGAGCAATAGAGGCGGGGCGGGGCCGTTTCGGTCCGGGAATGCCAGGGGTTCTCACCTATAATCGCGGGTTTCCGCGACGCCGCCTGCCGTGCCAGCCACTGCCCGCGCGCGAGATTTCAAAGGGATCCCATTCGATGGCAACGCGAAAAGAACTGGCCGACGCGCTGCGCGCACTGGCGATGGATGCCGTGCAGAAGGCAAATTCGGGACATCCCGGCATGCCGATGGGCATGGCGGAGATCGCCGAGGTGGTGTGGAACCGGCATCTGCGCTTCAATCCCTGCAACCCTGCATGGCCCGACCGCGACCGTTTCGTGCTGTCCAACGGGCACGGCTCGATGCTGCTGTACGCCCTGCTGCATTTGAGCGGATTCGATCTGCCCATGAGCGAACTGCAGCGCTTCCGCCAGCTGCACTCGAAGACGCCGGGCCATCCCGAGTATGGCATGACACCGGGAGTCGAGACCACTACCGGCCCGCTGGGGCAGGGGCTGGCGAATTCCGTCGGCATGGCACTCGCGGAGAAGATGCTCGCAGCGGAGTTCAATCGCCCCGGACACCCGATCGTCGATCACCACACCTACGTATTTCTCGGCGACGGCTGCCTGATGGAGGGTATCTCGCACGAGGCGTGTTCGCTGGCCGGTACGCTGCGGCTGGGAAAGCTGATCGCGCTGTACGACGACAACGGCATTTCCATCGATGGACACGTTCAGGGCTGGTTCACCGACGACACCACCCGCCGTTTCGAGGCCTACGGCTGGCACGTGATCTCGGGCGTGGATGGTCATGACTTCGAGGCCGTGAACGCCGCCGTCCAGGCGGCCAAGGGCATCACCGACCGGCCCACCCTCATCCGCTGCAAGACCGTCATCGGCAAGGGCTCGCCGAACAAGGCCGATACGCACGAGGTGCATGGGGCCGCGCTCGGAGAGAAGGAGGTCGCGGCTACGCGCGCCAATCTGGGCTGGGAGCATGCGCCCTTCGACATTCCGCAGTCGGTCTACGAGGGCTGGGACGCGCGCGTGCGTGGGACCGGTCTGGAGACGCTGTGGCGCAATCGCTTCGATGAGTACGCACGGGCGTATCCGGACCTGGCGGCGCAGTTCGAGCGCCGCATGGCGGGCAGGCTGCCCGACGACTGGGATCGTGTTGCGCAGGCGTTGCTCGCGGCGGTCGCAGCGAAGGGCGAGAGCATCGCCACGCGCAAGGCATCGCAGAACGCGATCGAGGCGCTCGCCTCGCGGCTGCCCGAGCTGGTCGGGGGATCCGCAGATCTCGCCTCTTCCAACCTCACCATGTGGTCGGGGTCGCGCCCGGTGCGCCCGGCCGACGGCGGCAACTACGTGTTCTTCGGGGTCCGTGAGTTTGGCATGAGCGCGATCCTCAACGGACTGTCGCTGCATGGCGGTTTCGTTCCCTACGGCGGGACCTTCCTCACCTTCTCGGACTACTCACGCAACGCGCTGCGCATGGCCGCGCTCATGAAGGTGCGCAACATCTCGGTATTCACCCACGATTCCATCGGACTGGGCGAGGACGGACCGACGCACCAGCCGGTCGAGCACGCCGCGACGTTGCGCTACATCCCCAACATGGATGTCTGGCGCCCGTGCGACACGCTGGAGACCGCCATAGCGTGGATTTGTGCCATCGAGCGGTCCGACGGTCCGACATCGCTTCTGTTGTCGCGCCAGAACCTGCCCTTCGTCAGCCGCAACGCGCAACAGATCGACGATGTCCGGCGTGGCGGCTACGTACTGGCCGAGGCCCAGGGCCCGGCACGGGCGGTGCTGATCGCCACCGGTTCGGAAGTCACGCTGGCGCTCCAGGCACAGCAGCAGCTGGCGGCTGAGAACATCCACGTGCGCGTCGTTTCCATGCCCTCCACCACGGTGTTCGACCGTCAACCGGCTGCCTATCGCGCTGCCGTGCTTCCCGCCGGTGTCGTGCGCGTCGCAGTGGAAGCAGGCATCGGCGACTTCTGGCGCAAGTACGTCGGCCTCGAAGGTGCGGTGATCGGCCTCGACCGCTTCGGCGAGTCCGCGCCTGCCGGCGAGCTGTTCCGGTATTTCGGGTTCACGGCGGACAACGTCGTGCAGACCGTGAAGGGTGTGCTGCGCACGTGAGCGACGCCGGGGAGGACTCGGGCTACGGCCTGCTGGCCGACATCGGAGGCACCAACGTCCGCTTTGCCCTGGTCGCCCGCGGGAGCGTCGAACCCGAACAGATCATCGGCTATCGCTGTGCGGATTTCGTCGGCTTCGAGAGCGCGGCGCGCGCGTATCTTTCGGCAGTTGGTCAGCCGAGCGTGCGTGAGGCCGCCATCGACGTCGCCACCGCCGTCACCGGGGACCTGATCCGGCTCACCAATAGTCCCTGGGCGTTCTCGGTGGAACAGACGCGCCGCCAGTTCGGCTTCGAGCGGCTGCTGGTCCTGAACGACTTCACCGCGCTGGCGCTCTCCCTTCCGGTGCTGCCCGACGGAGCGCTGCGCCAGGTCGGGCGTGGACGCTGCGAATCCGGCTTGGCGAAGGCCCTCATCGGGCCGGGCACCGGATTGGGCGTATCCGGACTGATTCCCTGCGGCGACCATTGGGTGGCGCTCGAAGGAGAAGGCGGGCACGCAGCGTTCAGTCCCATGACGGCGCGCGAGGATGCGCTGCTGCAGGTGCTGCGTGACGGTTACGGGCACGTGTCCACGGAGCGTCTGGTGAGTGGCCCGGGGCTGGTCAACATCTATGAGGCATTGTGCAAGCTCGACCGCCAGGTGCCCAGGGGGTTGGCGCCCAGCCAGGTCTCGGCTGCCGCACTCGAAGGCAGCGACCGGCACTGCGTCGAGGCCCTGGAGGTGTTCTGCGCGGTGCTCGGCACCGCCGCCGCCGATCTCGCCCTGACGCTGGGCGCTCGCGGCGGCGTCTACCTCGGCGGCGGCATTGTCCCCAGGCTGGGCCTGTCGTTCGACGCCTCTCCCTTCCGACAGCGCTTCGAGCACAAGGGGCGCTTCTCGTCCTACCTGGCGGGCGTCGCCACGCTGGTCGTCACGGCGGACAATCCGGCGCTGCGCGGCCTGGCGGCAGCGCTCGCGCGCACGCACTGAGCGCGGCATCCGGCTTCATCTGGAAGGTGCCCGCGTCGGCGGTGCAGTAAAATCGCCGGTTTCCGACACGACACGCGAGGATCGAGTACATGGCCATCCGGATCGCTATCAACGGCTACGGCCGAATCGGACGCAACATCCTGCGCGCCTTCTACGAGTCGGGCCGCAGCAAGGACCTGCAGATCGTCGCCGTGAACGATCTGGGAAGCCCGGACACCAACGCGCATCTCACCCGCTATGACACGGTGCATGGCAAGTTCAAGGGGACGGTCGAGGTCGACGGCGATGCAATGGTCGTCAACGGCGATCGCATCCGCGTGCTCGCGCAGCGCGATCCCGCGCAGCTGCCTTGGGGCGATCTGGGCGTCGATGTCGTGCTCGAGTGCACCGGTTTCTTCACGAGCAAGGAAAAGGCTTCCGCCCATCTCAAGGGGGGAGCGAAGAAGGTCATCATCTCCGCGCCGGGCGGCAAGGACGTCGACGCGACGGTGGTCTACGGCGTGAACCACGGCACGCTCAAGGCGAGCCATACCGTCATCTCGAATGCCTCGTGCACGACCAATTGCCTGGCGCCGCTGGTCAAGCCCCTGCACGACAAGATCGGGGTGGTGGCCGGATTGATGACCACCATTCACGCCTATACCAACGACCAGGTGCTCACCGACGTCTACCACGAGGACCTGCGCCGCGCCCGCTCGGCCACGCAGTCGATGATCCCGACCAAGACCGGTGCCGCCGCGGCGGTCGGCCTGGTGCTGCCCGAGCTCAACGGCAAGCTCGACGGCTATGCCATCCGCGTTCCGACGATCAACGTGTCCATCGTCGACCTGACCTTCACCGCCAAGCGCGCCACCTCGGTCGAGGAGGTGAACGGCGTGCTGAAGGCCGCAGCCGAAGGCGAGCTCAAGGGCATCCTGGCCTACAACACGGCGCCCCTGGTCTCGGTCGATTTCAACCACGACTCGCACTCCAGCATCTTCGATGCGACGCTGACCAAGGTGGCGGAGGGGTCGCTGGTCAAGGTGTCGAGCTGGTACGACAACGAATGGGGCTTCAGCAACCGCATGCTCGACACCACCGTGGCCTTGATGAATGCCAGGTAGCGTCTCGTGAGCGAACGGGACACTCCTTCCACGAGCCCAGCAGTGTAACCATGCCCATCCTGAAGATGTCCGATCTCCCCCTTGCCGGCAAGCGTGTGCTGGTGCGGGAGGACTTCAACGTACCGCTGCAGGATGGGCGGATCGGCGACGACACGCGTATCCGCGCATCGCTGCCCGGCATCCGCGCCGCCCTGGATCAGGGCGCGCGGCTGATGCTGGTCTCGCACCTGGGGCGTCCCACGGAAGGGCAGTTCGATGAAGCCGAGTCGCTCGCGCCGGTGGCGATACGACTGTCGGAACTGATCGGGCGGGAGGTCCCCTTGGTGCGTGACTGGCTGGACGGCGTTTCGGTCGAGCCCGGTGCCGTGGTACTGCTCGAGAACTGCCGCTTCAACAAGGGCGAGAAGAAGAACGATGAAACGCTCTCGCGCAGGATCGCGGCGCTGTGCGACGTCTATGTCAACGACGCCTTTGCCACTGCACACCGCGCGGAGGCGACCACGCACGGCGTCGCGCGGTTCGCGCCGGTCGCCTGCGCCGGTCCGTTGCTCGCGCGCGAGCTCGAGGCGCTGACCAAGGCGCTGGAAAAACCGGCGCGGCCCCTGGTCGCGATCGTCGGCGGCGCCAAGGTCTCGACCAAGCTGACCGTGCTCGACCAGCTCGCGGAGAAGGTCGATCAGCTGATCGTCGGCGGCGGGATCGCGAACACCTTCATGCTCGCGGCGGGTATGAAGATCGGCCGGTCGCTGGCTGAGCCTGACCTGGTCGAGGAGGCGACGCGCGTCATGGCGCGGCTCGCCGCGAAAGGCGGCTCGGTGCCGCTGCCCGTCGACGTGGTGTGCGCCAAGGAATTGTCCGCCACGGCCAGCGCGACGACGAAAGCGGTGTCCGAGGTTGTCGATGACGACCTCATCCTCGACGTCGGCCCGAAGACGGCAGCCGCACTGGGCGCGCTGGTCGAGCGCGCCGGTACCGTCGTCTGGAACGGACCGCTGGGCGTATTCGAGTACGATCAATTCGCTGGTGGCACGAAGGCGCTCGCCCAGGCGATCGTCGACTCCTCCGCGTTCTCGCTCGCGGGCGGCGGTGAAACCGTTGCGGCGCTGGCAAAGTTCGGCGTGACCGACCGCATCGGCTACGTGTCCACGGCGGGCGGCGCCTTCCTCGAGTTCCTGGAGGGCAAGAAGCTTCCCGCGGTGGAAATCCTGGAATCGCGCGCCCGAGGCTGACCCGAGGAGCTCCCTGCCATGCAGCGCAGTACCAAGATCGTCGCTACCTTGGGGCCCGCCAGTTCCGACCGGGAGGTGCTTGCACGCATGGTCGCCGCCGGCGTGGACGTCGTGCGGCTGAACTTCTCGCATGGCACCGCGGAGGATCACGCAAGCCGCGCGGCGCTGGTGCGGGAAGTGGCGCGCGAGCTGGGCCGCACGGTCGGCATCATGGCCGACCTGCAGGGACCGAAGATCCGCGTCGGGACGTTCGAACAGGGCAGGATCCAGCTCGCCAAGGGCGATCGCTTCGTGCTGGACGCCGATTGCCGCCTGGGCACCCAGGAGCGCGTCGGCCTGGACTATCGCGACCTGGTGCGCGACGTGCAGACCGGCGACGTGCTGCTGCTGGATGACGGACGCATCGTGCTCGAAGTCGTCGACGTGCGCGCGCCGGAGATCGTGACCACGGTGCGGCACGGCGGAATCCTGTCCAACAACAAGGGGATCAACCGCCAGGGCGGAGGCTTGACCGCACCGGCGCTGACTGCCAAGGACATGGAAGACATCAGGACCGCGGCTGGTCTGAAGGTGGACTTCCTCGCCGTTTCCTTCCCCAAGAGTGGTGCGGACATGGCCATGGCGCGCGAGCTGCTGCGCGCAGCGGGCGGACATGCGCTGCTCATCGCCAAGGTGGAACGCGCCGAGGCGATCGGCGCGCTGCCGGAGATCCTGGAGGCGTCCGACGCGATCATGGTGGCGCGCGGCGATCTCGCGGTGGAGGTGGGCGACGCCGCCGTGCCAGCGCTGCAGAAGCGCATGATCCGCATGGCGCGCGAACGCAACAAGGTGACCATCACCGCCACGCAGATGATGGAGTCGATGATCACCAGTCCCGTGCCTACGCGCGCGGAAGTGTCCGACGTCGCGAACGCCGTTCTGGACGGGACCGACGCGGTCATGCTGTCGGCCGAGACGGCCTCCGGCCGCTACCCGGTGGAGACGGTCGAGGCCATGGCGCGCGTGTGCCTGGAGGCGGAAAAGTCGACCGAGGTCACGCTCGATCGCGATTTCCTGGACCGCGTCTTCACGCGCATCGACCAGTCGATCGCGATGGCGGCGCTGTTCACCGCCTATCACCTGAAGGTGAAGGCGATCGCAGCGCTCACGCAGTCCGGTTCCACCGCGCTGTGGGTGTCGCGCCTGAACTCCGGTGTGCCGGTGTACGCGCTCACGCCCGAGATCAGCACACGCTACAAGCTCTCGCTGTTCCGCTCGGTGTTCCCGCTCATGCTGCAGTACCAGGGCGACAACCGCGAGACCCTCGTGCGCCTGGCCGAGGACAAGCTGCTGCGCAGCGGGGTCGTCAAGCACGGAGATCTGATCGTGGTCGCCTTCGGCGAGCCCATCGGGGTGCCGGGCGGGACCAACACGATGAAGATCGTGCGCGTGGGCGAGCAACGCTGAGCGAATCGAAGTGAACGGGCAGGGGAGTCTGGCATGAGCGCACCGCTGATCGGTGTGGTGATGGGCAGCGATAGCGACTGGGAGGTGATGCAGCACGCCGTCGCCCAGCTCGAGCGCTTCGCGGTGGCCTGCGAAGCGCGGGTCGTCTCCGCCCACCGCACTCCCGACATGATGTTCGAGTATGCCGCCGCCGCCGCCGGCCGCGGTCTGCGCGCGCTGATCGCCGGAGCCGGGGGCGCTGCGCATCTACCCGGCATGCTCGCGGCCAAGACCACCCTGCCGGTGCTGGGCGTTCCGGTCCCCGGCCGGCATCTTCAGGGCATGGACTCGTTGTTGTCGATCGTGCAGATGCCGCGAGGCGTCCCCGTCGCCACCTTTGCCATTGGCGAGGCCGGCGCGGTCAATGCCGGGTTGTTCGCCGTGTCCATGCTCGCCGTGGACGACCAGGCCTTGGCCAGCAGGCTGGCGCAGTTCCGTGCCGAGCAGGAGCGCAAGGTGCGAGCGATGACGTTGCCGCCCGGCCAGCCGTGAGCGCCGTCGCGACGATCCTCGCATCGGCGCAGGATGCGGGCCGCATGATCGAGCCTGGCGCGTTCCTCGGCCTGCTCGGTGGCGGTCAGCTCGGGCGCATGTTCACGATGGCCGCGCAGAGCATGGGCTACCGCGTGATGGTGCTGGATCCCGGCGCCGACAGTCCCGCGGGCAGCGTGGCCGATGCGCACGTGGCAGCCGACTATCTCGACCCCCAGGGGCTGGCCACGCTCGCCTCGCGCTGCGCGGCAGTCACCACCGAGTTCGAGAACGTGCCCGCCGAGAGCCTGCGATTTCTCGCCGGGCACTGTCGCGTCAGCCCGGCCGCCGACAGCGTCGCCGTCGCGCAGGACCGCATCATGGAGAAGCGCTTTCTCGCGTCGGCCGGGCTCGACGTGGTGCCGTACAAGGCGATCGAATCGGCTGCCGATCTCGCCCACGGCGTGTCGGATCTGCTGCCGGGCATCCTCAAGCGAAGCCGGCTTGGCTATGACGGCAAGGGCCAGATCCGCGTGGAGCGCGTGCAGGACCTGCCCCACGCCTTCGCGCAGCTGGGCGGCGAAGCGTGCGTGCTCGAGCGGCGGGTGGCGCTCAGTCTGGAACTGTCGTGCGTGGTCGCGCGCGGCTGCGACGGCGCCACGATCGCCTGGCCGGTCGCCGAGAACCAGCATGCAGGAGGCATCCTCGACCTCAGCATCGTGCCGGCTCGCGTGCCGCACGCGCTCGCGCAGGCCGCCCGGGATGCTGCGCTGGCGGTTGCCGAGCGGCTCGACTACCGTGGCGTGCTGTGCGTGGAGTTCTTCGTGCTCGACGACGGGCGGCTGCTCGCCAACGAGATCGCGCCACGCCCCCACAACTCGGGGCACTACACCATCGACGCCTGCGTCACCTCGCAGTTCGAACAGCAGGCCCGCGTGCTGTGCGGGATGCCGTTCGGCGATACTGCGCTGCACAGCCCGGCGGTCATGGTCAACGTCCTCGGCGATCTGTGGGCGCGGGGCGAGCCGCGTTGGGAGCATGTGCTGCGCATCCCGCGCGCCAAGCTGCACCTGTACGGCAAGCGCGAGCCGCGCACGGGCCGCAAGATGGGCCATTACACCGTGCTCGCCGATCGCGTCGACGATGCACTGCAGGCCGCGCTCGCCGCACGCGAGGCATTGCGCGCCGATGCCGCGGCCGCCCCCTAGCTTCGTTCAATCATCGGTCCTCCTGCCGACATGTCCTCACCCATGCTCGAGAGCTCGCTGCGCTCACTCCGGTTCCTGCACCGCGGGAAGGTGCGCGACCTGTACGAGATCGACGCACGGCGCCTGCTCATCGTCCAGACCGATCGCCTGTCGGCCTTCGACGTCATCCTGCCTACGCCGGTGCCGGGAAAGGGGGAAGTGCTGACCGCGCTGTCGACGTTCTGGTTCGAACGCCTGGCGCACGTCATTCCCAATCACCTGCTGGACGAGGATCCGACCCAGTTCGTGTCCGCCGCCGAGCGAGATCAGGTGGCCGGACGCGCAATGGTCACGCGGCGCTTGAAGCCGCTGCCGATCGAGGCGATCGTGCGCGGCTACGTGGCCGGATCGGGTTGGAAGGACTACTGCAGAACCGGGGAGATCTGCGGCATCGCCCTGCCGCCCGGGCTGCGGGAAGCGGAGCGCCTGCCGTGGCCGATCTTCACGCCTTCGAGCAAGGCCCCTGCAGGCACCCACGACGAGAACATCGCCTTCGTCGAGGCGCAGCGCCTGCTCGGCCCGGAGCGCGCCGACCAGGTGCGCGACGCAGCGCTGCGCCTCTACACCGAGGCGGCCGATTTCGCGCGCGGGCGCGGCATCATCATCGCCGACACCAAGTTCGAGTTCGGTACCGACGAAGCCGGTGTCCTTTATCTGATCGACGAGGCGCTTACGCCCGATTCCTCGCGCTTCTGGCCGGCCGACCAGTACCGGCCCGGCTCCAGCCCGCCCAGTTTCGACAAGCAGTTCGTGCGCGACTGGCTGGAGGCGCAGCAGTGGGACAAGCGCCCGCCGGCGCCGGCGCTTCCGCCGGATGTCCTCGCGCGCACGGCGGACAAGTATCGCGAAGCGCTGCGGCTGCTCACCGCCGCCTGAGCCCGCGCCGCGCACGCCCCGCACCATGACGATCGTCGCCCCGACCGACATCCAGATCGAGCGCGCCGCCCGCGTGCTGCGCGAGGGCGGACTGGTCGCGTTTCCCACTGAGACGGTGTACGGCCTGGGCGCGGACGCATCGAATGCGTCGGCGCTCGCCCGAATCTTCGCTGTCAAGGGACGCCCTGCGAGCCATCCCCTGATCGTCCATCTCGCCAGCGCCCAATCCCTGTCCGAGTGGGCCCGCGACGTGCCCGACCCGGCGCGACAGCTGGCCGAACGCTTCTGGCCGGGACCCCTGACGATGATCCTCGCGCGCGCGCCGGGCGTGCTCGACACCGTGACCGGCGGGCAGGACAGCGTGGGTGTGCGCGTTCCGTCACATCCGGTCGCACAGGCGCTGCTGCGTGCGTTCGGCGGGGGCGTCGCGGCCCCTTCGGCGAACCGCTTCGGGCGCGTCAGCGCCACGACCGCAGAGCACGTGCGCGACGAACTGGGCGATCGGGTGGATCTGGTCCTGGACGGCGGCGCCTGTCCAGTCGGCATCGAGTCCACCATCGTGGACCTCACCCGCGGCATCCCGGTGCTGCTGCGTCCGGGCCGCATCACCGCGCAGGAGATCGAGGCGGCGCTTCACATGCCGATGGGCCGGGGCAGCGCGGCCTCGCCGCGCGCACCGGGAACGCTGAGCGCGCACTATGCGCCACGCATCCCCCTGCGCCTGGTCAGCGGCGGGATGCTCGATGCTGCCGTGCGCGAGGCCGCCGCGCGGCAGCCGGTGGCCGTGCTCGCGCGTCACGCGCGGCCGGCCTACTCGAGTGCAACGGTGTGGATGGTGGCGCCGCTCGATGCCGTGGAGTACGCGCGCCTGCTCTACGCCGGCCTGCGCCAGCTCGACGCCTCGGGCTGTGGGTTGATCCTGGTGGAAGCGTTGCCCGACACGCCCGACTGGGCCGCGGTGCGCGACCGCCTGGGGCGCGCAGCTGCCGGCAGTACAGCAGGTGCCGCGCCGGACGACAGTGGAACCTGAGTGAGCGTCGACCCGGTCGTCCTCTTCTTTCTGCTCGGCGTGGCGGCGCGGCTGGTGCGCAGCGACCTGCGCCTGCCCGAGGCGATGTACGAAGGACTGTCGATCTACCTGCTGCTCGCGATCGGCCTGAAGGGCGGTGTGGAACTCGCACGGCATCCGTTGGCCGCGCTGGTGCCCCAGGCCGTGGCGGTGGTGATGCTGGGTCTCGCGCTGCCCCTGCTCGCCTTCCCGGTCCTGAAGTATCTCGGCAGGCTCGACCATTTCAACGCCGCATCGATCGCCGCGCACTACGGCTCGGTGAGCGTGGTCACCTTCGCCGTCGCCCTGGCCTACCTGGCCGACCAGCGCATCGCGCACGAGCCGTACATGCCGCTGTTCGCGGTGCTTCTGGAGGTGCCCGGCATCGTCGTCGGCATCCTCATCGCCCGACTGGGTGCGCACGTGCGCGGTGTGGCCTGGGGGGCGCTCGCGCACGAGGTGCTGTCCGGCCGCAGCATCCTGCTGCTGACCGGGGGATTGCTGATCGGGTGGATGGCCGGACCCGACGCCCTGGCGCCTCAGGCCGATCTGTTCTTTTCCCTGTTCAAGGGGGTGCTCGCGCTGTTCATGCTCGAGATGGGCATCGTGGCGGCCGCGCGCATCCGCGAGTTGCGGCGCACCGGACCGTTCCTCGTGGCCTTCGGCACGCTCATGCCGATCGGGTTCGCGCTGATCGGCGCCTTGGTCGGTCGATCGATCGGGCTGAGTGTCGGCGGCACCATGCTGCTGGCAACGCTCGCGGCCAGTGCCTCCTATATCGCGGCGCCCGCCGCCATGCGCGTCGCCGTGCCGCAGGCCAATCCGTCGCTCTCGCTCGCCGCGTCGCTCGGCGTGACCTTCCCGTTCAACGTGGTCGTCGGCGTCGGACTGTACACCTGGATCGCCCAGCGCATCCACGCACTGTGAGCATGGCCATGCACCCTCGAAAGCTCGTCGTCATCATCACCGAAGGCGCACTCGAGAACACCCTCGCGCGCGAACTCATCGCGCTCGGCGCGCACGGCTACACCGTCTCCGACGTACGCGGCCGCGGTTCGCGCGGGACCCGCGAGTCTGCCTTGGAAGCCGATCGCAACATCCGCATCGACGTGATCTGCGACGAGGCGGTCGCCGAGCGCATCGCCACGGCGATGCAGGAGCGGTACTACGACAACTATGCGATGACGCTGTTCGTGGCCGACATCGGCGTGCTGCGTCCGCAGAAGTTCTAGGCGTTGCGCCCTGGAGGCCGCCAGCGTCTGAGCAGCAGCGCGTTGCTCACCACGCTGACGCTGCTCAATGCCATGGCGGCGCCGGCGACTACCGGCGAGAGCAGTCCCGATGCCGCGAGCGGAATCCCGATGACGTTGTAGGCGAACGCCCAGAACAGGTTCTGGCGGATCTTGGCGTAGGTGTGCCGCGAGATGTCGACGGCATCGGCGACCAGGGCCGGGTCGCCGCGCATGAGGGTGATACCTGCCGTGTGCATGGCGACGTCGGTTCCGGTCGCCATGGCGATGCCCACGTCGGCCGCCGCCAGGGCCGGGGCATCGTTGATGCCGTCCCCGACCATGGCGACCTTGCCGGTTCCGACGCGCAGCCGCTCCACCGCCTCGGCCTTGTCTGCGGGCAGCACCTCGGCCTCGACCCGATCGATCCCGAGGACACGCGCCACCGAGGCAGCCGCGCGCGCATTGTCCCCGGTCAGCATTGCCGTTCGGATGCCGAGTCCATGCAGGCGCATCACCGCGGACGCCGCCGTCGTCTTGAGAGCATCGCCGAACCCGAACAGCCCGAGCACGCGGGACTGCCCACCCGCGGTCGACGCCACCCAGGACACGGTGCGCCCATCGTGCTCCAGCGCATCGGCAATGGGGCGCAGGGCCGCGAGATCGCAGCCGAGTTCCTCCATCAGCCGACGGCTGCCGAGGTGCATCGGCTGCCCGCCCACGGTCCCGGCAATGCCCCGGCCGGGCAGGGCGCTCACGTTCTCGGCAGCGGCCAGGGCCAGCTCGCGCTCCGCCGCGGCGCGCGTCACGGCCTTCGCGAGTGGGTGCTCGCTGCCTTGCTGAAGCGCTGCAGCGAGCGCCAGCAGCGCCTCCTCGCGCAACGGCGGCAGCGCATGGCATGCGACCAGCGCCGGCCGCCCCTCGGTCAGCGTGCCGGTCTTGTCGAAGGCGACCATCCTGACCGCGTGCGTCACCTCGAGCGCCGGCGCGTCCTGGATGAGGATGCCATGGCGTGCCGCCACGCCGGTGCCGACCATGATTGCGGTGGGCGTGGCGAGCCCCAGCGCGCAGGGGCAGGCAATCACCAGCACGGCGACGGCATGCAGCGTCGCGCGGGTCCAGTCCCCGCCGAGGATGCCCCAGGCGAGCGCGGTGACCAGGGCGATTCCGACGACCACCGGTACGAACACCGCACTGACCCGGTCGACCAGGCGCTGGATCGGTGCCTTGCGCGCCTGAGCAGACTCGACGAGCCGGATGATGCGCGCCAGGGTGCCCTCTGCCGCCACGGCGGTGGCGCGTACGCGCAACACGCCTTCCCCGTTCACCGAGGCACCGATCACTTGGCTGCCGGCCTGCTTGGGCACCGGCAGGCTCTCGCCCGTGAGCATCGCTTCGTCGACGTGCGTGCGTCCGGCGAGGACGACCCCGTCCACCGGGATGCGCTCGCCCGGCCTGACGATCAGTTCCTCCCCGGTCCGAACGGCGTCCACCGGCACCTCCTGCTCGACGCCCCCACGCAGCAGCCGTGCGCGCTCGGGGCGCAGCGCCTGCAGGGCGCGGATCGCTCCCGCGGTCTGGCGCTTCGCGCGTAGCTCCAGCCACTTGCCGAGCAGCACCAGCGTGATCACCACCGCCGATGCCTCGAAGTAGAGGTGCGGCGGCTCGCCCGGGGCCGCCGTCAGCAGGAGGTATACGCTGAGCGCGTAGCCGGCGCTGGTCCCGATCGCGACCAGCAGGTCCATGTTGCCGGTACCGGCGCGCAACGCCCTCCAGCCGGCACGATAGAAGCGCGCACCGAGCCAGAACTGCACGGGGGTCGCCAGCGCCCACTGCAACCAGCCCGGCAGCATCGCGTGCACGTCGAAGAGGCTGGCGAGCATCGGCACGACCAGCGGCAGTGAGAGTGCCGCGGCGACTGCGACCGGCCACCAGTCCTGCACGGGCGCGGTCTGCGCGC
>JAEZCG010000211.1 GCA_023430065.1 Pseudomonadota bacterium | reverse complement strand
GGCGTCGGCATCCTCGCCCGGCGGCACGGCCGCGCCGACGCCTGGCGTCTGCTGACCGGTCGCCGCGCCCTGCTCGTTGTTGCCCTGCGTGTCGCGCTGCGGCGTGTCCTGCGAGGGCGCATCCGCTCGATCGCCGGCATACGCGCTGCCGAACGCCAGGCTCAATCCCGCTGCCAGCAATGTCATCCTGAACTTGCTCATCTGCATCTCCCGAACGTGGTTAACGATGGCCGCGCACCGTTGCGCCGACCCTGTTCCCGGCGTTCGCAAGCGTTGTGCCGTGCAGGTGGATTTAATTACAGTATTCGGCGGTTCAGGGTTGCCTGTGCTCGCTGCCGTAACGAGCATAGATGCGCTCGAGGGTCCCGTCGTCCATCGACTGCGCGAGTGCGCGGTTGACTGCATCCACCAGGGGTGCATCCGCGCCTCGCAGGGCGAGCGCGGTGTCCCACGCCAGTTCAGGCTCGGCCTCGAACAGCGCGAAGACGCGCAACCCGGCGTCGGGTGTCTGGGCCAGCCGAAACATCAGGCTCGGCTCCGAGACGGCGGCCGATGTCAGCCGGGCCTCGGCGAGATCGTCGAGCATGTCGCTCTGAAAGGCGTAGGGAATGGTGCGCACGCCCTGCTGGCCGAGCACCACGCTGGCGAGCGATCCCACCATCACGCCCACGCGCGGGTGCTTCTTGAGGTCGGCAATGCCGGCCACCGGGGGCGCATCCGGCCGCAGCGCCAATACGATGCCGGTGCGGTGGTAGGGAACGGACAGGACGCGACCCTCCTGCGTAGCGGAGGTGCGCGGGCGGTCCATGAGCATGTCGCAATTGACCTCGGCGATGCGCCGCCGGGGTACCAGCCACTCGACCCGGAGATCCACGCCCAGCTTCCCGGCGATGACGCGCCCGAGCTCGACTTGAAAACCCGGGAGCTCTCCCCGGTTCGTCGCATAGGGCAGGGCGTCGGGATGGGCGCACATCGAGATCGAGCCCAGAGCGCGTATCTGCTCCAGCGTGCGCGCGGCGACAAGTTCCGGGCGCACCCCGGCCAGCGCAAGGGCGGCTGCGACGAGGACGATGCGAGGCAGCTTCATGTGGGGTTCTGCGGTACTTCGCCGGGCTTGAGCGAGCGGATGAATCTGACGATCTGGTTGATCTGCGCATCGCTGAAGGTCCCGCCGAATCCGGGCATGCGCCCGGTCACCCCGTGTTTGATGCGGTCGAACAGAAACTCGTCCGAGCGCGGCGAGTCCATCAGCTGCGGGCCGCGGCCCGCTTTGCGGCCGTAATCGGCGTGACAGAAACTGCAGATGTTGCGGAAGTTGTTCTTCACGTCGAATCCGGCTGCGCCATCGGCCTGTTGGGCCTCGCCATCCTGCGGCTGCTGTGGAGCGGGAGCCGACTGTTCGGCGGGGGTGCTCGGCTGCGGCGCGGGCTCACGCGCGGGCCGCTCGCCGGTTGCCGGCTGCGACGGCGCATCGTCGGGGGCGAAGGTGCCGAGATAGGTGGTGGCGGCCCGCTGAGGCGCCGCCGACACGGTGTCCCCTTCCGGGGACGCGGTCGCAGGCTTCGTCGGATCTGCGGAATGGGCGCCGCTGCCCGCGACGATCGTCGCAAGCAGAATCGCGCCGGGAATGACGGATCGCATGGTCGGTGAGTGAACGATTCGTGGATGACGAGCAGACGGGGCGGGATTCGTGCCCGCCCCGTTCCCGGTCAAGGTGTGCCCTCGCCTAGGGCAATGCAAAGACCTTGATCACGCCGGAATCTTTCGGCATGGTCTTCCACGGCTCACCGAATAGGTCACCGTAACCGTCGCCGACCAGGCTGCCCCAGCCGGTCATCACGGCCACGTACTGCTTGCCCTGGGCCGTGTAGGTGATGATGCCGCCGGTGTGGCCCTGACCGTTGTTGTGCTGCCACAGCCGCTTGCCGTCGGTTGCGTCGAACGCAGCGAGCATGCCGTCGGCCTCGGGTACGAACAGCAGATTCCCGCCGGTCGTGAGCAGACTGGCGTGCGGCGGCGCCTGGTACCGGATCTCGTATTTCACTTTGCCGGTGATCGGATCGCGTGCGCGGATGTGGCCGTGCGGCTTTTCGTTGCCCGGCCCTTTGACGGTGAAGTCCGCACCGATGAACAGCTGCGCCACCGGTTCCACGATCGGCTCGGTCTTCACGATCTCGAGGTCCATGCACCACTCGTAGCCGACGCGGTAGTAGAGGCCGGTCTTCGGGCTGTACGACCCGCTCGGCCAGCTGTAGCCGCCATTGATCGCCGGGCACAGGTTCTCGTGCTTTCCGGCAGACATGTCGCGACGGCCGACCAGCTCGCCGGTCTTCGGGTCGATGTCCTTCACGAAGTTGATGTTGTCCACGCCGCGCCAGACGTTCTGCAGCTTGCCGTTGCGGTCGTACACGAACACGAAGCCACCTTTGTTCGCGTGCACCACGTATTTCTTGCCGTCGCGCTCGATGAACATGAATTCCCCGACGGCAGAGTCGAAGTCCCAGGCATCGTGCGGCAACTGCTGGTGATACGCCTTGAGCTTTCCGGTGTCGGGATCGAGCAGGATGACCGAGGTCGTGTACAGGTTGATGCCCGGACGCGGCCCTTCGGTCTCCCATTTGTCTCCGGCCCAGTCGTACAGCGGTGCCGGATTGCCCGTGCCCCACCACACGGTGTTGGTCTCGGGATCGTAGGTGCCGGTGCTCCAGCCGCCGCCCCCACCGGTACGCCAGGACTCGTTACCCCACGTGTCCCGGACGTCGCCGTTGTCCTCGTTGCCGCCGACGGTGAAGAAATGCCACAGCTGCTTGCCGCTCTTCGCATCCACGCCGAAAATGGGCCCGCGATACGGCCACTCACCGCCTTGCGATCCGATGATCACCTTGTCCTTGACCAGCAGCGGCGCGCCGACGAATCCGACCGTCAGCTTCTCGGAGTCGATCAACTTGGTTTCCCACTTCAACTCGCCGGTTTGCATGTCGATCGCCACCAGCTTGCCGTCCAGCGTGCCCATGTAAATGTTGCCATAGCCGGCGGCGATACCACGGTTATAGGGCGAGTGTGTCTGACGCGCGACCAGATCCTCATTCAGCTTCTGGTGGTAGGTCCACACCGGCTTGCCGGTGGCACCGTCCAGTGCGTACACATGATTGTAGGGACTGGAGTAGTACAGCACGCCGTCGATCACCAGCGGGAAGCCCTGCAAGCCGCGGTTTGCACGCGAGGCCACGTGCGACCACGCTTCCCGCAGGTTGGTGACGTTCCTGCTGTTGATCTGGTCGAGAGGACTGTAATGCCAGGACTTGTAAGTCCCGTGGTAGGTCATCCAGTTGGCCGGCTCCTTCTCCGCGGCATTCAGACGGTTGCCATCGAGTTGAGCTGCAGCCACGCCTGCAGCACACAAGAAGCTCGCTGACAGCCCGCCTGCGACGAGGGCGCGCAGGCGATTCACGGGTGTGTTCATGCGCTTCTCCTGCTCCTTCTGGGTGAAACGCTCGGGGCGGCAACCCGGATGCCTGACCGCGCCAGACGGATCGCGCGTGGCCGACCGGGCGGGCGCAGGACTTGCCGCGTGGCGGAATCCGGAAAACCTGCGGGAGCGGACATGAAGCGCAAGGGATCGGCAACGTGGAGCGGGGATCTGAAATCCGGCCAGGGCACCCTCTCCACCGACAGCGGCGTGCTGCGCGATACGCAGTACTCGTTTGCCACGCGATTCGAGCAGGGAGCCGGTACGAACCCCGAGGAGCTGATCGCGGCGGCGCATGCAGGCTGCTTCTCGATGGCGCTGGCGGCGCAGCTCGGCGCGAGCAACGTCGCGTTGGAGCGCATCGCGACGACGGCGACCGTCACGCTGGAGAAGGAGGGTGCCGGGTTTGCGATCACGCGCGTGCATCTGGACGTGCGCGCACGCATCCCCGGTGGCGATCGCGCGGTCTTCGAGGCAGCCGCCAACGAGGCGACGTCCAACTGCCCGGTGTCGAAGGTCCTGAATGCCGCCATCACGATGACGGCCGAACTGGACCGCTAGCCTAGCGGCGCGATACGAAACGGTTGCCGCTGACGTAGAAGCGCAGGAGGCGGCGCGCCCAGGGCCCGGCGTACTCCACGCCGATGCGCGGGCGGCGGGCAATGCGCAGCGCACGCGCGGTGGGCGCAGCGGCGAGGAACAGGCGCTCGCCGAGGAGGTCCTCGCCATCCAGACGCCGATCGATGTGCAGCGCCTTGCACAGCAGGGCGGGCCCCTGCGTGCGCCCCGCGACGTTGCACAGCGGTTCCAGCGCGCGCAGCAGCACGGCCGTGCCGGTGCCGCCCTCGGTGACCACGTTCATGCAGTAGTGCATGCCGTAGATCATGTACACATAGGCGTGTCCGGCGGGGCCGAACATGGTGGCGGTGCGTGCGGTGAGCCCCTTGGAGGAATGCGCGGCGAGATCTGCAGGGCCGAGGTAGGCCTCGACCTCCACGATCCGACCGGCGATGGGGACGCCGTCGTGAATGCGCACGAGCAGCGTCCCGAGCAGATCGCGCGCCACGGTGAGCGTGTCGCGCTGGTAGAACTCGCGGGGAAGGCGGCGCCAGCCGGCGCCGTCGCTCACTGCTCCAGCAGGCTGCGCAGCATCCAGGCGGTCTTCTCGTGCACCTCCAGGCGCTGCGTCAGCAGGTCGGCCGTGGGCTGATCGTTGGCCTTCTCCACCACGGGGAAGAGCTTGCGCGCGGTTCGCGCGGTCGCTTCCTGGGCGGCGACGAGGTAGCGGACCATGTCCATCGCTTTCGGCACCCCCTCGCTCTCCTTGATGGTGGCGAGCTTGACGAACTCCTTGTAGGTGCCCGGTGCCGGATGGCCCAGCGCGCGGATCCGCTCGGCGATCAGGTCGAGTGCATTCCATTGCTCGGTGTACTGCTCCATGAACATCAGGTGCAGCGTGTTGAACATCGGCCCGGTGACGTTCCAGTGGTAGTTGTGCGTCATCAGGTACAGCGTGTAGCTGTCGGCGAGCAGGCCGGAGAGGCCGGCGGCGATCTTGGCGCGATCCCCTTCGGACATGCCGATGTCGATCTTCATGGACTTGGATTGCTTGACGGCTTTCATGCCAGGTATTCCTCTTCAATGGATGACAGATGAGCAGTGGGCGCTCGATCGCAGCCTGCCCGACAAGCCTATCGGCGCCGCAGTCGGTTGGCAATGGCGTACGTGCGCGCCCAGCGGGCATCAGCGGTCGACGCCATTTCGGTCGGGTGGCGGTCGTCTCCGGCGCAGGTGAGCCACCCCCCATGCGACGTGCACCAGCAGGTACCCCGCCCCCGCAGCGCCGATTGCGAGGATGAGAAGCCCCGTGGCCAGCGCAGGTCCGACCGAGGTGGCCCAATCGATCAGCGTGGGGATCCAGCCGGTCACTTCCAGCGCCTGCTCGGCCGCCTCCTCGGACATCTCGACATCGCGCACTGCCGCGCCATTGCCGGGCAACAGGATCGAGCCGATGCGGTAGGCGGCGTAATAGACGACCGGGAAGGTGAGCGGGTTCGTGACCAGAGTCGTGAGCGCGGCCATAGCGAGATTGGCGCGCAGCGCGACTGC
>JAEZCG010000069.1 GCA_023430065.1 Pseudomonadota bacterium | reverse complement strand
GAGCACGCGCCTGCGATAGAGCAGGGCCCACTCGGGATGGCGCAGGAAAAATTCCTCGCGCTCGCCGCGCACGAGGCGCGACAGCCGCCGCAGATCCTGCATTGCGATGGCGCTGTGACAACGTTGCTCGCCCACGTCGGGATGATACCCGCCGGTCATCTTCTCCGCAGGCGCCGCGCGCGCTGCTGCTAAGATGCCGGTTCGACGTGCCGTGCATGCGCGGTGCACTGGCGTCGCCCGTAGCGGCACCGGAGTGTCGACCGAACCCGGCGCTCGCGGCCCGTGCGCTACCGGGTTGCGACGCGGCTCCCGGGTCCCCAGCCGTGCGGAACTCGACGCGAGGACGGCGAGTCCTCAGACATGTCCGGGCATGTGCCGCGGGCGAATTCGTTCCGGGAGGTCATCGATGCCACGCCTCGCCAAGCTGCTGTTCGGTCTGGTTGCGCTCACGACGGCTGCCAGCCTCTGGGCCGCGTCCTGTCCTGCGCTGCTCGATCACCGGATACGCACGTTCGACGGGAAGGAGATGGACCTGTGCGACTATGCCGACCGGCCGGTGCTGGTGGTCAACACCGCCAGTCGCTGCGGCTTCACTCGGCAGTTCGGCAAGCTGCAGGCGATGTACGAGCATCAGGACAAGGGCCTGATGGTGATCGGCTTTCCGTCCAACGATTTTCGACAAGAACTGGCGACCAGCAGAGAAGCCGGCGAGTTCCGCCTGGCCAACTACGGGGTGAAGTTCCCGATGATGGAACTGTCCTCGGTGCGCGGCGAGGCGGCCAATCCGCTGTTCCGGGAACTGGCGAAGGCGACCGGCGAGGAGCCGGGCTGGAACTTCCACAAGTACCTGATCGCCCCCGGCGGCAGGAGCGTCACGAGCTTCCCCACGCGTACCGAGCCGGATGCCGCCGCCATCACGCGCAAGCTCGCGCCGATGCTCGACTAGAAGATCGTACGGCCACGGACGCGGAGCAGTTTCGATGCGTGCGGCAGCGGCGGCGCTAGTCGGTTGGTGGCTCCTGCTTGCCTCGCTCAGCGCGCCGGCGACGCTCGCGCAGGACTATCCCGATCGTCCGATCCGCCTGATCGTGCCGTTCACCCCCGCGGGCGCAACCGACATGCTGGCCCGGATCGTGGGGGAAGGCCTGAGCCGCCGCCTGGGCCAGCCGGTCACGATCGAGAACCGCCCGGGTGCCGGGGGCAACATCGGCGCCGCACTGGCCGCGCGTGCGCGCGCAGACGGCTACACGCTGCTGATGGCACCGACCTCGATCATGGCGATCGCCATGACGCTGTATCCGACGCCGGGCTACGACCTCGCAGCCGACTTCCAGCCGGTGGCCACGATCGCCAATGCCCCGCACGTCCTGGTGGTCGACCCGACGCTGCAGGTGCATTCGCTGAACGCGTTGCTGGAGCGCGCACGGCGGCAGCCCGACACCATCGTGTTCGCGTCGCAGGGCGTGGGCACGGTCTCCCACTTGGAACTGGCGCTGCTCGAGCAGCTGACCGGCACGCGCTTCGTGCACGTTCCCTACAAAGGCAGCTCGCCCGCCCTGGTCGATCTGCTCGGAGGCCGCGTCTCGGCGATGTTCGACAGCATCGCGTCGGCGCTGCCGCATATCCGTACCGGCCGCTTGCAGCCCCTGGCCGTGGCACCTTCGGTGCGCACGAGCGCGCTTCCGCAGGTGGCGACCGTGGCCGAACTCGGCGTCGACGGCTATCGTGCGGAGTCGTGGTTGGGTATTCTCGTGCCCGTGCGCACGCCCATGCCGATCGTGCTGCGCCTGAGTCGGGAACTGGAGGCACTGCTGGCGGATGCCGCCGTGCGGCCAAGCCTCGTCGATCGCGGATTCGAGCCGCAGTGGTCGACGCCTGCCCAGTTTGCCGCCCGCATCCGGGGCGACATCTCCCACTGGCGCAAGGTGGTGCGCGGCGCGAAGCTGCAAATGGAGGAGTAGAGCGGTGCCCTTGATGACAGCGACAGGCAGAGACCACGGGAACGAGCGTCGCAGACATTGCCGCGCACCGGCATCGGCATGAGCGGAGCACTGGATGGAATCCGCGTCCTCGACCTGACCCGCATTCTCGCCGGGCCGATGGCGACCCAGACGCTCGCGGACCTCGGGGCCGAGGTCATCAAAATCGAGCGTCCGGGGCATGGCGACGACACGCGCAGCTGGGGACCGCCCTTCATCGGCGAGAGCGGCGACGCCGCGGCCGACAGCGCCTATTTCGTCTGCTGCAACCGCGGCAAGCAGTCGGTGACGGTGGATCTGGCGCATCCCGAGGGTCAGGAGATCGTGCGCGCGCTCGCATGCAGGAGCGACGTCGTGGTGGAAAACTTCAAGGTCGGCGATCTGGTGCGGTTCGGACTCGGCTACGAGCAACTGCGCGCGCTGAATCCGCGACTGGTGTACTGCTCGATCACCGGCTTCGGTCAGACGGGACCCTACCGTGCGCGCGCCGGCTACGATCCCGTGGCGCAGGCACTGGGCGGACTGATGAGCATCACCGGCACACGCGACGGACCGCCACAGCGGGTGGGCGTGGCGGTGGTCGACGTGCTCGCGTCCACCTGGTCGGTGATCGCCATTCTCGCGGCATTGCGACATCGCGATGCGACCGGAGAGGGCCAGCACATCGATACCTCGCTGCTCGACGTGCAGGTATCCGCGCTCACCAACGTGGCGCAGAACTTCCTGAGCGCGGGCATCGTGACCGAGCGCAGCGGCGGCGAGCATCCGAGCGTGATGCCCTCGCAGAGCTTCGCCTGCGCCGATGGACGAGTGATGATCGTTGCGGCGAACGACGTGCAGTTCGCGCGCCTGTGCGAGGTGGCGGGCGTCGCAGGCCTGGCGCGCGATCCACGCTTTCTGCGCAACAGCGATCGGGTGCGCAATCGCGTTGAACTGGTGCGCATCCTCGAGCAGCAGCTGGTGAGCGCCACGGCCGCACAGTGGGAGGCGCGCCTGAACGACGTCGGCGTACCGTGCGGGCGGATCAACGACATCGCGCAGGTCTTTGCCGATCCACAGGTCGTGCACCGCGGCATGCGCATCGAGATGGAACACGAGACCGCGAAAGTCCTGCCGCTGGTGGGCAGTCCGCTGCGTCTGTCTGCCGCACCGGTCGAGTATCGCCGTGCGCCGCCGCTATTGGGCGAGCACACCGACGCGGTGCTGAGCCGGGTGCTGAACCTCTCCGCGCAGCGGCTGGAGGCGTTGCGCGCCGCCGGGGCGATCTGACCGGCGCGACTGCTACTGCGGCGGGGGCGTGTCGCGCCGGCTGCGCCGGATGATGTCCTGGGTGGCCGCCAGGCGCTCGCGCGCCTCGCGCACGCGCGTCTCGCAGTCCACGTCCTTGACCGAGTGTACGGCGGCGACCTCCCGGCGCATGACATCGTTGAATTTGGCGCTGCCCATCTGCACGGTGTGGGCGGGGTAGCCAGCCACCACCATCAGCATCATCGTCGAACTCTTCAGCTGCTCCGAAACGGGTTCGTCGTCGCACATCCGGCCAAAGGCGGCAGAGCGGGCGTTCGCCTCCAGCGTCGCATTGACGTGGGCATTCTTCTCGGCATCGGCCTCCGCAGCCGCTGCCAGCGCGGGCAGCATGCCGAACACAGCGGCGGCGAGCGCTCGGATGTCATGCTTCATTTCGGTTCCTCTTTCAATGCAATCGTTGCCCGATCAGTCGTCGCGCGCCGTGCGCCGCTGAAGCGTGTGATATCCCACGCTGCGGCGCGCCTCGTCCAAACGCACACCGGTTGCGACGGCTGCCCGGATCCGGCTCTCCTGCGCCTCGATCTGCAGCGCCACATCGAGTACCTCGCCTTGCCGCGCGCGCGGAATGGCCACCACGCCATCGGCATCGCCGAACATCAGGTCGCCGGGTTCCACGCGCACTTCCCCGAGCGAGACCGGCACGTTGCAGGCCTCCACCTGCACGCGATCCTTGCCGGTACGCATGGCGGCGCCGCGGCTGAAGATCGGATAGTTGAGCTGGAGGCTGCGCGCGACGTCCCGGCATACGCCGTGGATCACGGTGCCGGCAATTCCGCGCCGATGCGCAACTTCCGTCAGGATGTCGCCCCAGACTGTCGCATCCAGGCGACCCCCGTTGTCCAGCACCACCACGCTGCCGGCCGGTACGTCGTCGATGTAGTCGCCGACCGTTCCGCCCTGCTCGCCGCGCGGCGCATAACGCACGGTCACGGCAGGTCCCAGGAGGCGAAATGCGCTCGACAGCGGGCGCACGCCCAGGCACTGTCCCGCGATGCCACAGCGATCGAGCGCATCACTCACCGCGGCGGCGGAGAGGCTATTCCAGGCATCTGTCAAGGCGTCCATGGCAATAGATTCGGGAGCAAAGTTCTTGATTATAGAGAACGCATCTGCCACCGGGTGGCGTGACTGGAAGGCGCGACGGCCACTGCGGACGCCCAGCTGTCGGCTGAACCCGACAGTCAGGTATTCGTCGCTCAAGTGTCGTCAATTTCGCACGTTGAACAGCACGCCGGCCGTGTGCCACACTCGGCGCCGATTCGAGGAGGTTGCGTCTTGTTCCACACCTGTTCACCTATTCAGTATCTTGTATCCCCATCGGCACGCGTGCGCCGGCTGCTCGTCGGCGCACTGACTCTCCTGGGTTTGGCTGCGGGCGGCTCCGCAGGCGCCGCCTCCGAAGTGCTGTACTACTTCGTAGACGATCGCGGCATCCCGCACTTCAGCAACGTGCCGGCGGACAAGCGCTACCGGCCCTTCGCGCGGGTCAGCGTGGCGCCCCATTCTCCAGCCTTCGACGATGGGAGCGAACCGGTTCCCTACGAGGCAGACCCGGTGCCGACCGACGAGAGCGTTCAGACGGAGATGGTGGAGGAACACCTGCCGGTCGACGTTCAGGAGCACTGAGCAGATCGAGCGGATCGCAGTCCGGCCGCTCGGCCGGGAACATCCATTCGGATTCGGGTCGAAGCGGACCGGCAACCGCCAAGCGTGCCGAGGGAAGCTTCCTTGACGCTTCGTCCGGGCCGGTGTTACAAGCAATGGCTTTGCAACGGTGTTGTCACGCAAGGCCCCTAGACTACGGCTGCCGTACAGCGTGCGCGCTGGCTCGAGCAGCCACGGCAGCGGGAGGAGAACCGACATGAAATCTGACGTGCGCTGCGGACCGAGGGCAGCCGAGGCCGGCTTCACCCTGCTCGAACTGCTGGTCGTGATCGTCATCATCGGCCTTCTGGCCGGCTATGTCGCACCGCGATACTTCGCCCAGGAGGGCAAGTCCAAGATCCAGGTAACGCGTGCCCAGATCGACGCGTTCGAGAAGGCGCTCGATCAGTACCGGCTCGATACGGGCGACTATCCGTCCACGGAGCAGGGCCTGGATGCCCTGAACACCAGGCCGGGGGATGCGCCCAAGTGGGCCGGTCCCTATCTGCGCAAGGACGTGCCCCTCGACCCCTGGGATCGACCCTACGTGTACCGGCAGCCGGGGGAGCGCGGCGAATACGATCTGCTCTCATATGGAAAGGACGGTCAGCCGGGCGGCCAGGGCGAGGACGCCGACATCGGCACCGGGGTGACGGGCAGCTAAGGGCGGCGACGCCGGATCGCGGGTCTCATGCGCTATCAGGTCAAGGCCGTGAAGGCAGGCGGCGCCGTCGTGTCGCTGTCCCTCGACGCGCGCGACGACCGGGACGCCAACGAGCAGGCGCTGGCGCAGGGCTATGTGGTCCTGGCCGTGCGCCGCGCGGGTGGCATGACGCCGTTCGCTGCCCTGGGCAGCGCCCGCTTTCCCCTGGTCCTGTTCACGCAGGAGCTGCTCGCCCTGCTGCGCTCAGGCATCAGCCTGGTGGAGGCGATCGAGACGTTGAGGGAGAAGGAAGGGCGTGCGGCCAGCGCGCGCGTCCTCGCCGGACTGCTCGAGCGGCTGCGCCAGGGGCAATCGCTGTCGACCGCACTGCAGGCCTTTCCCGATGCGTTTCCCGATCTCTACATCGCGACGGTGCGTGCCTCCGAGCGCACCGGCAGCCTGGCCGAGGCACTGGCCCGCTACATTGCCTACCAAACGCAACTCGATGTGGTGAAGAAACATCTGGTGAGCGCGTCCATCTATCCGGCGATCCTGGTCGCCGTCGGAACTCTGGTGACGCTGTTCCTGCTCGGCTATGTCGTGCCGCGCTTTTCCCACATCTACGAGGACATTGGCGGGGACATGCCGTGGCTCACGCAAATGCTCATGGCGTGGGGCCGGTTCGTCGAAGCGCGCGGCGGGATACTGCTCGCTGCGGTGGGCGCGACCATCGTGGGCATCGCGCTGTGGATCAGGCAGCCGGGCGCGCGCCAGCAACTGGCACGGTTGTTCATGCGCATTCCCGCCATCGGAGAGCACGTGCGGGTGTATCGGCTCACGCGTTTCTACCGCACTGTCGGCATGCTGCTCATCGGCGGCACGCCGATCACCCAGGCGCTGAGCATGGTCTCGGGTCTGCTCGACCATGCCCTGCAGCAGAAGCTGGCCGCGGCGCTGCGGCGCATTCGCGAAGGACAGCCGATCTCGGTTGCGCTCGATGCGCACGGACTCACCACGCCGGTGGCGCTGCGCATGCTGCGCGTGGGCGAGCGCACCGGCATGATGGGGGACATGATGGAGCGCACGGCAGCGTTTCACGAGGAAGAACTGTCGCGCTGGATGGAGCGGTTCACGCGCACCTTCGAGCCGCTGTTGATGGCCGTGATCGGCGTGGTGATCGGCGGCATCGTGCTGCTCATGTACTTCCCCATTTTCGAACTGGCGGGGAGCATCCATTGAATCCGCGAGATCTGGCCGCTCCGCCCCTGACGGCTGCCGACATCGAGCGGGCACAGCGTGGCGCGCAGCTCAGCGGCAAGCCGGTGGCCGAAGTGCTCGAAGAGCAGTCCGGGCTCGCGTCCGAAGCATTCGTGCGCAGCCTCGCCGCCGCGCTCGGTTACGAGCCGATCGACATGGGCCGGATGAACGAGATGTCGCCGGCCTTCGATCTGCTGCCCTACACGGAAGCGCTCGCGCGCGGCTGCGTGCTGTTCCGGTCTCCCACGCACGGACTCGTGCTGGTGTTCGCCGACCCGTTCAATCCTGCGCTACGCCCGTGGGCGGAGGAGCGGGTGCCGCATGCCCTGCACTGGGCGCTGACGCACGCCAGTGAAGTGTCCGCCTATCTCGCCCGCCACGGCGAGACCATGCGCGCGATGGACACCGTGCTCGACGAGGCGGTGCGCGACGACGCGGGAAAAGGGCGTCTGGAGGAACTGTCGCTGCGCACGATCAGCGAGCACGACAGTCCGGTCGTACGCCTGGTGCATTCGACCCTGTACGACGCGCTCAAAGCCGGCGCGAGCGACATCCACCTCGAGACCAGCGCCGCTCAGCTGGTGATCAAGTACCGCCTCGACGGGGTGCTCAGCATGGTCGGCACGGCCTCGGGACTGGAGATGGCCGAGCAGGTGATCTCGCGCATCAAGGTGATGGCCGAACTGGACATCGCCGAGCGGCGCGTGCCGCAGGACGGCCGCTTCAAGGTACTGGCGCAGGGGCGGGAGATCGACTTCCGGGTGTCGATCATGCCCAGCATCTTCGGCGAAGATGCGGTGCTGCGCATTCTCGACAAGCAGAGTCTGACCGACCACGTGAAAGGGCTCAGTCTCGATGCGCTCGGCTTCGATGCCTCCTCACGCGCGACCCTGCGCAGATTGTCGGCCGAACCGTACGGCATGCTCCTGGTCACCGGCCCGACCGGCAGCGGCAAGACCACTTCGCTGTACGCGGCGATCTCCGAGATCAATCACGGCTTCGACAAGCTCATCACGATCGAGGATCCGGTGGAATATCAGCTGCCGGGTGTGCTGCAGATCCCGGTGAACGAGAAGAAGGGGCTGACCTTCGCGCGCGGACTGCGCTCGATCCTGCGCCACGATCCGGACAAGATCATGGTGGGAGAGATCCGCGACGCCGAGACGGCGCAGATCGCCGTCCAGGCAGCGCTGACGGGACATCTCGTCTTCACCACGGTGCACGCCAACAACGTCTTCGACGTCATCGGCCGCTTCATGCACATGGGGGTGGACCCCTACAGCTTCGTCTCGGCGCTCAACGGCATCGCCGCCCAACGGCTGCTGCGGGTCAACTGCATGCACTGCGCCCACGACGTGCAACCGGAGCCGCAGATGCTGCGCGAGTCCGGCCTCGCCCCCGAGGCGGTGCACGACTGGCGCCTGCGCGCGGGTGCAGGCTGCGGACACTGCCGTGGCACCGGCTTTCGCGGGCGCAAGGCGATCGCCGAGATCATGGTGCTCAACGACGAGATCCGCGAACTGATCGTTGCCCGGGAGCCGATCCGCAAGGTCAAGGATGCCGCACGCCGGGCCGGCACGCGCTTCCTGCGCGAGGCCGCGCTCGACCTCGTACGCGAGGGCGAGACCAGCCTGCAGGAGATCAATCGTGTCACGCTGGTTGCCTGAGGGGTGCGCATGAGCTGGATGGAGCGCCTGGAGGTGACCCTGCGGCCGATGTCGTTGACGATGCGGCGCGTGCGTCCGTGGTCGTCCGGTGGCGCCGCCACCGTCGTGCCCCTCGCCGCCCGCAGCACGGAAGGGACCGAGGCCTGGCGCGACGCGCTGCAGGCGCTCGCGCACGCGCTCCAGGACAGGCGCGATGCGGGCGCCGCTCTGCACGTGGTGTTGTCCGATCACTTCGCGCGCTTCACGCTCGTGCCGTGGAGTCCGGATATCGTCGGCGACGCGGAACGCGAAGCGTTCGCGCGCCTGTCCTTCTCCCAGGTGTACGGCGCGGTGAGCGACGGCTGGGAGATCGCACTCGACGAGCGCCTCGCCACGCAGCCGGCGATGGCGATCGCCATCGACCGCAGCCTGCTGCAGGCGCTGCGCGACCTGTGCAAGTCCCGTCGCATGCGATTGGCATCGCTGATGCCCGGCTTCGTGCTCGATTTGAACCGGTACCGGTCCGCGCTGCGAGAAGGACATTTCTGGTTCGCACGCGTGGAACCGGGTCGACTGACCGTCGCACTGCGGCGTGACCGTACCTGGGTCGCGGTGCGCACGCGGCGGCTCGATGCGGCGGGCGCGGCGGGGCTCGCCGGCGCCTTGCGCCAGGAGGCGTTCGCCTGCGCGAGTGCGCCCCACGGGACGGTCTATCTGATGGATACGACCGGAACGGTGCAGACCATTCCCGGCTGGCAGACGGTGCGGCTGGGCCGCACCGCCTCGGCCGGATCGCCACCCCCGGGGCGCGCTGCCGCCGCGAAGTAAGGAGACTTGGCACCCGTCATGCATCGCGTACCACCCATTGCCCTCGATTTCGCCCGTCCCGCTTCGCTCGCCGGACGGCTTGCTCCGCTGCTGCTGCTTACCGGAGCGATCGCGCTGCTGATCGCCGGACTGCATCACCGCAGCGTGTCGGCGGGCCTGCGCGCGCAGGAGGGCCGCGTGGCACAGATGCGCGAGCTCGTGCGACGCACGTTGCCGGCACTCGATACCGCTCCCAGTGCGTCTCCCGAGACGCGCGAGCAGGTCCGCAAGGCCAACGAGGTGCTGGCGCGGATCAACGTGCCGTGGAGCGAGTTGTTCGGGGCGATCGAAACGGCGCAAGAGAAGGACATCGCCCTGCTCGCCGTGCAGCCGGATGCGCAGGCGCGCAGTGTCACGATCGTCGGGCAGGCACAGGACATGAAAGACGTGCTCGCCTACATGCGGCGCCTGGAGACCGGCGGCCGG
The DNA here is from genome assembly GCA_023430065.1 of Pseudomonadota bacterium. Taxonomy (GTDB): domain Bacteria; phylum Pseudomonadota; class Gammaproteobacteria; order Burkholderiales; family SHXO01; genus SHXO01. The sequence continues at coordinate 7,243 of JAEZCG010000069.1, read as the reverse complement.
CTGCGGGAGGTCCTGCTGACCGGACACGAGATCAAGGTGCGGGAGGCGACCCAGCCCATCGAGTTCACGCTCGGTGCGCGCTGGGTGGAGGGACGATGAACGCCTCGCATGCGATCAGGGCGGGCTGGATTGCGCGGCGCGCGGTCGTCGGACTGCGCTGGAAGGGACTGGCTGGCCTCGCGCTCGTCGTCGTCTCGCTCGTCGTTCTGTTCGGCGTCAGCGGCCCCATGCTCGAACGCCAGCGCGCACTGGAGAACGAGGCCCAGGCGCTGCGTGCGCGCAGCGGCGCGGCCGATCCCGGCGCGCGCGCACAGACGCCGCGTTCGCAGCTGTCGACGTTCTACTCGTTCTTTCCGTCGACCGCTGAGCTCCCCGATCTGCTGTCGCGGATGCAGCGGGCAGCGCGGGACAATGGCCTGACCCTGGAGCGCGGCGAGTACCGCTTGATTCGCGATGCCGGTTTTGCGCTGTCTCGCTACCAGATCACCTACCCGCTGCGCGGAAGCTACACGCAGGTTCGCGGCTTCGTGAAAGACGTCCTGGACGCCGTTCCCGCCGCGGCCCTGGAAGAGATGACGCTCAAGCGCGCGGACGTTGCCGAGCCGGTACTGGAGGCGAGGGTGCGCTTCGGCCTGTTCCTGGGAGTGCAGCCGTGAACGTCGAACCGAAGGCGCGCCGCGTCGCCGTGATCGTCGCGCTGACTGCGACGCTCGCGGCCGTGTACTGGGCGAGCGGGTTGGAGGACGATGCCGCGCCGGCCGTCCAGGCGCGCGCGCCGTCGCCGCCGTCTGCGCGCTCCACCGGGGTGAGCGAGACAGCCGACTCCGAGGCGAAGGGTCCGCTGGATCTTGCGCGACTGCAACGCGCTCCCGCGGCCGAGGCGGGCGCAGACCTGTTCGGACGGCCGTCGGCGTCGATCGCTCCACCTCCGCCCCCCGTGGAGGAGCCGCGCGTGGAGCAGGTCGAGGTCCCTGCTGCGCCTCCGGCCCCGCCGCCACTGCCGTTTCGGTACATGGGGCAGCTCGCCGAGGCGGAGCGCAAGACCGTCTTCCTTGCCGCGGGCGATCGCAATCTGGTGGTGGGCGTCGGAGACGTGATCGACGACCTCTACCGTGTCGACGAGATCGGAGCGGATACGCTGATGCTGACTTATCTTCCCTTGAACGTACAACAGACCTTACCCACGGGAGCCGTGCAATGACGGTCCGTCGCCGCGCCGCACTGCCGGCCGTCGTATGTCTCGCGCTGGCCGGTTGCGCGACCCTGTCGCACGACGAGCGCATCCGCCAGGAGATGCTGCGTGGCGATCCCGAGCAGGCGCTGGTGCAGCTCGAGCAGGCCGCGCGCGACCACCCGGACAATGCACGTTATCGCCAGCTCTACGAGCGCGAGCGTGCGCTCGTGGTCAACCGGTTCGTTGCGGAAGGCGATCTGCAGCGCAGTGCGCAGCGCTACGATACGGCGCGCGTGTCATACGAACGCGCACTCAAGCACGATCCGGAGAATGCCCGGGCGCAGGCCGGAATAGCCGCCCTCCAGGCGATCGCACAGCAGGCCGAGGTGGTGCGCCAGGCGCGCGAGGACATCGCCGCGGGCCGTCTGGAACCGGCCGAGAAGCACCTGCGCGAACTGCTCGCGCGCAATCCCGGGCAGCGCGAGGCGCGCGAGCTGCTCAATCGCATCGCCGACCTGCAGGCCGACCTGCAGATGCAGCCGGCGCCAGCGCCGGCGCTGACCGGTGCATTCGCGCAGCCGATCACCCTGGAGTTCCGCGATGCCAGCCTGAAGTCGGTGTTCGAGGTGATCTCGCGTTCGGCCGGAATCAACTTCGTGTTCGACCGCGATGTGCGCTCCGACACGCGCATCAACATCTTCGTGCGCGACACCTCGCTCGATGACGTGGTCAAGCTGATCCTCATGACCAACCAGCTCGAACGCAAGCTGCTCAACGAGAAGACCGTGCTGATCTATCCCAACACGCCGGCGAAGCAGAAGGAATACAAGGAACTGGTCGTACGCAGCTTCTATCTCGCCAATGCCGACGTGAAGCAGGCGCTCAATCTGGTCAAGGGCATGGTGAAGACGCCGGACGTGTTCATCGACGAGAAGCTCAACTTGATGGTGGTGAAGGACACCCCGGACGCGGTGCGCCTGATCGCCAACCTGGTCCGTACGATGGACCTGGCCGAACCGGAGGTGATGCTCGAGGTGGAAGTGCTGGAGATCGCTTCCAGCCGTCTGCAGGAGCTCGGCATCCGCTATCCCGAAGCCGTCGCGCTGGGCAATCCGGCGGCCGACGCCGCGAACTTCGTGCTCGGCGACGACCGTCTCAAGGCGTTCACGGTGAACCCGATTGCCGTGATCGACCTGCGCGCGCGCGACAGCGATGTGCGTCTGCTCGCCAACCCGCGCATCCGCGTGAAGAACCGTGAGAAGGCCAAGGTGCACATCGGCGATCGCGTGCCGGTGGTCACGACCACCTCCACGGCGAACGTCGGCGTGTCGTCCTCGGTGAGTTACCTGGATGTCGGTCTCAAGCTGGATGTCGAACCCAACATCTACCTGCGCGACGAGGTCGCCATCAAGGTCGGGCTGGAGGTGAGCAACATCACCGAGACCCTCGATCTCGAGGGCGGCACGCGCGCCTACGAACTGGGTACGCGCAACACCGCCACGACCCTGCAGCTCAAGGACGGCGAGACGCAGATTCTGGCCGGGCTGATCAGCGACGAGGACCGCCGCACCGCGCGCAAGGTGCCGGGTCTGGGCGACTTCCCGGTCCTCGGACGCCTGTTCCGCAGCGAATCCGACGATCGGCGCAAGACCGAGATCGTTCTGCTCATCACGCCGCGCATCGTGCGCAGCCTCGAATATTCGCATCTGGCGGTGAGCAGCACCCCGGTGGGCACCGACGCAGCGATCGGCACGGCTCCGGTGCGCATCGCACCGAGCAACGGCGGCGCGGTGGCGATCGCACCGAGCGGCGCGAGCGTGACGCCCGCCGGTCCGATCCCCAGCCCCTTGCCTCCCCCTGCGGTCGGCTCCCCGCCTGAGCGCGATGTCGATGCGACCGCCGAGCGCGGTCAGGCGGCCTCGAGGGGAGACGTGGTCGCGCGCGCCGGCGCGACCGGGCCGTCCACCCTGGTCATGGCGGCGCCGCAGTCGGCACGCGGCGGCAGCGACATCGTGGTATCGCTGTCGCTACCGCCGGGATCGTCGGCCGAGCGTGCGACGGCCGACCTCGTCTTCGACCCGCTGCAGCTCGAGGCGGTCGGCGCCAACGGTGCGTCACCGGGACGCGTGCCGGTGCGCATCGAGGGTTCGACTGCCGTGCGCTTTCGCGTGTTGCTCGCCGGCGGCCGCGCCCAGCTGCGTGCGGAGAACGTGGTGGGAGCGGATGCCGATGGCAGTCCGGTCGCGGTCAGCGCGCCGGAAGCGATCGAGATCACGGTGAGATAGGACGCACCGTGGCACGGCACCGCACGCTGCGCGGTTTCACCCTGATCGAGCTGGTGGTGGCGGTTGCCATACTCGGCATCCTGGCGACGGGATTGCTGCCGCTCGCGCAGCTCGCGGCCCAGCGCGGCAAGGAACAGGAACTGCGCACCGCGCTGCGCACGCTGCGCACCGGTATCGACGCCTACAAGAAGGCGGCCGACGAGGGGCGCATCGAGAAGAAGGCCGACGCCTCCGGCTATCCGTCCGAGCTGAGCGTGCTGGTCGAGGGCGTGAAGGATGCGCGGTCCACCGACGGCAAGGTCATCTATTTCCTGCGGCGCATTCCGCGCGATCCCTTCTTCGACGACGCCTCGGTGCCGGCCGAGAAGACCTGGGGTCTGCGCAGCTACGAGAGTCCGCCCGACGATCCGCGCGAAGGCGACGACGTCTTCGACGTCCATTCGCAATCGCAGAAGATCGGCCTCAACGGCGTGCCCTACCGGCAATGGTGACGCGCAAGACGCCTGCGCACGGCTTCACCCTGATCGAACTGATCGTGGTGTTCGCCATCCTTGCGCTGCTGGTCTCGCTCGCCGTCCCGCGCTACTTCGCACACATCGAGCGGGCCAGGGAGGCGACGCTCAGGCAGGATCTTCACGTGATGCGCGATGCGATCGACAAGTTCTACGGCGACAAGGGCCGCTATCCCGCCTCGCTCGAGGAGCTCGTGGCCGAACGCTACCTGCGCGCCGTGCCGGTCGATCCGCTGACCGAGAGCGCGACCTCCTGGCGCAGCGTCGCACCCCCGGCAGATGCCGATGTCAAGGGCGAGTTGTACGACGTGCGCAGCGGCGCGGAGGGTGCCGGCCGGGACGGGAGCCCGTATGCGCAGTGGTGAACGCGTGCACGCACGCCGGCAGTCCGGCTTCGCGCTGATTGCCCTGCTGCTGATCGTGGCGGTGAGCGGCCTCGCGCTCGCCAGCGCTGCGCAGGTGTGGTCGACGGCGAGCCGCCGCGACAAGGAGGAGGAACTGCTGCACATCGGTCGGGAGATGCGCCAGGCGATCCGCAGCTACGCACTCAGCTCGCCGGGCGGGCAGCAGTACCCGCAGCGCCTGGAGGATCTCGTGCTCGATCCGCGTTTCCCGTTCTTGAAACGCCATCTGCGCAGGATCTATGCGGACCCGCTCACGGGCGAGCCGGAATGGGGGCTGGTGAAGGCCGGCGATGCGATCATCGGCGTGCACAGCCTCGCGCGGGGCAAGCCACTCAAGACGACGCTCGATCCCGAGCTGGGCATCGCGGACGACGCGCAGACCTACGAGCAATGGATCTTCGCGGTCCCCGCGGAAGCCACGCCGGATGTGAACGGCGACGAACCATCCACGCTGCAGCCTGGCGCCGATCCGCTGCCGCCCGTCGACGAACCGAACACCCAGGCGACCGAGCCCTGACCAGCGCGCGGAACGCGACGCCTGGCGCCGGTTTCCGTCTAGCCCCTCCGAGAGCCGCAGCAGCGCTGCATGGGCGCGTAGTTGACTGCTAACCGGTGCGGTCGCTAGCCTGCAGGCCGAACCTGATCGCACAGGGGCCAGATCGCACAGGGGGAGGCGCATGGACGCGTTGCAGGTCGCACTGCACAAGATTCATGGCAATCGTGCGCTTCCGGAATCGGAAACGCTCCGATTGCTGATCCACAGCCTGGACACGGGCGAACCGTTCGACCTCTCTCGACTGTATCGGCTCAATTATGGCGATTTCGGCTTGGCGCTCGACCTCATGAAGCAATGGCGCCTGGACGCCTACTGCTACGAGCGGGGGTGGGCATCGGCTGCCGCGAACAGATCGGAAGCGATCGAGAAATCCATATAAATCTCACCGGTTATGCACATATTATGAAGTGATTTGTGAGGTGGTGAGGCAGTCATACGGCGCGCGCCGCGATAGAAGCCAACTGCCTGTGCGGGGTAAGAATTTCGTCCAGGCCCGGGCGCTCGGCGACGTCCTGATGGGCAGGGCCCGGTCGAGCCTTGCGGACCCCGGCGTGCGGTTGTGCACAAGCTTATCCACACCTCATCCACGTAGACAGGGGCCTTCGTGGAGCCCTTGATTCATCAGGCGCCGCAGCGCGCGATCAGTGCCTGAGGCTCAGCCCCGCGAGAACGTCCTGGTGCGTCCCACGAAGCAGCGCGACCGGATGGGTGGGCCGCGGAGACTTGTCCTCGTAGTAAGGCATCATCTCGGGCACCAGTTCGGACAGCGATTCGATGCGACGCTCCCCCGCCGGGTGCGTGCTGAGCCAGTCCGACTTGCCCTTTTGCCCGGTCGCGGCCACCATCTTTTCCCATAGCGCCGGTGCCGCCTTGGGGTTGTAGCCTGCACGCGCTGCCAGTTCGATGCCGATGCGGTCGGCTTCCGATTCCTGCTTACGGCTGTTGGGCAGCTGCACGCCGACCGTGGTAGCGATGGCGGCAGCCTGCATCGCCATCTGGCTGGTCAGCGAACCCGTCCCGAGAAAGGTGCTCGCCACCTGCAGACCCAGTTGTTGCGCAACCGCAACCGACATGCGCTCGGCGGTGTGTTTGGCCAGGGCGTGCGCGATCTCATGCCCCATGATCTGCGCGATCTCGTCGTCGCTCAGGTTCAGCTTCTGAATGATGCCGGTATAGATGGCCATCTTGCCGCCGGCCATTGCCCACGCGTTCAAGGTGTCCGGTTCGTCGATCACGACCACTTCCCACTTCCACTGTGCGGTCTCCGGCCGGAACTTGACGGCCTGTGCGACGAGCCTGCCGGTGATCTCCTCGACACGGCGCTCCAACGCGGATCCGTGGTCGATCTTGCCGGCCTCCTTCTTCAGCACTTCGGTATAAGCCTGGGTCGATGCACTGATGGCGTCGCCCTCGGAAACGAGCATGAACTGGCTGCGGCCGGTGACCGGCGCACTGGCGCACGCCGTCAATGCAGCGGCTAGGAGCAGAAGCCCGGCCAGTCGTAACGGGATCATCGATTCGGTCTCCAAGTTCGTCATGTGCACCAGTATAGCGAGCAGGTCGTATCGGGACCGCCCGCCGTCATGCAATCCGGCTACCTGCCTTCGAGGCCCTTAGCAGCGGGCGTGCCGAACCGGGGCAGGAGCGGTCGCCTGCTACACTGCGCGGAATCGTTCGGGAGGTTTTCGATGCCGCGGCCGTACCGTTCGGGTGGTGCCAGCCAAGCCAGCGCTTGGCCGCGCGTCGATCGAGGTGCCGGGATCCGGCCGCCCGTCGTGCTGCCTGCGCGCAAACGTTCGAGCACACTGCGCCACGGTCTGTGGGCGGTGTGCCTCGTGTGCTGCTCCTCCGCGTCCGGGTGGGCGAGCGAGCCGGCCGGCCCTCCGCCGGAACACCGGCCCGACGCCGCCGAAGTGGTGCAGGAGGGCAACGTCGAACTGTGGCTGCAGCACTATCAGCGCGAGCGCGGCGAGGAATGGGAACGCGCTGCCCGGCGCAAGGCCGATTCGCCAAGCCCGTCGAGCCCGCCGATGTCTCCGCCCAGGGAACCGAGTTCCCCTGGACAGGACTGAGAAGCACCCGATATCAGGCTGTCCCCGGCACGCTGCGCGTGCTGCGGCGCAAGCGCCGCGGCCCGGCAAGTTGCGCCGACATGCTCGCCTAGCCGGCGGGGCCCGGCTCGGCTGCGTCGAAATCGATCTCCACGCGTGCGCCGCTGGGATCGAAGCAGAACATCTGCCACTGCCTGCCGTCCGGCGTCTTGCGCAGCTCGTAGTCGATGCCGGCCCGGGTGAGGCTAGCGGCGGTACCGG
>JAEZCG010000008.1 GCA_023430065.1 Pseudomonadota bacterium | reverse complement strand
TGACGCGCAACCGCTGCGCGAGGCCGGCGCTCACCAGGCGGGGAAGAGTCTTCATGCCGTGGATGATAGTCATTCACGGTGTGAATCGTCAAGGCAGGTAACCGCCCTCCTCGATGAACTCGGTCGGAGAAATGGTGCAGCACACCGAGTTTTATTGACTTCACCAATTGTGCCGGCAGCACGCGACGCTGCCAGCGGCCGTGCACGCAATTAACATCTGTCGCTGGCACAGGTAAGGAGGGCCACCCAATGGGGGGATAGGCCTCGCGGCAGGCCGGCACAAGCGCCCCTACTGATCCCCGAGCTCTCGATACAATGCCCGTGCGTCGTGACGGCGTGCGTCGTACGCCCGTAGGATCGACGCGATTCGACCTCAACCCCTAGAGAGGACGAGCCATGCCCTACAAATACGTTGGCGGATGCGATCACGTTCACACGCACTCGGAGGGCGATCCGATAGACAATCACACCTGCCATTGCTCGGTATGCAAACGGGTTACCGGCCAACCCACCACCCACGTGGTGTTCTTCAATTATCGCGACCTTGAAGTCGACAACATTGCCGGTTTGAAGCGGCAGCCTTTCAACGATCAGAACCCCAACGGGCCGCTCGAGCTGTGTACGTGCGCAACCTGCGGCAAGCCGATCATGCTCGACGACAAGCAAAAGCGCATCCGCGTGATCGTGCCGAATCTGATGGGATACGACGAGAGCAACCTTCCCGCGACCTATCATGCGTTCTACGATCCGGCCACGGGGGTTCCGCGCCCGAACGACGGGCGTCCCGTTTACGAAGGTCTTCGTCCCGACTTCGTTTGGCCGCGTTCGGCCTGACGCACTACCTCTCGCTGCGGCAGTTCAGCGTTCCCCCGCGCCGGTAAAGGGCGCGGGGAACGCAAACGCGCACTCGAGCGATCCATAGGCCGGATAGGCGCCGCGCATAGGGCATCTTTCCGTCTGCGGCGTTCGGGTGAATGGACACTGCAACGAAATCCGGCTTGCCGCGCTTGGCATTCGCGCCCCCACCTGTCCTGCACAGCGCTTCAGACAACGACAAGCTGACCGGCGCGCGCGCCGTGTACGGCGGACAGCGGCACCCCGCCGTCGAAGGTCGCCAGGCAACCGCCGCGCGCGACTGCGAGCCCCAGCAGGTACAGGTCGGTGATCTGCCGATGGCCGACGACTCGCGAATGATCGAAGCGCTGTGTGTCGAGAAGGCTGAGGTCGTCCGACCAGAACTCGTGCTCCGGACTCAAGGTCGCGCCGGCGAGGCGGTGCACGACCGACCCTGCCGGCAGCGGATTCGGGTAGCCCGGCTGCGACATTACGCGCACGCATCCGATTTGCGTGATCGGGCAACTCGCCCAGCCGTGGGCCGACTGGCGCTCGAACCATCGCCAAGCCCGCACGTGATGTACGTGATCCGGGTCGAACAGCGCGATCAACACGTTCACGTCGAGCAGCGCACGCATCAGTCGCCTTCGTCGGCGCGCAGGCGGTCGATCAGTTCGTTGGTCACTACGCCACCGCGGCTAGGGAATGGCTCGAACCCATAGCGTGCAGGTGGCTGCCGCGCAGTGAGCCCCTCGCCCGGCGCCGCCAGCAGCGCCTTCCTCGCGAGGTCCGAGAGCACCTTGCCTGCAGTTGCGCCTTCGCGTCGCGCAAGCTCCTTCGCTGCGAGAAGGACGTCGTCATCGATGTCTAAGGTGGTGCGCATGCATCAGATGCTATTGCATCACCAGGAAGAAGTCAATTCCCCACCCGATCCCAGGCCGATTTGCCCCGCAAGACCCGCTGCGTCAGCGTCGCGCCCACGCGCCTCGCGTTCGCCGACTTCGGCGGCAACCGCCAGTTCGTGAGCGCGGGCAACGTGTCGCGGGACGACCGCGTCTCGCTGTTCGTGATGGACTATGCGAACCGGCAGCGGCTGAAGCTGCTCGGACATCTGCGCTTCGAGGACATTGCGGGCGCCGATCTCAAGCTCGTGTCCGCGGTAGAGTTGCCGGGGTATCGGGCACGGGTCGAGCGTATCGCCACCATCGAGGTCGAGGCGTTCGACTGGAACTGCCCGCAGCACATCACCCGCGTTACACGCTCGAGCAGGTCGAAGCCGCCTCGCAGCCGCTGCACGAACGCATCGCCGCGCTCGAGGCGGAGGTTCGCGCGCTGCGGTCAGCTGCAGCGGCTGGACTATCATGAGCGCATCATCGCAGGAGCGATCCATGGAAACCCGCGCGCCGCTACACCTACGACAGGATGACCGCACATGCGCGTGAATGCCGATTTCTCGCAGCGTATCGTCGTGCGGCCTCGGCCCGAGGATTGGGTCGCCTCGCCGCAGCCGGGTGTGACGCGTCTCATGCTGGACCGCGTCGGCGCAGAGGTGGCGCGGGCGACCAGCTTGGTGCGCTACGCCCCGCGTTCGACCTTCCCCGCGCACACCCACGGCGGCGGCGAGGAGATCCTGGTGCTGGAGGGCACCTTCTCCGACGAATTCGGCGACCATCCGAGCGGCACGTACTTCCGCAATCCGCCCGGGACGAGCCATGCACCGCGTACCGAGGAAGGCTGCCTGCTGTTCGTGAAGCTGTGGCAGTTTGCGCCCGGCGACACCGCGGCGGTGCGGATTGAAACCCGCAGCGCCGCATGGCTGCCCGGCAACGCGCAGGGTCTGGAGGTGATGCCGCTGCACGAGCATGAGGGCGTGAGCACCGCGCTCGTGCGCTTGGCGCCCGGTACGCAATTCCCCGCGCGCACCCACCCCGGCGGCGAGGAGATCCTCGTGCTGGAAGGCACCCTCGAGGACGAGGAAGGCGCGTATCCCGCCGGAACCTGGCTGCGCAACCCGCGCTTCAGCCGCCACGCGCCCTTCTCGCGCGAGGGCGCGCTGATCTACGTGAAGGTGGGCCACCTCGGCGCGCCCACGCTCGGGGATGCGATCACCGCGTGAGGGTGAGGCGTTTCCAGGCTCTAAGGCTTACTCCACCACCGCCACCGCCTCGACCTCCACCAGCAGGTCTTGCTCCACCAGCTGATCGATGCCGATCATGGTGGCGGCGGGCGGATTGGTGTGCGAGATGTAGCGGCCGCGCACGCCCATCACCGCCTTGCGCGCGGCCGGCGTCAGGTCCTTGATGAAGATGGTAAGCTTGAGCACGTCCTCGAACGTCGCGCCGGCCGCGC
>JAEZCG010000007.1 GCA_023430065.1 Pseudomonadota bacterium | reverse complement strand
TGCCCGCTCAGCTCGGTGTAGAGCGCATCGAGCTGCTCCCGGGAGGTCGCCCGGATGGTGCAGGTCACGCTCAGGTAGTTGTTCTGGCGGCTCGGGCGCATCTCGAGACTGGCCGCGTCGAAATCGGGCGCATGGCGCGCGACGATCCCCGCGACGAGCTGCGCGAAGCCGGGCTTGTTGCGGCCCATCACCTTCACGGGAAAATCGAGCGGGTACTCGATCGGCGACAGCTCCGGTTGCATCTCAGGCATGCGTCCTCGACGCGAGCGCACTCCGGAACGCCCGGAAGGCGGCGAGCATGCGCTCGAACACCGGTCCCGGCTTGCCGGCTCCCACCGGTTTACCGTCCAGCCGCGTCACCGCGAGGACTTCGCGGGTCGCGGAGGTGATCCACACCTCGTCGGCCGTGCGCAGCTCCGCTTCGCTCACGGGACGGATCTCGAACGGCATGCCGTGCTCGCGTGCCAGATCGATGACGATGTCGTACGTGGTGCCGGGAAGCATCAGGTTGCTCTTCGGCGGCGCCAGGATGACGCCGTCGCGCACCACGAACACGTTGCTGGCTGCGCCTTCCGTGAGGAAGCCGTCGCGGAGCATCACGGTCTCGTGCGCGCCTGCGTCCACGGCGAGCTGACGCATCATCACGTTGCCAAGCAGCGCAGTGGACTTGATGTCGCAGCGCAGCCAGCGGTTGTCCGGCGCGGTGACGGCGGCGGCACCGTCGGCGAGCAGTTCCGGCGACGGCGCGCTCAATGCGCCCGTCATCATGAATACCGTCGGGCGCACGTTCTTGGGAAACGCGTGGTCGCGACGGGCGACGCCGCGCGTCACCTGCAGGTACAGGGCTTGATCGGGATGCGGGCAACGATCGATCAGGCCGAACACCAGCCGCGTCCACTCCTCGTCGGTGTGCGGATTGACCATGCGGACCGCGTCGAGGCTGGCCTGGAGCCGCCGCAGGTGTTCGGGCAGACGGAACGGCTGGCGACCGTACACGGGGATTACCTCGTACACGCCGTCGCCGAAGATGAAGCCGCGGTCGAGCACCGGGACACGCGCCTCGCTCATCGGCAGGTAGCTGCCGTTGAGGTAGACGATCGAATCCTTCACCTCCTCCGGGATGTCGAATAGCACGCTCACCTCGTCTTCAATCGAACAACAGCCGCAGGCTGTCCCAGGCGCGCACGAACAGATTGGCCACGCTCACGTTCTCCAGTGCCACCACAGGATACTCGCCCACCAGCGTACCGTCGTACTCCACGCGCAGCGTGCCCACCTGCTGACCCTGGCCGAGCGGAGCGAGCAGGGGTTGGCGGCTGGTGAGACTGGCCTTGATCCCCTCCGTGCGACCGCGCGGCACGGACACGTAAACGTCCCGGTCCGGACCGGCCTTGAGCCGTTTCACGCTGCCCTTGTACACCGGCAACTCGGCGACCACGGCCCCGCGCGCGTACACCTGTGGCGTTTCGTAATGCTGGAAGCCGAAATTGATGAGCTTCTGCGCTTCCGCGGCCCGGGTGCTCTCCGAGGCTGCGCCGGTCACCACGGCAAGGACGTGGCGCGACTCGCGGCGGGCGGTGGCGACGATGCAATAGCCGGCGTTTTCGGTGTAGCCGGTTTTCAGGCCGTCCACGCGGGGATCGCGGCCGAGCAGGATGTTCCGGTTCGCCTGCGTGATCTCCTTGTAGGTGAACTCGCGCAACTGGTAGAGCGGAAGATGCTGAGGGAAATCGCGGATCAGGGCGGCGGCGAGGCGCGCGATGTCGCGTGCCGTCGAGTAGTGCTGGGGGTGGGACAAGCCGGTTGAATCGGCAAAGCGCGTATCGTTCAGGCCGAGCCGGCGCGCCTGCACGTTCATGCGCTCGACGAAGGCCTCCTCGCTGCCCGCCAGTCCCTCGGCCAAGGCGACGGTGGCGTCGTTCGCGGATACCACGATCATCCCGCGCAACAACTGATCGACACTCACCCACGTGCCCGCCTCGAGAAACATGCGCGAGCCGGGCATCTTCGCGGCCTTGTCCGACACGCGCACGTCCTGATCGAGCGCGATCTCCTTCTGACGCAGCGCCTCGAATACCAGGTAGGTACTCATCAGCTTGGTCAGCGAGGCCGGTTCGATCCGCTCGGTCCCACCGTGCCCGGCGATCACCTGCTGGCTCTGCAGGTCCATCAGCAACCAGGTCCGGGCTTCGATGTCAGGCGGCGCCACGCGCGTCTGCGCCGGCGCGGCGCTGGCAGCCAGCGCGAGGAGGAGAAGTAGCAGTACGCGGAACATCCGGGGAGAATTATAGGCGATCAAAGGCGATGGCCAGGGCGCCGCCTCTCCTACCGCCGGCTCTGCTACCCTGGGGCGAAGCACTACACTAGCTGCTCGCCATCGTGCCATTGGGGAGAATGATGACCGTTTCAGGAATCAGAAGTTTGCTCGTCGCGCTCGTCGCGCTCGCGTGGAGTGCGTTCGCCGCCGCAGGCGAGGTGAGGGTGGAGGACGCGTGGGCGCGCGCGACCCTGCCGGGCCAGCAGGTCGCGGGCGTCTACATGATCCTCACCAGCGAGGCGGATGCGCGCCTGGTCGGGGTCGCGAGCGAGGCCGCGCGCAGCGCCGAGATCCACGAGATGCGGCACGAGGACGGCGTGATGAAGATGCGCCGCGTCGAGGCGTTGGACCTGCCCGCCGGACAGGCGGTCAAGCTCGCCCCCGGCGGGTTTCACATCATGCTGATGAACATCGGCCAGCCGCTGCGGGCGGGTCAGACCGTTTCACTCGTCCTGGAGGTCGAGGAAGCCGGCAAGCGTCGATCGATCCCGGTGCAGGCGACGGTACGCGCTGCAGGGGGCGCCGGCGGCGGCCACGAGCACCACTGACGAGGCGGTTCAGGCGCGAGCGCTGCCCACGATCGCGCCCTGCCTGCGCAGATCCTCCAGCACCTGCACGCCGGCGTCGATGACCGCGTCGGGGTCGGGATGGCAAAGCTCACCGGCAATGGCGTCGAGCGCTTCCCGCCCCGAGCCCGTTGCCTGCGCGAGCAGGGCCAGCAGCCGCGCGGACACCGCATTGAGCACGATGAAGCGCACCTTGTCCTGACGGTCCCGGAACACGAGGATGCGGGTCGGTTCCGGATCCGGGCGGTCCGGGCGACAGCGCGGACCGATGCGATGCACCGGATAGGGATAGGCCACCAGCATCGCGGCGGGATCGAGCACCGGGCGTCCGGCCAGCAGATCGCCGTGCGGGTCGACCGTGGAGTCGTCGAGCGTCGCGGTCGACGTCTCCACTGCCAGTTCCACCCACTCATAGTGGGCCAGATGTGGCAGATAGTCCGGTCGCTCGACGCTGGCGCCGGACAGCCACTGCACGAACTCCTCGGGGATCTGGCGAAACAGCGGCGTGCGGCAGCGGTGCTGCGCGAAGAAGGCGCGCACCAGGCGCTTCCAGGCGCGCGCTCCCAGCAGCCTCCTGCAGACGGGGAAGCAGGCGAGCAGGAAGCCCTCGAGGTTGTTGAAGAGCAGCTCGTTGTAGACACGCATGCGCGCGGCCGGGACGCCCTGGGGACGGGGCGAGCGCTGCGGATTGCGGATGTGTGCGGCGAATGCGTACTGATAGCGCTGGAAAGCGGGCAGGGACGACATCTGGGCCTTTGCGCCGACGCGCCTAGCCATGCCTGCGCTGCCCGAGGGCAGGTGCTCGGGCCTGCTGGAGCCGGTCAATCCGGGCGACCTCGGCCACCAGTTCGGCCAGGGGCGGGATGTTGAAATCCCGCTCCAGCAGCGTGGGATGCACGCCGACCGTCTCGTAGGTTGTCTCCAGCAGCGACCACACCGGAGCGGCCACTGCTGCGCCGTGTGTATCCACGAGAAGGGTGTCGGATTCGCGGAAATGCCCGGCCATGTGCAGGTAGACGACACGGTCGGCAGGCAACGCCTGCACGAACGCCACGGGATCGAAGCCGAAGTTGACGCTGTTCACATAGACGTTGTTCACGTCCAGGTGCAGCCAGCAGTCGGCTTCCTCCAGCACCGCACGGACGAATTGCGCCTCATCCATCTCGCCGATCGGTGAGGCCACGTAGTACGAGGCGTTCTCGATCGCAATGCGCATCTCCAGGATCTCCTGCGCGCGCCGGATGCGGGCGGCGACGTAGCGCACGGCCTCGTGGGTGAACGGGATCGGGAGCAGGTCGTACAGATGGCCGTCGTCGGTGGTGTAGGCGAGATGCTCGGTGTACAACTGCATGTCGTGCGCACGCATGAACCGGCGGATGCGCCCGAGCAGGACCTCGTCGAGGGGACCCGGACCGCCCAGGGACAGGGACAGGCCGTGGCAGACGATGGGGTAGCGCTCGCTGAAATGGCGCAGGGCCTTCCCGGTGGCGCCGCCGAGGTCGAGCCAGTTCTCCGGCGCCAGCTCGAAGAAGCGGATCGGGGCCGGGACAGCGGCCCGCAGCGCGGGGATCAGCTCGCGCCGCAGGCCGAGTCCGGCTCCGTGCACGTTCAGACCGTGCATCGCGGTGGAGCGTCTACTTGTTGCCGCCGCACTTGCCCTCGCCGCACTTGCCTTCCTTCTTCTTGTCGCCGCCGCAGGCACCTTCCTTGTCCTTCTTGTCTCCCCCGCAGGCACCTTCCTTGTCTTTCTTCGCGCCCCCGCATTGGCCCTCGCCGCACTTGCCGTCCTTGGACTTGTCGGCGGCAGCGATCTGGTAGCCGTTCTGAAGAGGCTCCAGTTCGAACGGGTTCTCGCCGGCGGCGGCCGGCGGGAGCGATACGAGCGAAGCGGCAAACGCGCTGCCCACGGCCAGGGTCAACGCAGTGTTTTTCTTGGACATCGGGCGATTCTCCTCAACGAACTGGGTTACGTGATGCCGGCCACTGGGCCGGACCGGGTTGCGCCCGGCTCGCCGGGTCACGCGATTCTATACGAGGGATTTCGGCGGTCGGATTCAGCGGCCCCGGTGCCGGTCTTGAATTGCCCGCATTGCAAACGCATTTACGCGCTGAGGCGGTGCGGCCGCCACATCTCTGATTTCAAGAAGGAGGAATCGATCCATGGCGAATATCACCCGGTGGGATCCGTTCGAAGACATCGACGACCTGTTCAGAGGCGTTTTCCTGCGCCCGATGCGGCTGGAGAGCCAGGAAGGCGCGCAAGGCGTGCGCCTCAAGATGGACGTGACGGAGGACGAAAAGGCCTTCATCGTGCACGCGGAAGTGCCGGGCGTGAAGAAGGAGGACATTCAAGTGTCCGTCGACGGCAACCAGGTGTCGATCACGGCCGAGGTCAAGCGCGAGAAGGAAGAACGGCAGGGCGAGAAGGTGCTGCGCTCGGAGCGCTACTACGGCAAGGTGTACCGCTCGTTCACGCTGGGCCAGGACGTCGATCAGGACGGTGCCAGCGCCCGCTATGAAAATGGGGTGCTGGAACTGACGCTGCCCAAGAAGGCCGCCTCCGCACAGCGGCGTCTGACGGTACAGTAATCGCGCACCGGCAGTGACGGCGACCCCGGCCTGAGGGTCGCCGTTCCGTTTTCGAAGGCTGGACGGGCCCGGTCCCGTCGGGATGTTCGGACGGGCGCACAGGCAAAGTTGGCTAGAATTCGCACTCCCTGCATCAGGCCCTCCACCATGGCTCTCTCCGATTCCTCCGCCGGCCAGCGCGCCAAGATTCTGGCCGAGGCGCTTCCCTACATTCGCCGCTTCTCCGGCAAGACCATCGTCGTGAAGTACGGGGGCAACGCCATGACCGACGAGCGCCTCAAGCATTCCTTCGCGCGCGACGTGGTGCTGCTCAAGCTGGTCGGCATGAATCCGGTGGTCGTGCACGGTGGCGGCCCGCAGATCGACAGCCTGCTCAAACGCGTGGGCAAGAAGGGCGAGTTCGTGCAGGGCATGCGCGTGACCGATGCCGAGACCATGGACGTGGTGGAGATGGTGCTCGGCGGTCTGGTGAACAAGGAGATCGTCACCCTCATCAACCAGCACGGCGGCCAGGCCATCGGGCTCACCGGGAAGGATGCCGCCTTCATCCGCGCGCGCAAGTTGCTCGTTCCGAGCCAGGACGACGCAGGCGAGATGCTCGACATCGGACAGGTCGGCGAGATCAGCGCGATCGATCCCGAAATCATCACGCTGTTGCAGACCCGCGAGTTCATCCCCGTGGTGGCGCCCGTGGGGGTCGGTGCCGACGGGGAGAGCTACAACATCAACGCAGACCTCGTCGCGGGCAAGCTGGCCGAAGTGCTGCATGCGGAGAAGCTCATCCTGCTCACCAACACGCCGGGTGTGCTGGACAAGGAGGGCCGGCTGCTCACCGGACTGACGCCCAAGGAGGTGGATGCGCTGTTTGCCGACGGCACACTCCACGGCGGCATGCTGCCGAAGATCTCCTCGGCGCTGGACGCCGCGAAGGGCGGGGTGAAGAGCGTGCACATCATCGACGGACGCGTCGAGCACGCGCTGCTGCTGGAGATCCTCACGGACGAGGGTGTCGGGACGCTCATCCGTAGTCGCTGAGCATCGCCGCTGCTGATCGAACAAAACCCGAATGGCCTCGCGTTCCCGCCGGTCGCGCATCCCCGGGCCGATCTGGATCTTCGATCTGGACAACACGCTGCATGATGCCAATTCGCACGTGTTTCCCCACCTGAACCGATCCATGACCGCCTACCTCGAGCAGCATCTGGGGTTGGACACCGACGGCGCGGACGCGCTGCGGGTGCAGTACTGGCATCGGTACGGGGCAACGCTGCTGGGTTTGATCCGCCACCATGCGGTCGATCCGCATCATTTCCTGCGCGAGACGCACGCGTTTCCCGAGTTGCAGCGGGCCATTCTGCGCCACCCGCTGCTGCGCTCCGTGCTCATGCGCCTGCCCGGAAGGAAGCTGGTATTTTCCAATGCGCCCGTGCATTATTCCCGTGCGGTGTTGCGTCAGCTGCGGGTCTCGGATCTGTTCGACGATGTGTTCACCATCGAACACACGCGCTTCCGGCCGAAACCCGATCCAGCCGGGTTCCGCCGGCTGCTGCGCAAGCATCGCCTGCATCCGCGCGCCTGCATCATGGTGGAGGACACTCTGGTCAACCTGAAAGCCGCGAAGCGCCTGGGGATGAAGACGGTCTGGCTCGGACCGACCGCACGGGTGCCGGCGCACGTGGACGTGAGCATCCGCATCCTCGCGCAGCTTCCCCGTTACCTGCCTCGCCTGCACCCACGCTAGGGATTGGTCATGCCCGCCGCCCGCCCGGGCGAGCGCAAGCTGCAGATCCTGCAGACGCTCGCCGAAATGCTGGAGACGCCGAATGCCGAGCGCATCACGACGGCAGCATTGGCGGCGCGGCTCGACGTGTCGGAGGCCGCGCTCTACCGGCACTTCGCCAGCAAGGCCCAGATGTTCGAGGGTCTCATCGGTTTCATCGAGGAGACCATCTTCGGGCTGGTGAACAAGATCACTGCGGAGCATGCCAGCGGGCTGGCGCAGCTCGAGGCGATCCTGTCGATGTTGCTCGGTTTCGCCCGCAAGAACCGCGGCATGACGCGCGTGCTGATCGGCGACGCGCTGGTCAACGAGAACGAACGGCTCCAGCTGCGCATCAACCAGTTGCACGACCGCCTGGAGGCGACCATCAAGCAGTGCCTGCGCTTCGCCCTGACGCAGCGCGAGATCGCGGAGGGACTGGACGCCGGCGCGCATGCGAACCTGCTGCTGTGCTTCGTGATCGGACGCTGGCACCAGTTCGCGAAGAGCGGCTTCAAGCGCGACCCGATGGAAGCGTGGCCGATCCAGTGGCCGCGGCTGAGACCGAGCTGACCCGACCACGAAACGGCCAAGGCCGTTCGACCACGAAGCCACGAAGGCGCGACCACCGAAGTAACCGGGCTCCGAACGCGAGTCTGCATCGAGCCGGTTACGGGTTCTTCTCAGTGCTCTCGTGTCGCCGTGGTGGTGAGCACTGTCATCCGTTGCACACCCTGCAGGCCGGGTCCTTCTGCAGGCGCACGCTGCGCCACTGCATCGACAGGGCGTCGAGCAGCAGCAATCGCCCCACCAGCGGCTGGCCGATGCCCATCAGCAGCTTCAGCGCCTCGGCCGCCTGAACCGAGCCGATGATGCCCACCAGCGGGGCAAACACGCCCATGACCGCGCAGCGCATTTCCTCGAGATCGCCATCCTCCGGAAAGAGGCAGTGATAGCAGGGGCTGTCCGCGGCTCGCAGATCGAACACGGACACCTGACCGTCGAAACGCACGGCGGCACCGGAAACCAGCGGGCGGCGGTGACGGACACAGGCCCGGTTGATGGCGTGGCGCGTGGCGAAGTTATCGGTGGCGTCGATGACCACGTCGGCATCGGCAACGAGCTCGTTCAGCTCCGCTTCGCCGATGCGCGCTTCCACCGTCTCGATGCGTACCTGCGGATTGATGGCGTGCAGCCGGCGTTGCGCCGACTCGACCTTGGCCATTCCGATCGTAGCGCTGTCGTGCACGATCTGGCGCTGCAGGTTGGTCAGATCGACCTTGTCGTGATCGCACAGCGCGAGTCGACCCACCCCGCTGGCTGCCAGGTACAACGTGATCGGCGAACCCAGTCCGCCGGCCCCGACCACCAGCGCGCGCGAGGTGAGGAGTCGTTCCTGACCGTCGATTCCGATCTCGGGAAGCAGGATGTGCCGGCTATAGCGCAGCAGCTGCTCGTCGTCGAGGTCGATGTCCTTCGCGTCGCTTTCCGCCATGGCAATGAAAAAAGCCGGCCGCTCGCGCAGCCGGCTCGTTCAGGTGGAGGCGTGCCTACTTGCGGCTCAGGATCTGCAGACCCTTGAGCAGGTTGAGCGCCTGGTTGAGCTGGTAGTCGCCCTTCGAACCCATTTCCGCCGGCTCGCCCTGGGGTGCGGTGGAGGCGGGAGGCTGTGTCTGGTCGTCCTGAACGCCCTTGTCCTGAGCCGGTGGTGCGGGCGAGGCGGCCGGGGCGGCCTCTTCCGAATCCGTCGGATTGGACAGATGGCGCTGCAGATCCGCCTCGCGCATGCGCAACGCCGGATCGACTTCCGCAATGGTCGCTTCCTCGACCACGATGTCCGGGGTGATGCCCTTCGCCTGGATCGAACGGCCATTCGGCGTGTAGTAGCGCGCGGTGGTGAGCTTGATCGCCGTGTTGTTTCCCAGTGGCAGGATGGTCTGCACCGAGCCCTTGCCGAAGGTCTGTGTCCCCATGACCACCGCGCGCTTGTGGTCCTGCAGCGCACCGGCCACGATCTCGGAGGCAGACGCGGATCCGCCGTTGACCAGAACCACCATCGGCACGTTTCTCACGCCCTCGGGGAGCTTCTTCATGAAGTCCTCGCGTGCCCCGCGGCCGTAGTACTCCTTGTTCGCGTACAGGCGCATCTTCGAGTCTTCCGTGCGTCCGTCGGTGTACGTGACCAGCGTGTCTTCCGGCAGGAAGGCGGCGGAGATGGCGACGGCCGCATTGAGCAGACCACCGGGGTCGTTGCGCAGGTCGAGCACCAGCCCCTTCATCGAGTTGCCGTTCTCCTTCCACATCTTCTCCAGGGCCGCGACCATCTTCTCGGCCGTGTGTTCCTGGAACTGCGTGACCCGCACGTAGGCGTAGTCGGGCTCCACCAGCTTGTACTTGACGCTCTGGATCTGGATGATGGCGCGCGTGATCGTGACGACGCGAGGCTTCGATTCGCCCTTGCGGATCACGGTCAGCGTGATGTCGGTGTTGGGCTTGCCGCGCATGCGCTTGACCGCGTCGTTGAGCGACATGCCCTTCACGTTGGTATCGTCGAGCTTGATGATCAGGTCACCCGGCTTCAGCCCGGCACGGAACGCCGGCGTGTCCTCGATCGGCGAGACGACCTTGACGAACCCGTCCTCCATGCCGACCTCGATCCCGAGGCCGCCGAACTCGCCCTGCGTGCCCACCTGCAGCTCGCGGAAGGCTTCGGCGTCCAGGTAGGCGGAGTGCGGATCGAGACCGGTCAGCATGCCGTTGATCGCCTCGCTGATGAGCTTCTTGTCGTCGACCGGCTCGACGTAGTCGCTCTTGATGCGTCCGAATACCTCGGTGAAGGCGCGCAGATCCTCGACCGGCAGAGGCGTGCTGCTCTTCTGGGCGACGGCCGAGAAGTTGAGGCTGATGAGCACGCCGAGAACGGCCCCGAGGGCGATCAACGCGGCTTGTTTGACGGGAGTGCGCATGGGTCGTGTGTCCTAAAGGTGCCGCGTGGGTGCCGGATGCCCCCCGGTTCCAGAATCGTCCGCCGCGCGGCGCTCTGGAGACCGGACGCAAGATTCACTTCAGCGCGATGCGATCCATCGCGCGGGATCTACCGGTTTGCCCTGGTAACGTAATTCGAAGTATAGACCCGAATCGGCGTTGCCACCGCTGTTTCCGACCGACGCGATCGGCTCGCCGCCCCGTACCTCGTCGCCCACCGCCTTGAGCAGCGCCTCGTTGTTGCCGTACAGGCTCATGAGGCCCTCGCCGTGGTCGAGGATGAGCAGGTTGCCGAATCCTCGAAGCCAGTCGGCGAACACCACCCGCCCCGCGGTCGGCGCCTTGACCGGCGTGCCGGGGGAGGCGGCGATGAACCAGCCGTTCCAGCGCAATCCGGTACCGGTACGTGGACTCCCGAAGCGCGCCACGAGTTCCCCCTTGACCGGCGTGCCTGCAGGGGCATCCAGCGCCGGAAGCCGGATTGCGGCGACCCGCGGTGGCTCGGCCTGCTCCGCGCCGGCCTTCCCCTTGGCGCCCGGTGTGGCCGGACGCTTCTTTGCCGGCGTGCGTTTGATCTGCTTGGCGAGCTGCTGCACCAGCTTCGTCAGCCGCTCCTCGCTGCGCCGAAGGCGGTCCATCTCGCGCCGCTGCCGGTCGATCTGCGCCGATACCTGCTTCAGTGCGGCCGCGCGCTCGGTCCGCTGGCGCACCAGTTCGCGCTGCGCGGCAGACTGTTGCGCTTGCAGCGCCTCCAGCGCCTGTGCCTGTTGCAGACCCTCCTCGGCCAGGCTCTGCACCCGTGCCCGGTCCGTGCGCAGGCGCTCGATCGCTGCCGCACGGTCCCGAACCAGGTAGCCGAGGTAATGGAGGCGGCGTGCCGCCTGACCGGGCTCTCCCGGTGAGAGAGCCACGGCTGCCGCCGGGATCTGGCCATGCAGATAGGCGTGGCGCAGCACGCGGGCCAGGGTCTCCTGCTGCGCTTCGACCGCACCTTCCAGCCGAGCCTGTTCGGCGTCGAGTTCGGCAAGGCGGGCGCGCGCCTGCGCCTCCTGCGCGCGTAACTCGAACAGGTGGCGACCGCTCAGGCTGATGGCCTGCTCGGACTCGCGCAGGGCATCGGTGGCGTCGGCCCTCGAGCTCTCCGAGGCGGCCAGTTCGCGCGTGAGCTGCTCGACCTTCTGGCGCAGCGCCCTGAGATCCTCCTTGGGCCCGGCGAGCGCGCCGGCTCCCAGGCACAGCGCGAACAGCGCGATGAGCAGGCGCTGCGGGCGCGGCGTCAGGCGTCCCGCGCGGCGCAGGGCCGGGCGGGCGCCTTCAGGAAGCGGCCTTCCCCTGGGCTGCAACCGCATTGACGGCGGCGGCCACGCGCGCCGGATCGCCGAGATAGTAGTGGCGCAGCGGCTTCAGCCGCGCGTCCAGTTCGTACACCAGGGGAACGCCGGTCGGGACGTTGAGCTCGACGATCTCCTGCTCGGAGACGTCGTCCAGGTACTTGATCAGGGCACGCAGCGAATTGCCGTGCGCGGCGATGATGACGCGCCGTCCACGCGCGACTTCCGGGGCAATGCTCTCGTTCCACAGCGGCAGGAAGCGCGCCACGGTGTCCTTCAGGCATTCCGTCAGCGGCAGGTCGCTCCTCGGCACGTCGCGATAGCGGGGATCGGAGGCCGGATGGCGCGGATCCTGCGCCGCCAGCGGCGGCGGCGGCGTGTCGTAGCTGCGGCGCCAGATCTTCACCTGCTGTTCCCCGAACTTCGCCGCGGTCTCGGCCTTGTTCAGACCTTGCAGGTCGCCGTAGTGGCGTTCGTTGAGCCGCCAGGAGTTGTGCACGGGGATCCACATCAGATCCATCTCGTCGAGTGTCATCCACAGCGTGCGGATCGCCCGCTTGAGCACCGACGTAAAGGCCACGTCGAAGCCGAGTCCCTCGGCCTTGAGCAGCCGTCCGGCTTCGCGCGCCTCCTCGCGGCCGCGCTCGGACAGATCGACGTCGGTCCATCCGGTGAAGCGGTTCTCCTTGTTCCAGACGCTTTCCCCGTGGCGCAGCAGGACGAGCTTGTACATGGCGATCGTTGACGTGAGACAGGTGCGATATTCTAGCGGACCGGCACTTCCTAACAACCAATCGATCGAGGGAACGACGACGTGGAATTCGTGCAGAAGAACATCTGGCTGGTATTGATCGCCGTCGTCAGCGGCCTCATGTTCATCTGGCCGACCGTGGCCAAGCGCATCAGCAAGGCGAAGGAGGCCGGCGTCGCGGACGCGGTGCAGATGATCAACCGGCAGGACGCGCAGGTCGTGGACGTGCGCGAGACCGGCGAATTCAACGCCGGCCACATCGCCGACGCACGCCACATTCCCGTCGGCCAGCTGGGTGAGCGGGCGAAGGAGTTGGAGAAATTCAAGGACAAGCCGATCGTGCTGGTGTGCGCGTCGGGCAACCGGTCGATGACTGCCGCGGCGACGCTGCGCAAGGCGGGATTCACGCAGGTCTGGTCCCTTGCGGGTGGCATGAATGCCTGGCAGCAGGCCGGCATGCCGATCAGGAAGGGCTGACGGCGGGACGATCGAGGCGGGTCGGATGAGCAAGCGCGTCACGATGTACGCCACGGGCTACTGCCCGTACTGCTCGATGGCCGAGCGCCTTCTTCGGACCAAGGGCGTGGAGATCGACAAGATCCGGGTCGATCTCGAGCCGCAGCGACGCGTGGAGATGGTGGAGCGCACGCAGCGCCGCACGGTGCCCCAGATCTACGTCGGGGAGGTGCACGTGGGCGGCTATGACGACCTGTCGGCGCTGGACCGCGCCGGCAAGCTCGATCCGCTGCTCGCGGACGAAATCGAATGAAGGAAGCACCATGACCGCGGACCCTCTCCACGTCGTATGCGCACACTGCGGGGCAGTGAACCGCGTGCCGGCCGCACGGCTGGAGGAGGGCGGAACCTGCGGCCGGTGCCATGCCGCGCTCCTGGACGGCCGTCCCGTGCCGTTGGATCAGGCCAGTTTCGACACCTTCGTCGCACGCAACGACCTGCCGGTGGTGGTGGACTTCTGGGCCAGCTGGTGCGGGCCGTGTCGCATGATGGCGCCGGCGTTCGAACAGATCGCTCGCGAGGAGCGGGCACACGCACGCCTGGCGAAGGTCGACACGGATGCGCAGCAGGAGCTGGCGGCGCGCTTCGCCATTCGCAGCATTCCCACTTTGATCAAGTTCCAGGCCGGACGCGAGGTCGACCGCGTCTCCGGGGCGCTCGACGCGCGCAGCCTGCGCGCGTGGGTGCGGCGCACCTGATCGCTGCCGTCGTCCGGCTGCACACCCCCATGCGCTAGAATCGTCGTTTTTGCGCAGGGACGACCATGGCCGAAGAGCAGCAGCAAAATCAAGCGGTGTTCACCATCGACAAGATCTACGTGAAGGATCTCTCGGTGGAGGTGCCGAATGCGCCACAGGTGTTCCTGGAACGCGAGACGCCGCGCGTAGACGTGCAATTGAGCACGCAGGCCAAGTCCATCAACGAAGGCTTCTACGAAGTCACGCTGAGCGTCACGACCACTGCCGTGCACAACGAGAAGACGGTGTTTCTGGTGGAGGCGCACCAATCGGGAATCTTCCAGATCCGCAACCTGCCCAAGGAAAGCCTGGATCTGGTGCTGAGCATCACCTGCCCGAACATCCTCTTCCCGTACGCGCGCGAGACCGTGTCCGATTCCATCAGCCGCTGCGGCTTTCCGCCGTTCCTGCTCGCGCCGGTCAACTTCGAGGCGTTGTATCAGCAGCGCCTGCAGCAGCAGGGCAAGGACGCGCAGCCGGCGACGCCGCCCGTCACGCACTGACGTCGATGCGCGCCGGCGCGCGTCCGCTTCGTCTCCTCGCCGCGCTCGCGCTCGGTGTCGCCGCGCCGTGGGCGCATGCGCTCGAGTTCCGCTCGGTCGACGTCGATGCTGCAGTCATGTTCGATGCGCCCTCGCTCAAGGCGCATCCCGTCTCCATTTTGTCGCGCCACTATCCGGTCGAGGTCATCGTGGCGCTCGATGGCTGGGTCAAGGTGCGTGACGCGACCGGAGACCTGGCCTGGATCGAGGCGGCGCACCTGTCGACCCGGCGCACAGTGAGCATTCGCGTCGCCCGCGCCCAGGTACGCGCCGCGCCGGACGAGTCCGCCGCCCTGGTGTTCGAGGCGGAGCAGCACGTCGTCCTCGACATGCTGGAGCTGTCCGGGAACTTCGTGCGCGTGCGCCATGCGCAGGGCCTGAACGGCTACGTGCACGTGACCCAGGTCTGGGGGCTGTGAAGATCGCCGTGCTCGGCGCCGGCGCGTGGGGAACGGGGCTGGCGATCGCGCTCGCAGGCAGCCATGAGGTCACGCTATGGACGCGTGATCCTGCCCAGATGCGCGACATGGATGCGCAACGCACGAACACCCGCTACCTGCCTGGCATCGCCTTTCCTTCCCACCTTCGGCTCGCAGCGCTGGCGCAGGAGGCGCTGCAGACCGCCGATCTGGCCGTGATCGGTGCCAGCGTCGCCGGGCTGCGGACCGGTCTGCGGCTGGTCGCACAGGCTGCCCGGCCGCTGCCTGCAATCTGGCTGTGCAAGGGTTTCGAGGCCGGCAGCGCCAAGCTCCCGCACGAGGTGGCGGCGGAGGAATTGCCGCGCGAGGTGCCGCGCGGTGTCCTGTCGGGACCGAGCTTCGCGCAGGAAGTGGCGCGCGGGGTACCGGCGGCCGTCACGCTGGCGGCGAACGATGCGACGTTCGCGACAGCGCTCGCGCGCGAGCTGCGCACGCGTCGGCTGCGCATCTACTCCAGCGGCGACCTGACCGGTGTGGAGGTGGGCGGGGCCGTCAAGAACGTCATCGCCATCGCCGCCGGCATCTCCGACGGCCTGGGCTTCGGCGAGAGCGCGCGCGCGGCCCTCGTCACGCGCGGTCTGGCCGAAATCACCCGCCTCGGCGTGCGCATGGGCGGCCGGGCCGAGACCTTCATGGGGCTGGCCGGCATGGGTGACCTGATCCTCACCTGCACCGGCAATCTCTCCCGCAACCGGCAGGTCGGTCTGCGCATGGCGGCCGGCAAGACGCTGGAGCAGGCGCTGGCGGAACTGGGACACGTCGCCGAGGGCGTGCATACCGCGCGCGAGGTACGGCGGCTGGCCGCCCGGACCGGCGTCGACATGCCGATCACGGAAGCGGTCTGCCGGGTCCTGTTCGAGGGGCTCGCGCCGCTGCAGGCGGTGGAGGCGCTGCTCGCACGCGAGCCGCGCAACGAGACCGCCGACTGAGACGCCGCGCGCGATCGCCGGCGGCTACGCACCGCCGCCGTAGCCGTTCTGTCGCCACGCCTCGAATACGGCGACCGCCACCGCGTTCGAGAGGTTGAGACTGCGGTTGCCGGGCACCATGGGCAGCCGCACGCGGCGAGACTGGGGGAATCGGTCCAGCAGCGCAGCGGGCAGCCCGCTCGTCTCGGCACCGAACACCAGCACATCCCCGGGGGCGTAGACCGGCTCATCGAAGCGGCGGGCCGCGCGGGTCGTGAATGCGTACATGCGTCCGGCGTCCAGTACGGCGCAGCAGGCCGCCCAGTCCGCGTGCACGCGCACCTGCGCGTACTCGTGGTAGTCCAGCCCCGCGCGACGCAGTTCGCGATCGTCCATCCGGAAACCCAGCGGCGCGACCAGATGCAGCCGGCACCCGGTATTCGCACTCAGTCGAATGACGTTGCCGGTGTTGGGCGGGATCTCGGGCTGGACCAGGACGATGTCGAACATCGGTGCGGGATCGGTTAAATGCGCGTCGCAGCCCGCCGATAACCCGGGGGTCGACCATCTGGAGAGGCCATGGCACGGCCGGAGAAAGTTCGCCTGGGCGAGATTCTATTGCAGCAGGGCCTGCTCACCGAACTGCAGCTGCGCGATGCGCTCGAGGTGCAGAAGCGCAGCGGCCGCAAGCTCGGCCGCGTCTTCGTCGACCAGGGCTTCGTCTCCGAGGAGCAGATCTCCAGCGCGCTCGCGCGCCAACTCCAGGTGCCCTACGTCAACCTCAAGCAGTTCCCGGTCGAGCCGGAACTCGCCGGGCGGCTGCCGGAAGCGCAGGCACGGCGCTTCCGCGCCCTGGTGCTGGAGGACGGCGGCACGTTCTACCGCGTCGCCATGGCCGATCCGACCGACCTCTTCGCTTACGACGAGATCGCGCGCGTCCTCAAGCGCGAGATCGAACTGGCGGTGGTCACCGAGACCCTGCTGCTGCAGACCATCGATCGCGTCTACCGCCGCACCGAGGAGATCTCCGGGCTGGCGCAGGAGCTGGGCCAGGAACTGGGCGAACCCGGAATCGATTTCGCCGCGCTGGGCGGAGGCACCACGGTCGAGGATGCCCCGGTCGTGCGCCTGCTGCAGTCGGTATTCGAGGACGCGGTGGGCGTGCGCGCCTCCGACATCCACATCGAGCCGCAGGAGACGCGCCTGATCATCCGCTTCCGCATCGACGGCGTGCTGCACGTGCAGACCGAGGCGGACACGAAGATCGCCTCCGCACTGGTGCTGCGCCTCAAGCTGATGTCCGGGCTGGACATCTCCGAGAAGCGCCTGCCGCAGGACGGCCGGTTCCAGGTCAGGGCGCGCAACAGCCACATCGACGTGCGCATCTCCACCATGCCGGTGCAACACGGCGAATCGGTCGTCATGCGTCTGCTCAACCGCAGTTCCGGCCTGCTCGGTCTGGAGAGACTCGGCATGCCCGAACACATCCTGGAGCGGCTGCAGGATGCGGTGCAGCGCCCCAGCGGCATGATCCTCGTGACCGGGCCCACCGGCAGCGGCAAGACCACCACGCTGTACGCGGCGCTGGCGCGCATCAATACCCCGGAGCGCAAGATCATCACGGTGGAAGATCCGGTCGAGTACCGGCTGCCGCGCGTCAATCAGGTGCAGGTGCACGAAAGGATCGATCGCACCTTCGGGCGCATCCTGCGCGCGGCACTGCGCCAGGATCCCGACGTGATACTGGTCGGCGAGATGCGCGATCAGGAGACGGTCGAAGTGGGATTGCGCGCGGCGATGACCGGCCACATGGTCTTGTCCACCCTGCACACCAACGACGCGCTCAGCACGCCGATCCGGCTCATGGATATGGGTGCACCGCGCTACATGGTGGCGATGTCGCTGCGCATGGTCCTGGCCCAGAGGCTGGTGCGCGTGGTGTGCGACGGCTGCGCGCGCGAGCATCCCCTGGAGGCGGCCGAGGCCGAGTGGCTGCGCCAGGAGCTCGACGGGGCGGCGCTCGAGGCGTGTTTCCTGCGCGGCAGCGGCTGCTCCCAGTGCAACGCCACCGGCTATCTGGGCCGCACCGGCGTGTACGAGATGCTGGAGATGACGCGTCCGGTGGTGCAGGCTGCCAACGACGCGGATCCGTCGCGTTTCATCGAGGCCGGGCGCCGGCAGATGAAAGGACACACGCTGCGCCGCCACGCCGCGATGCTGGCCGCGCGCGGCACCACCACGGTCGAGGAAGCGATGCGGGTGTCGTCGCTGGCGGACTGAGACGATGGCGCACTATTCCTACAGCGGACGCGATACCCACGGCGCCCTCGTCGAAGGCGTGCTCGAGGGCGCCGACAGCGACGCGGTGGCCGCGGCCTTGGCCGGCAGCGGCATCGTCCCCGTGCGCATCGCACCCACGCCGGCGCCCTACGCCGGAACGAATGGCCTCACGCTCCACGCGTGGCGCAAGGGGCGGGTGAAGCCTGCCGATCTGCTGCTGTTCAGCCGGCAGATGTATGCGCTGCTCAAGGCCGGCGTGCCGATCCTGCGCGCGCTGGGAGGCTTGCAGGAGTCGTGCACGAATCCGGCCTTCAAGCTGACCCTGCAGAGCGTGCGCGAGAACCTGGAGAGCGGCCGCGACCTGTCGGCATCGCTGCAGCGGCGCGGCGAGGCATTCACGCCCTTCTACGTGGCGATGGTGCACGTGGGCGAGACCACCGGGCGTCTGGAGGAGATCTTCCTGCGCCTGTTCCACCACCTGGAGTTCCAGGAGGAGATGCGCGGTCAGGTGAAGTCGGCGCTGCGTTATCCGGCGTTCGTCATCGTCGCCATGCTGGCGGCCCTCGGCGTCCTCCACCTGTTCGTCATTCCACAGTTCGCGCACGTCTATCGCGGATTCGGGGCGCAACTGCCGCTCGTCACGCGTGCGCTGGTCGCGGTATCCGACTTCTGTCTGGCCTACTGGTGGGTGCTGCTCGCAGCGGCGACCGCCGCCGCCCTCGGTTTCCGTGCGTGGGTGGCCACCGACCGGGGCAGGCTGCACTGGGATCGCATCAGGTTGCGCATTCCGATCGCCGGCCCGATCGTGCTCAAGGCCACGCTCGCACGCTTCGCCCGCAGTTTCGCGCTGGCCTTGCGCAGCGGCGTATCGGCCGTCCACGGGCTCACGCTGGTCGCGCAGGTCGTGGACAACCGCTACGTGAGCCAGAAGGTGGAACGCATGCGCGAGGGCGTCGAGCGCGGCGACAGCGTGCTGCGCACGGCCATCGCCGCCGGCGTGTTCACCCCGGCGGTGTTGCAGATGATGCTGGTGGGGGAAGAGTCCGGCGCCCTGGACGACATGCTCGACGAAATCGCCGACCTGTACACGCGCGAGGTGCAGTACGACCTGAAGACACTCGGCGCCCAGATCGAGCCGATCCTCGTCGTGATGCTCGGCATCCTCGTGCTGATCGTCGCCCTGGGTGTGTTTCTGCCCATCTGGGATCTCGGCCAGGTCGCGCTGCAGGGCGGTGGCGTGAAATAGGGCGCGGATCGATCGCGCCATCCTCAAGAGTTTGCAGTTCCTGCCGAATTTCGTACTCGCGGACCGTCCGGACGGCGCCATCCCGAATCGGGGGGCGAGCGCCAGCACGCAGACCGTGTACAGCGGGCCCCCGCTCGCGGCAATGCCGTTGACGGCCGGTGCACGGGACGTACCGGATTCCAGACGATACAACGGGCATGGATGGTGCTCCCGGCGCAGCCCAGCCCGGGCCAAACGGATCAAGCTGGAGAACCCCAATGGAGCAGCGCGGATTCACTCTCATCGAACTGATCGTGGTGATCGTCATCCTCGGCATACTGGGGGCGGTGGCCCTTCCGCGCTTCATCGACCTGCGCGGCGAGGCCGGTGCGGCGGCGGCGCAGGGCGTCGCCGGCGCGGTTGCCTCCGCGACCGCGCTGAATTTCTCGGCGCGCCTGGTCGACAGCGGCAAGGCGAACACCTATGCGATCAGCGGCTGCCAGGATGGCGACATCCCCACCCTGCTGACCGGCGGCACATTCCCGAGCGGCTTCTCGATGGACGCCGCTTCCACGGCGACGTGCACGGTCGCGCAGCAGGGCGAGGGCTTCCCACTTTCCTGCAACATTCTCGGACCGCAGGGTGCGAGCGCCGTGGCCACGGTGATCTGCTCCCAGTAATCGCCGCATCGCACGACGAGCGCCCGATCCTACGTGGTCGGGCGTTGTCGTTTCCGGCAGGCGCATGCGCACACAGGAAAACCGGATCGCCACGCAGCGGGGCTTCACGCTCGTGGAGACGATCGCCGTGATCCTCGTACTGGCAGTTCTGGCGGTGACGATGCTGCCCCGCTTGGAGGCGACGCGCAATGTCGATTCGCTCGCCTTTCACGATCGCGTGCTCGCCGCGGTGCGCTACGCGCACAAGCTCGCGATTGCGCAGAACGCGCCCGTGTACGTGGTGACGACGGGCAACACGCTGTCGCTGTGCTTCGATGACGGTTGCGCCGCCGCCGTCCCAGATCCCGCCGGGGACCAGGCGCTGCGCCTTTCCGCACCGGCCAGCACCACCCTGTCCAGCAGCGCGCCCAGCTTCCACTTCGACGGCGTCGGTCGGCCCAGTGCGGGATCGGTCACCTTTACGGTGGGCGGCACGCCCCCGCGCATCGTCAAGGTCGAAGCGGAGACCGGGTATGTGCATCCGTGAGCGCGGGCTGACCCTGATCGAGATCATCGTGTTCATCGTGGTGGTGGGCATCGCGCTGACCGCCATCCTGCTGGTGATGAACGGGAGTGCGGCGCGCAGCAGCGATCCACTCGTGCGCAAGCAGGCGCTGGCGATCGCGGAAGGTCTGCTGGAGGAGGTGCAGTCGATGCCCTTCACCTACTGTGACGCCGACGATGCGCACGTGGCGAGCGCCGAGCAGGCGACGGTCGATGCGGCGAATCCGGCGCGGTGCGCAACGCTCGCCGACGCGATCGGACCCGAGGCCGGCGAGACGCGCGACGCCGCGTCGACGCCCTTCGACCACGTAAGCGATTACGACGGGTTCGACACCAGCACGGCGATCCCCCCGGATTTGCGCGACATCGCCGCCATCCACGAAGTGCCGGCCGGTTATACCGCGACCGTGTCCGTGCAGAACGCGGCGCTGGGCAACGGATCGTTCACGATACCGCCTGCGGCCGCGCTGCTGATCAGCGTGCGCGTGACGGGACCGGGCAACCTGGGCGTGCGCCTGCAGGGCTACCGCGCGCGTCATTCGCCGCGCACGCCATGAGCCGGCGGACGCGCATCCGGCAGGGCGGATTCACCTTGACCGAAGCCATCGTCGTCGTTGCGCTCACCGGCATCATCGCCTCCTCGGTGGCGGTGTTCATTCGGGCCTCGGTGCAGGGATATTTCGACAGCACACGCCGGGCGCAGCTGACCGACCTCGCCGACACCGCGCTGCGCCGCGTCGTGGGCGACTTGCGCCTGGCGCTGCCCAACAGCGTGCGCATCACGAGCACGGGCGGCGGCGTGTACCTCGAGTTCCTGCTCACCAAAGGCGCTGGCCGCTACCGGGCTGACGTGGACAGGAACGGGGCTGGGGACGCGCTCGAGTTCGACATCGCCGGTTCGCCGTTCCGCTTCGACGTGCTGGGGCCCATGCCGACCACACCGGTGATGACGGGAGACATGGTCGCCGTGCACAACCTCGGTCCGGGTTCCGGCGCATCGGACGCCTATCGGGGCGCCGCCGGCAACCTGCGCGCGGTGAGCGCGGTGTCGGGCAACACCATTACGCTCTCGCCGGAAGCCGTGTTTCCCCTGCCGTCACCGGTTTCGCACTTCCACGTCGTCGAGCACGCGGTCAGTTACGTGTGCACGCCGAACCCCGCCGACCCGGCCAGCGGCCAGCTGCGCCGGCACTGGGCCTATCCGCTCTCTGCCAATCAGCCGACGTCGTTCGCATCCGGGTCGCATGCGCTTCTGGCTGATGGGGTGGCCGGCTGCAGCATCGAGTACGAGCCGAATGCCGTAGCCATGCGCAACGGGGTGGTGGTGCTCGCCCTGACGCTCGTGCAGCCCGGGTCGGGCAGCAGCGAGACGGTGACGCTGGTGCAGGAGGCACATGTCAGCAACGTTCCCTGAGCGCGCCGTATCCTGCGCAGGGCAGCGCGGATTCAGCATCGTGTCCACGCTGTTCGTCCTGGTGGTGCTGGCTGCCCTGGCCGCCGGTCTGGTGCAGGTGTCGGCGATCCAGCACGCCAGTGCAACGCTCGATGTGCAGGGGGCGCGTGCGTACCAGGCCGCACGCGCAGGGATCGAGTGGGGCCTGTACCGCATCCTCGACCCGGACGATGTGCCGAGCGCGACCCTTCCTGCCTGCTGGGGCGTGCCCGAGTCCCTCGCGCTGGAGCAGGATCTCGCGCCGTTCGCCGTGAGCGTGAGTTGCCTCGGCCCTGCGTCGAGCACCGAACTGGATCGCGTGATCGGGGTATATCGGCTGTCGGCAACAGCCACGTTCGGCGCGGCCAATTCGCCGAACCGCGTCTCGCGCACCGTGGAGCGATCCGTGAGCCGCTGCATCGATGGCGCCAACGCGCCGAGCCGCCCCTGCTGACGCAGCACCTGCTTCGCCTCACGGCTGACGATGCAGGTGCTGCCGGCTGCATCGCGACCCCGTCTCCGCTCCCGGTAAGCCTTGCGCTGGTGCGCATTTTGCACAGACCGGTGTACGACAAATCGGAGCGCATTCGCGCCTGACCAGGCATGTATTCCTTCCTTCGCAACCGCCGCCGACACATGCCGCAGTGGGTCTCGGTGGCGGTACGTGCCGACCGCATCGACGTGGCGCAGATGGCGCCGGGCACCCAGGGCCGCGCCCTCCTGTGCTGCGACAGCCATCGCGTGGACGACGACGCCGTGCAGGTATTGGCGCACGTGCGACGGCAGCTCGGCAGCAGAGCGTTTCTGTGCTCCAACCTCCTGCAGGCGGGCGGTTACCAGATACAGCTGATCGACGCGCCGGCCGTGCCGGCGCACGAGATGCGCGAGGCGGTACGCTGGAAGCTGAAGGATCTTCTCGATTATCCGGTAGACCAGGCGAGCGTCGACATCGTGCACGTCCCCTCACCGGCTCCGGATCATGGCCGCATCCACCATGTGTTCGCGGTGACGGCACGCAATGCCGATGTCGCCGCCTGCATGCGCCTGTTCCACCAGGCCCGACTTCCGCTGCACGCCATCGACGTTCCGGAGATGGCTCAGCGCAACGTGGCGGCGCTGTTCGAACAGCCGGGACGCGGCCTCGCCGTGCTGAGCATGGGCGCGGACGGTGGACTCCTCACCGTCACGCGCGACGCCGAGCTGTTCCTGGCGCGACGCACGGACCTCACGCTGCGGCAGCTTCAGGAGGAGTCGGACCCACTGCGGGAGCAGGCGCTCGACCGGCTCGTGCTCGAGCTGCAGCGCACCTTCGATCACTTCGATCGCCAGTTCTCGTACGTCAGCCTGTCGAGGCTACTCGTCACGCCGGTGCCCGCTCTGCTCCGTCACCTGCAAATCAACCTCGATCTGCCGGTCGAGGGGCTTCACCTGGCCGAAGCGGTCGACCTGTCCGCCGTGCCTGCACTATCGGATCCGGCGCGCCAGTTCGAAGCCCTGCATCTCATCGGCGCGGCGATGCGCGAGGAAGCACGCTCGTGAGCCAGCAGATCAATCTCTACGACGTCGCACTCGCACCCAGGGTCGAGCGCGTGAGCGCGCGCTTCACCCTGCGCGCCATGGCGGCCTGCGCCGTCTGTGCCCTGGTTGCCGGGCTGTTCGCGCAGATCGAATCCGGGCGGGTGCGGCGCCTGGCGATCAGCCAGGCCGCGCATCTGGCAGCGGCGCAAGACGATGCGCTGCGCATGGCGCGGGAAGCGGCCGCGCGCACGCCCGATTCCAACATCATGGCCGAACTCGAGTCCGTGCAGGCGCTGGTGGACGGGCGCAGGCAGGTACTGGCGCGATTGCAGCGCGGCGACCTCGGCGATTCGGGCGGTGTGTCCGAGTACCTGCGTGCGTTTGCGCGCCAGCGGCTGGACGGTGTCTGGATCACCGGCCTGAGCATCGGCGGCGCCGGCCGCGCTATTACCGTCGACGGACGCACGCGCGATGCGCAACTGCTGCCGCGATATCTGGAACGCCTGCGCGACGAGACGGCATTGCGCGGCCGGGCGTTCGCCACCCTCGCGGTGCACAGGCCATCGACGCGCGACGCGGCCGGCTTGGAGGACTATCTCGAGTTTCGCCTGGCAACGGTCGACGGTACGGGCGGCGGGGTGCGCGCCGGCGACGCGGGTCCGCGGTGAAGGCCCGCTGGGTCGCCCTCGAAGCGTGGTTGGCGGCGCGCGCCGAGCGCGAGCGCGTCGTGCTCCTGTTCGCCTTCGTCTGCATCGTCGGGGTGCTCACCTACGTAGGCTGGGTGGAGCCCGTACTGCAGGCCCGCAGTGCGGCGCTCGCGCGCATCCTGGAACAGCAGCGCCTGCTCGCGACGGTGCAGGAGCAACGGGCGCAGACGCAGCGCGTGCTGGGCAGTGATCCGAACGCCGCGGTGCGTGAGCGGGTCGATTCCGTGCGTCGCGAACTCGACGACATCGACCGAAAACTGGCGCAGCTTCAGGGCACCCTGCTCGCTCCGGCGCGCATGTCCCGGGTGCTGCAGGAACTGCTCGGCACGGATCGGCGCGTGCGGCTGGTGTCGATGCGCAACCTGCCCGCGGCGGCTGTGGACGCGGCCCACGTGACGCAAGCCGACGCGCGCGGCGACGCGATGCGCGGTGCGCAGGTATTCCGCCACGGCATCGAGGTGGTGTTGCAGGGTCGTCAGCGCGACCTGCTCGCCTACGTGGACCGCCTCGAGCGCCAGCCCTGGCAGCTGTTCTGGGCACAGGTCACCCTGACGGCCGACCATTCGCGCGCCACGCTCAGGCTGACCCTGTACACCTTGAGTCTGGAGGAGGCCTGGCTGGTGGTGTGAGCGCGCCCGCGCCCGATCATGACGCGAGATTTTCCACTCACGCCTTTTCGTGTGTCATGGGCGAGACCGGCGTCATCGGGCTTCCGGCGTCCGCTCGCCTCGAGCGATTTCCGCGAGCGCGATACCATCGTATGCGTCGCAGACGGTAACATTGCGGCCATCGGCGGGCTGTTGGGCGGGATGAGCGCCCGCGGTAAGAGCGGTTTACCCGGGGCGGGAGACCTGCCCATCGCCGGGCACGCCTTCAGGAACGAACCCGCGCACGCAGAGGACCGAACTGGTCGTTCTGCTCGAGCCAACCATCATACAGAGCAACGAGACGTGGAAGCAGGATCTACGCGGCGTGCGACAGCGCCTGAGCGGCTACCGGTGTACGCCGGCGCCAGGCATGGAGAAGTACGGCAAGCGCAAGACCTCGGGTTGAGCCGGCTCAGCCATCGGCGCGTGGCGGGGTGACCGGACTCATGTATCTCTCACACTTCGGCCTCGACGAGGCCCCGTTCGGCATTACGCCCGACACCAGTTTCGTATTCTCCTGCAACGCCCATCAGGAGGCCCTCAACACGCTTCTGGTCGCCATCACCAACGGCGAGGGCTTCATCAAGATCACCGGCGAGGTGGGCACGGGCAAGACGCTGCTGTGCCGCCGCTTCCTCGCGACGCTGGACGAGCGCTTCGTCTGCGCCTACATCCCCAATCCCTATCTCGAGCCGAAAGCGCTGATGCACGCGCTCGCGGACGAACTGGGAGTCGAGGTCGCGAACGATCTCGACCAGCATCAGGTTCTCAAACGTCTCAACCAGGCCCTGCTGGAGTTCGCAGACGCGGGAAAGCACGTGGTCGTGTGTCTGGACGAGGCACAGGCCATGCCGCTCGAGACGCTCGAGGCGTTGCGCCTGCTGAGCAATCTGGAGACCGAGAAGAGCAAGCTGCTGCAGGTGGTGCTGTTCGGCCAGTCGGAACTGGACGACCGGCTGGCGCAGGAGTCCGTGCGACAGCTGCGGCAGCGCATCACCTTCGAGTACACCCTGGGCGGACTGAGCCGCGACGAACTGCTGCTCTACCTCGCGCATCGCCTGCGCGTGGCGGGATACAGCGGCAGACCCCTGTTCGACCGGCGCGCGGTGGATGCACTGTACGCTGCCAGCGGCGGGCTGCCGCGCCTGGTGAACATCATCGCGCACAAGGCGCTGCTGCTCGTGTACGGAGAGGGTGGTCACAAGGTGCAGGCGCGCCATGTGCGCGCGGCGGTCGAGGATACGCCGGCTGCGCGCCAGGTGTCGGTCGGGTGGTGGCTGCTGCTCGCGGCCCTCGCTCTGCTCGCCGCCGGCGCTGCCTGGTGGTGGTTGCGGTGAGTCTGATCAATCGGGTCCTCAAGGATCTCGAGAAGCGTCGTGCCGAAGAAGTCAACGCGTCCGCCCGGTTACCGCAGGGCGTCCGAGCCTCGTCCGACCAGCCGTTTCGCCGCCTGCCCCCTTACTCCTGGCTGATCGGACTGGCGTTGATGCTCGCCGGGCTCGTGTGGTGGTGGACCGATCGCCTCGCGCCGGCACCACCCGCGAACGTGACACAGGCGCCTGTCCCGGCCGACGCGTCGACCGAGCAGTCCGTTGCACAGGAGACGGCAGCGCCGGACACACCGCTTCCGGCTCCGGACCCGCTCGCGCCCGAGACGATGCCGGTGCCGCCCGTGACTGTGCCGGACGCGTCTGCGCCCGCGCTCGATGGGTCAGCCGCACCGGCCGAGGAGCCGGCGCCGCTCGCGGAGGAAGCGGCCAGCGCGACGGACGAGGCGCGGGCCCCGTCGCGGCGCGAGGTGCCGCCCGAACAGGGCTTGTCTCCTGAGCTCGAGCCGGAGGCCATGCAGCCCTCTGCGCCTGAACGCATCGACAAGCCGCTTCAGTCGCCTGATACCGCCGCACGCGCCGAGCAGGAGTTCCGACGCGGCATGCAGTTGTTCCGCGGCGGGCGCACCGACGAGGCGGAGGCAGCGTGGCGCGCCGCGCTGGACCTCGACCCGGCCGCTGCGGCGCCACGCCAGGCGCTGCTGGGTGCGCTGCTCGAGCGCGGCGAGCGCGAGCGCGCCGAGACGCTGCTGCAGGAGGGGCTTCGCATGAATCCGCGCCAGCCCAAGCAGATCATGCTGCTCGCGCGCCTGCAGCTGGACCGTGGCGCGCAGACCGAGGCGCTGCGTACGCTGGAACAGGGCTTGCCGCACGCGCAGTGGAATGCCGAGTACCTGTCCATGACCGCCGCCGTGATGTCTCGCGTCGGACGGCATCGCGACGCGGCCGAGCTGTACGCATCCGCACTGCGCGTCGTGCCGGGCAACGCCGTGTGGGAGATGGGACGCGGCATGGCCTTGCGCGCCGACGGTCAGCGCGAGCAGGCGCTCGCGGCCTTTCAGCGCGCCAGCCGCTTGCCGGGCCTGTCCCCCGAACTGCGCGCCTTCGTGGAGCGCCAGATCCGCGAACTGCAATAGGCTTCATCCCGGTTCGGGGGTTCGCGCCACCACCCAGCAGTGCACCTCGCCTGCGCCAGCCTCCAGGAGTGTCCGGGCGAGGGCGTTCAGGGTCGCGCCCGAGGTCATCACGTCGTCGACGATGGCGATCCGCGCACCATCCACAGCGCGCCCGCAGCGGAACGCGCCGCGCACATTGCGCACCCGGGCGTCGAGCGATAGCGAGGCCTGCGGCGGGTCATCGTCGCGACGGCGCGCGATGGATGCGTCGAACTTCAGCTCGAACTCGCGCGCGACGATCCGGGCGAGCTCGGCGGCCTGGTTGAAGCCGCGCTCCACCAGTCGCGCCCGCGCAGCGGGAACCGGGACCAGCAGATCGGGCCGCGGCGCATGGGCGAGCCCGGCGCACAGCAGCGCGCCGAGCGGTGCCGCCAGCGTCAGGTTGCGCCCGTACTTGAAGTGGGAGACGATGGCGTCGAGCGGAAAGCCGTAGTCGGCGGCTGCGAACGTTGCAGTGAAGGGCGGAGGGCGGCTCAGGCAGCGTCCGCAAGTGCCCCCGCCCGGACGCGGCAGTGCGCAGACCGGACAGCGCGCGTCGTCGCGGCCCGGAATGTCCGACCAGCACGGCGCGCACCACCCCGTGCCGGGCGCATCGTCGCCGCACAGAATGCATGGTCCCGGAAGCAGGGTGGCGGCCAGTCGGGCCGTCGAGCGAAGCATCCGATGCCACAGCGTGAATGACATGTGCATCAATCTGACCGATTTCGAGCGTTCCTGCAAGCGTTCCCGGCCTCATGCCTGACCGTCCCGCGATCGATCCGGCGCGGGTGCGGCGCAGCTTCGATCGCTGCGCGCGCGACTACGAGGGCGCCGCCGCCCTGGCGCGGGAGGTCGCCGGGCGCATGCTCGAGCGCCTCGATCTCGTTCGCATGCAGCCCGCGCGCGTGCTGGATCTCGGCAGCGGAGCGGGACGTGTCGCCGGCGCGCTGCTCGCGCGCTATCGCGGGGCGCACGCCGTGGCGCTGGACTTCTCGCTGGAGATGCTGCGCACGGGGCGCCGCGCACCGACGTTCTGGGATCGCTGGCGCGCGCCGCGTTGCCATCCGGTATGCGCTGCCATGGAGCGTCTGCCGTTCGCCGACGGCACGTTCGACATGGTGTGCAGCAACCTCGCGCTCGAATGGAGTGCCGACCCCGAGCAGGTGCTGCGCGAGGTCCGCCGCGTGCTGCGCCGTGGAGGGCTGATGATGTTCTCCACGCTGGGGCCGGATACGCTGCAGGAACTGCGTGCGGCCAACGCCGGACGATGGGCGGGCCCGCCGCTGGCGGACATGCATGACGTGGGCGACGCGCTGGTCCGACAGGGGTTCGTCGGTCCGGTGATGGACGCCGAACGGATCACGCTGACCTACCCTGATGTCCGTGCGCTTCTATCCGAACTTCGGGCCATCGGATGCGCCGGCGCGATCAGGCCGGTCTCCGCGGGGCTGCGCGGACGCACCTGGCTCGCGCGGATGGAACAGGGATACCGCGAGTTCGAGCGCGACGGGCGCGTACCGGCCAGCGTCGAAGTCGTCTACGGTCACGCGTGGAAGCCTGAACAGCCGTCTGGCGTGACGGAGGACGGCCGGGCGGTGATCCGGTTCATCTCCCGGCCGGGCTGCTGACGCCCGGCCCATCCTTGATTATCCAGAGGGCCGTGTGCTAAATTCTTTAGGGATTGGGAGGAGGGCCCGCAATCGACTTAGCTTCGAATAGAGTCGGTCATGGATCAAGTCTACGGCGAGGAAGCGCACGGCTTCGTGCTGGTGTCGCGGCACAATGATTCCCTCTCGCCGGCTGGCAGGAACGCGGTACTCGGCTCGTTCGTTCTCGTCTCTCTGGCCATATCACTGGCCTTCGCACTGCACGGCGCCTGGATGATCTTGCCCTTTGCGGGGGCGGAGATGGCGCTTCTGTACCTGGCCTTCAGGGCAGTGGGCAGGCGTGCCGGAGACTATGAGAGCATTTCGATCTGCGGCGACCGCGTCTTGATCGAGCGCTGGGAGACCGGCCGGCCTACACGGTTCGAATTCAGTCGTTTCTGGGCGCAGGTCATCGTCCAGCCCGAACGCAACGGCGGTGCTGCGGTGCTGGCCTTGCGCTCACACGGACGGGAAGTGGAATTCGGGCGTCACCTCACTCCGGAGCAGAAGGCGGAGGTGGCGCAGACATTGAAGGAACAGCTGCGGCGCGCGCGCCACGGTTGATATCGCGACTTGGATACAGGCATTCCGTCGGGGAGACATCGAACATGATCAGAAGAACTGCCCATACCCTGCTGGCGCTGGCATTGTCCATATGGACGAGCCTGGCCGGTGCGGAGATGCGGTTCAACCTGCAGGATCAGAAGACCGCATTGGGGCACGCGGTGTATGACCTGCACAACGTGATCGTCCTGATCTGTCTGATCATCTTCATCGTCGTGTTCGGGATGATGCTCTACTCGATCTGGAAGCACCGCAAGTCGGTGGGACACCAGGCGGCGCACTTCCACGAGAACACGACCGTCGAGGTGCTGTGGACGGTCATCCCCTTCCTCATCCTCCTCGGGATGGCCTATCCCGCCACCAAGACACTCCTCGCGCAGCGCGACACGTCCTCCCCGGACGTGACGGTCAAGGTGACCGGCTACCAGTGGAAGTGGCAGTACGAATACCTGGACGAGAACGTCAGCTTCTTCAGCATGCTGTCCACGCCTCGCTCGCAAATCCAGAACGTCGACGTAAAGGGCGAGAACTACCTGCTCGAAGTCGACAACGAGATGGTGGTGCCCGTCGGCAAGAAGGTCCGCGTGCTGCTGACCGCCGGTGACGTGATCCATGCGTGGTACGTCCCTGCACTCGCCGTGAAGCAGGACTCGATTCCGGGCTTCGTGCGCGACACCTGGTTCCGCGCGGAAGAGCCGGGCGTCTATCGCGGACAGTGCGCCGAGCTGTGCGGCAAGGAACATGCGTACATGCCGATCGTGGTGCGCGTCGTGTCGGAGGACGAGTACGCCGCGTGGGTGGCCGAGCAGAAGGCGAAGCAGGGCACGCAGGTCGCTGCCATCGCGCCCGAGCCGACGACCGATTCGGCGCCGGCCGATGCGGCGACGGCGGCTGCTGCGCCCGCGGCCGACGCGGCGGCGACGGCGGACGACGTCGCGGACGGGAAGGCCGTGTACGACCAGTCCTGTCTGATGTGCCACGCGGCGGGCATCGCCGGCGCGCCCAAGACCGGCGATCAGGCCGCCTGGGCGCCGCGCGTCGCGAAAGGCCTCGACGTTCTCTACGGCCACGCGATCGGCGGCTTCAACATGATGCCTCCCCGGGGCGGCAACACCGCACTGACCGACGAGCAGGTCAAGGCGGCGGTCGATCACATGGTTGCCCAGTCGAGATAGGGCGGTTCGGCGCAGCGCAGGACACCACGAGCTACGAGCTAGCAGGAGAGCGGAGAATATGGAAGCGGTACACGGTCACGACCACGCGCACGACCATCACGGTCCGACGGGGATCATGAAGTACCTGACGACGACCAACCACAAGGACATCGGCTCGATGTACCTGTGGTTCTCGTTCGCGATGTTCCTGTTGGGCGGGGCCATGGCCCTGGTGATCCGCGCCGAGCTGTTCCAGCCTGGACTGCAGATCGTCAACCCGGAATTCTTCAACGCCATGACCACCTACCACGGGTTGATCATGGTGTTCGGCGCCATCATGCCGGCGTTCGTGGGATTCGCGAACTGGCTGATCCCGATGCAGATCGGCGCCCCGGACATGGCCTTCCCGCGCATGAACAACTGGAGCTTCTGGCTCCTGCCCCCGGCCGCGCTGCTCCTGATCCTCGCGCAGTTCGTACCCGGCGGAGGGGCCGGCGTGGGCTGGACGCTCTATCCCCCGCTGACGATCCAGCAGGGCATGAGCATGGATCTGACCATCTTCGCCGTGCACGTTCTCGGCATGTCGTCGATCATGGGTTCGATCAACATCGTCACGACGATCCTGAACATGCGTGCACCCGGTATGACGCTGATGAAGATGCCGCTGTTCTGCTGGACCTGGCTGATCACGGCCTACCTGCTGATCGCGGTCATGCCCGTGCTCGCCGGCGCGGTCACGATGCTTCTCACCGACCGCCACTTCGGCACGCACTTCTTCAACCCCGCCGGCGGCGGTGACCCCGTGCTGTTCCAGCACATCTTCTGGTTCTTCGGCCATCCCGAGGTGTACATCATCGCGATTCCCGCCTTCGGCGTGATCTCGCAGGTGATTCCGGCCTTCGCGCGCAAGCCGCTGTTCGGTTACTCCTCGATGGTGTACGCGACGGCCTCCATCGCGATCCTGTCCTTCCTGGTGTGGGCGCACCACATGTACACGGTGGGCATGCCGGTCCAGGCCCAGTTGTACTTCATGTTCGCCACCATGCTCATTGCGGTGCCCACCGGCGTGAAGGTGTTCAACTGGGTGGCGACCATGTGGAAGGGTTCGCTGTCCTTCGAGACCCCGATGCTGTTCGCCATCGGCTTCCTGTTCCTGTTCACCATCGGGGGCTTCACCGGGTTGGTGCTGTCGATCACGCCGGTCGACGTCCAGTTGCACGACACCTACTACGTCGTCGCCCACTTCCATTACGTGATGGTCGCAGGCGCGCTATTCTCGGCATTCGCCGGCATCTACTTCTGGCTACCGAAGTGGATCGGCAAGATGTACGACGAGACACTGGGCAAGTGGCACTTCTGGCTGTCGTTCTTCTTCTTCAACCTCGCCTTCTTCGTGCAGCACTTCCTCGGGCTCGCCGGCATGCCCCGCCGCATTCCGGACTACGCTCTGCAGTTCACCGATTTCAACATGGTCTCGACGGTCGGCGCATTCGGATTCGGCCTGTCGCAGCTGCTGTTCCTGTACATCATCCTGAAGGCCATTCGCAGCGGCGAGCGGGCGCCGCAGAAACCCTGGGAGGGAGCCGACAGCATCGAGTGGACCATGCTGCCGACGCCGGCGCCCTACCACAGCTTCGAGAAGCCGCCCGTCATCAAGTGAGATCGGAACAGGTATGAACGAGCGTGGCGAGGACTCCCGACGAATGCGTGCGCGTAACCTGCGCACCGGGCTGATCCTCGCCGTCGTCGCCCTGACCTTCTTCCTGGGTTTCATCGTGCGCCGTTACTTCGAATGACCTCCACCGCCGGTAACAATCTCCTGCTTCGCAAGCTGGTGGTGATCGCCGTCGCCATGTTCGGCTTCGGGTTCGCGCTCGTCCCGATCTACAAGAAGATCTGCCAGGCAGCCGGAATCTACGACATCCAGAAGGCGGACGTCGTGAGCAACACGCAGGTCGATACCTCGCGCACGCTGACGATCCAGTTCGATGCCAACATGCGGGATCTGCCCTGGACCTTCCGTCCGCTGCAGAAGAGCGTCC
Organism: Pseudomonadota bacterium; assembly: GCA_023430065.1. Taxonomy (GTDB): domain Bacteria; phylum Pseudomonadota; class Gammaproteobacteria; order Burkholderiales; family SHXO01; genus SHXO01. The sequence goes on along the minus strand of JAEZCG010000007.1, from coordinate 20,823 downwards.
AGGCGCATCCGGGCGAGCTGGTTCACGTCGTCTACGAGGTCACGAACACCACCGACATCGATCGGCTCGGCCAGGCCATTCCCAGCTATGGTCCGCAGATTGCCGGCCAGTACGTGAAGAAGGTCGAGTGCTTCTGCTTCTCGCGGCAGGAAGTGCGGGGCAACGAGACTCGCCAGATGCCGTTGCAGTTCGTGGTCGATCCGCAGCTGCCGCGGGACGTATCCGTCATCACCCTGTCGTACACCTTCTTCGAATTGCCGGGAGGGAAGACGCCAGGGGAAAGCTGAGGGAAATCACGATGCCGTCCGAGCGTGGAACGGGAGAGCCGAAAAAGCGCACGTCCGCGCTGCAGGCGGTCGCAGCGGTGCTCTCGGCTTTCATCGGAATCCGCAAGAGTACCGGGCGCGACCGGGATTTGGCCACCATCAAGCCCCTGCATGTGGTCATCGCCGGGGTCATCGCGGCCGCCATCTTCGTGATCACCATCGTCACTGTCGTTCGCATGATCACGTGAATCACGCCGACTTCCACAACTAGAAGTCCCAACCAGAAGTTCAGGAGAGGAGCCATCAGCAATGGCTAGCACCACTCACGCAAATCCCAACAGCTACTACCTGCCTCAGCCGTCGCATTGGCCCGTGGTCGGGTCCGTCGCCATCTTCCTGCTGATGCTGTCGCTCGTCATGTGGATGAACGACGTCAGCGGCGGCTTCCTGGTAATGGCCGCCGCGTTCGCCGTCCTGCTCTACTTCCTGTTCGGCTGGTTCGGAACCGTCATCCGCGAGAGCGAGAGCGGGCTGTACAACAAGCAGGTGGACGTCTCCTACCGTTGGGCGATGAGCTGGTTCATCTTCTCGGAGGTGATGTTCTTCGCCGCGTTCTTCGGCGCGTTGTTCTACATGCGCGCCCTGTCCGTTCCCTGGCTGTCCGAAGGGTCGACCGGCGAACTGCTGTGGCAGGGGTTCAAGTCGACCTGGCCGGTATCGGGGCCGGGGATCGAAGAGACGTTCTCCCCCATGGGGGCCTGGGGCATCCCGGCCATCAACACCCTGATCCTGCTGACCTCGGGTCTGACCGTGACCTGGGCTCACTGGGGGTTGAAGAAGAACAACCGGGGTCAACTCACCTTCGGCCTGTTCCTCACCATTGCCCTGGGTCTGCTCTTCCTCGGTTTGCAGGCGTACGAGTACGTGCATGCCTACAAAGACCTGAACCTCACCCTTGCGTCCGGAGCCTACGGCGCCACGTTCTACATGCTTACGGGGTTCCACGGCTTCCACGTGACGCTCGGAACCATCATGCTGATCGTGATTTTCTTGCGCTCGCTCAAAGGGCACTTCACTGCCGAGCGCCACTTCGCGTTCGAGGCCGTGTCCTGGTACTGGCACTTCGTCGACGTGGTCTGGCTGCTGCTGTTCGTGCTGGTGTACTGGCTGGTGTGATTTTGTTCGCAGGGCCGCCGCGCCGGCGGTCCCTGTGCCCGACGACGCCGCACCGCAGGTGCGGCGTTTTCGTTCTACAGTCCGCCGCGGGGGATGATGCCGGTCTTGTAGCCCAGCATCAGCAGGATGAACAGGGTGATCGACAGCGCGATGCGCCAAGTCAGTGCACGCGCTGTCCGAGTGGACTGGCCACGGTCACGCACGAGATAGTAGAGGGCGGAGCCGAGGCTGCCCAGAATGACGACGAGGAACAGGATCACCAGGACTTTCATGAATGCCTCGGAAAAATTCGAGTCTAGCCGATGGCCGGGGCCCGCGGGGGCCGTGAATCGGCCAGAGGTGTGACAGGCGATCGCATGGCGCATTCCCGCATGTGGCGCATCGTTCCGACGCTGGGCGCCGTGGTCGGAGTGATCCTGACCGCCTACCTGGGAAGCTGGCAACTGGAGCGCGCAGCCTACAAGCGCGCGATGCAGGCGCGCATCGATCAGGCGGAGCGCGCGCCGGCCGTTCGCATTCCGCCACAGCCGGCCGGCGCGGACGACTTCTCATATCGACGTGCGGAAGCGACGGGTCGCTTCATCCCCGAGGCCACGATTCTCCTGGACAATCGCGTGCGCGACGGCGTGGTGGGGTACGAGGTGATCACGCCCCTGCAGCTGAACGACTCGCCGCTGCACGTCTTGGTCGCCCGCGGGTGGGTGCGGGCACCGGCCTCGCGCACCGAGTTGCCCGCGCTGCACACCCCATCGGGCGAGGTCACCGTGGAGGGCATGGCGCTGCCTCCCAGTACCCGCTACTTCGAACTGTCCGACGAAACGGTCAGCGGACCCGTCTGGCAGAACCTCAAGTTCGAGCAATATGCGCAGCGCTTCGGACTCGCGCTGCAGCCGCTGATCCTGCAGCAGCGCAACGATCTGGGAGACGGGCTGTCGCGAACGTGGCGGCGTCCCGATGCCGGGGTGGACAAGCATCAGGCTTACGCCCTTCAGTGGTTCGTCATGAGCGCGGTCATCGCCATTCTCTACTTGGTGCTTCATGTCAGACGCAAGCGCAAGGAAATCTAACTGGGTCATTCTGCTGATCGGCGTCATCGCCGCCTTCCCCGTGGTGGGCAGCTACCTGCTGTACCTGTTCTGGAAGCCGGACAGTTTCGTGAACTACGGTGAGCTGTTCGGTCCGGTTTCGATCGAGCAGGGCAAGGCGCCGGAGGGGTTCGAGGCCGTGAGCGGAAAGTGGGCATTCCTGATGATCGATTCCACCCCCTGCGATGCGTACTGCCGCCGCAAGCTCTACATCATGCGTCAGGTGCGTCTGACGCAGGGCGAGGACATGACCCGCATCGAACGCGTGTGGGTCGTGGACGGTTCGGCACCGTCCGATGCGCAGTTGCTCTCGGACTACAAGGGCACCCTGATCCTGCCTGCGGGCAGCAGCGATCTCGCGGCGCGTCTTTCGCCGCAAGGGACGGCGCGCGATCACGTCTATCTCATCGATCCCCTGGGCAATGTGATGATGCGCTACCCGCGCGACCCCGACCCGAGCTTGATCAAGAAGGACCTCAAGCGCCTGCTGAAGGCCTCGCGCGTAGGATGATCGCCGTGGAGGATGGTGATACACTGCGCGTTGCTTTCCATCCCCCGGCAGCCTGCCCGTCGTAGCTCGTCATGGCGACCACTGTCCACTCGCGCCAGACTTTTCCGCGCTTTCAGCAGTTCCTCGCGCTGACCAAGCCACGCGTCGTTTCGCTGATCGTCTTCACCGCGGTCATCGGCATGTTCCTCGCGACGCCCGGCATGGTCCCGCTGCAGGCGCTGGTATTCGGAACGATAGGCATCGCCCTCGTTGCCGGAGCCGCGGCGGCGGTCAATTGCCTGGTGGAGCAGAAGATCGACAAGGTGATGGCGCGCACGCGGGCCCGTCCCCTGCCGATGGGGCAGCTCACCTCGGCCGAGACGTTGGCGTTCTCGTCGATCGTCGGCGGCGTCGGATTGTGGATGCTCTACGCCCTGGTCAATCCACTGACCATGTGGCTGACGCTCGCCACCTTCGTGGGCTATGCGATCGTCTATACCGTGGTGCTGAAGCCGCTCACGCCGCAGAACATCGTGATCGGCGGTGCATCGGGTGCGATGCCCCCGGTCCTTGGCTGGACCGCGGTGACCGGCGAGATCGCGTCTGACGCGCTTTTGCTGTTCCTGATCATCTTCGCGTGGACCCCCCCGCACTTCTGGGCGCTCGCGCTGTATCGCAAGAACGAGTATGCGAAGGCCGGTGTGCCGATGCTGCCTGTGACGCACGGTGACCGCTTCACGCGGCTGCACGTGCTGCTCTATACGCTGATCCTGTTCGGGGTGAGTCTGCTGCCATTCAGCACACGCATGAGCGGGCTGATCTATCTTGTGTCCGCCGTGGTGCTCGGACTGGTGTTCGTCTGGTACGCCATCCGGATCTACGTGCGCTACACCGACGAGATTGCCCGGCGCACGTTTCGCTACTCCATCCTGTACCTGTCTGTCCTGTTCGCGGTGCTGCTCGTCGATCACTACCTGCCGATCGGACGCTGAGGCGTGCGCTACGCTGCCCTCTTCGCGCTGCTGATCGGATTCGGCCTCCTGGGCGGCTGCAACCAACCCTCGTCGGGTCCGACCTTCCAGTCCACGGACATCACCGGTGCCGAGCTGGGGCGTTCGTTCGAGCTCGTCGACCACGACGGGCAGGAACGGTCATTGGAGGACTTCAAGGGAAAGGTGCTGGTCGTCTTCTTCGGATTCACACACTGTCCCGATGTCTGCCCAACCACGCTGGCCGAGCTGGCGCAGGCGCGCAGCAGGCTGGGTGCGCAGGCGGAGCGGGTGCAGGTTGCGATGATCACCGTGGATCCGGAGCGCGACACGCCTGAAGTCTTGAAGCAGTACGTCACCGCGCTCGATGCGTCGTTCATCGGACTCACCGGCAGCCCGGACGACATCGCACGTACCGCCAAGGAGTTCAAGGTCTTCTACCAGAAAAGCGAGGGCGCGGTTCCGGGCAACTACTCGGTGGATCACTCCTCGGGTACCTTCGTCTTCGACCCGCAAGGGCGGATCCGGCTCCTCGTGCCCTACGGCAGCGGAAGTGACGTGTTCGTGCACGATATCGGTCAGTTGCTGGAAGCCCCCGCCTGAGGCGATGGTCTCCAAAGCGAAGAAGCCGCCCGCGGGCGGCTTCTTTCTCCTGGGACCCTCTCCCAGGACTCAGGCTGCCGGGATGAGGGCTCGCATCTTCTTCATTGCCTGCGCCTCGATCTGCCGAATGCGCTCGGCGGAGACACCGAACTCGGCCGCGAGGTCATGCAGCGTCAAGGTGTCCTGTTCGCGCAGCCAGCGCGCCTCGATGATGCGCCGGCTGCGGGGATCGAGGCTTTGTAGCGCACGCTCGAGTCCCTCGCTGCGCAGGCGCGCATTCTGATCGTGCTCGAGGATGCGGCCGGGTTCGTCCTCGGGATTGGTCAGGTAGGAGATAGGTCCGAAGGCGTCCTCGTCATCCTCGCCGAGGGGTTCGAGCGCCACGTCCTGGCCGCCCAGCCGCGTCTCCATCTCGGACACGTCCGAGGACTTCACCCCGAGCGCTCGTGCCATCGCATCGGTCTCTTCGGGCGTCAGCGAGGCGTGCCCTTTCTTCATGCTGCGCAGGTTGAAGAACAGCTTGCGCTGGGCCTTGGTCGTGGCGATCTTCACGATTCGCCAGTTGCGCAGGATGTATTCGTGAATCTCTGCCCGAATCCAGTGCACCGCAAAGGACACCAGGCGCACACCTCGCTCCGGATCGAAGCGCTTGACGGCCTTCATCAGGCCGACATTGCCTTCCTGGATCAAATCGGCGTGCGGCAGGCCGTATCCCAGGTAGCCTCGCGCGATCGATACGACCAGACGCAGGTGGGACAGGACGAGTTGACGGGCCGCGTCCAGATCCTCGCTGTCGCGATAGGCGCGTGCCAGGCGGGACTCGTCGACATTGGTCAGCAGCGGAAAGCGGTTGACCACCTGGATGTAGCTCTCCAGGCTGCCGGCCGCCGAGGGCAGTGACATGGAAACAGGCAGTGTGGTCATTGAAAGCCTCCTTCGATGCAACAATGTTAGCACTCAGCCGATGAGAGTGCCAATGGCGTCAGTTCGTTCCCGAACCTGAGCGAAATAGTCGGTTATTTCGCGCGACCCCGCCGCAGGTAGTCCTGCACGGACAATGCGGCGCCCAGTGCACCCAGCAGTGCGCCCGCGCCGCACACGCCCGCCAGCAGGGTGGGCGAAGGCAGTCCGAAGCGGAAGGTCGATCCGTAGAGGCGATTGAGCACGGTCAGTTCCGACCCGATCGCCAGCGCGACTGCTGCCACCAATATCCACGCCACCGTGGCGCCGAGTAGACCCTGGAACAAGCCGAAGTAGAGGAACGGGCGGCGCACGAAGGCATCGGTGGCGCCGATCAACTGCGCGACCTCGATCTCCGCCCGCCGCGCGAGGATCTGGAGCCGGATGGTATTGAAGGTGATCGCCACCAGGCCGGCGGCCAGGAGGCTCGCCACCGTCAGCACGACAGCACGGCCCAGGGCGAGCAAGGCCTCGAGCCGCTGTGCCCATTCTAGGTCGGACTGTACATGGTCGACCCCCGGCCAGTTTGCCGCCTCCATGCGCAGTCGCTCCAATGCCGAAGCCGAGCCGCCGTGTATGTCGATCACGAAGGCATCAGGGAGCGGGTTGGCCGGTAGCACCTCGGCGACATCGCCCAGCCCGGCACTGCGGGCGAGATCCGTCAGGGCGGCGTCCCGCCCCACGAAGCGGACCGCCCGCACCGACGGGTGGTCCCGCAGGTTCGCCTCCACCGCCTGGCGCTGCTCGGCCAGCGCGCCCTGCGCGAGGAACAGGCTCAGCTGGGGTCCGGCGGTGATGCGCCCGACGAGATGCTGGGCCTCGCCCAGCGCTTGGAGCAGAGCCAGCGGCAGACTGACGGCGATGCCGATGACCAGGACGCTCAGTCCAGTGGCCAACGGCTGGGCGACCAGGTGTCGCCAGGCATCGCCGGCGGCCCGCCAGTGCGCGAGTGGCCACGCCTTCATGTGAGAGCTTCGGCGCGGGCGAGGGCGCCTGCCTGCAGGCGGACGTGCCGGCCCTCGAGCCGCTCGCGCGCCAGGCGGTCGTGGGTGGACACGACCATCGTCACCCCCAGCGTATTGAACGAATCGAGCATGTCGAGGACACGCTGCGCCTGCGACTCATCGAGGTTGCCGGTCGGCTCGTCCGCCACGATGACCCGCGGGCGGTGCACGATCGCCCGCGCGATGCACAGGCGTTGCTGTTCGCCGCCGGAGAGCGCGACCGGCAGCGCCTTTTCCTTGTGCAGCAGTCCCACCTTGTCGAGTGCGGCGCGTGCCCGCCGGTGCGCATCGCGCCGCTCGAAGCCGCCGATGTCCAGCGGAAGCATGACGTTCTCGAACGCATTGCGATCGAACAGGAGCTTGTGGTCCTGGAAGATCACGCCGAACTGTCTGCGCAAGGCCGCCAGTGCCCGGGAACCCAGCGCCCGCGTGTTCTGTCCGTCCACCAGCACGCTACCGGCGCTTGGTAACTCGATGGCACTGATCAGCTTGAGCAGCGTGCTCTTGCCTGCGCCGGATTCGCCCTCGACCAGCACCAGTTCACCGCGCTCGACGGTGAGGGAGACATCCCTCAGGGCTTCGATCCCGCCCGGATAGCGCTTGCTGACGTGGCTGAGGGTCAGCATGCGCAACGCGCAGCGGGGATCGTCGGCCAGGCTCTGGACGCTACCGGCTCAGTCGAACAGGGCATCGACGAACTCGCGTGCGTCGAACGGACGCAGGTCGTCGATGCCTTCGCCGACGCCGACGAAGCGCACCGGGATCGGCTTGTGCTGCGCGATCGCCGCGATGGTCCCGCCGCGTGCGGTGCCATCGAGCTTGGTGATCGTGAGACCGGTCAGTCCGAGTGCCTCGTCGAACGCCCTCACCTGGGCGAGCGCGTTCTGACCTGTATTCGCGTCCAGCACGAGCATGACCTCGTGCGGTGCGTCGGCATCCACGCGCGCGATCACGCGCTTGACCTTTTTCAACTCCTCCATCAGGTGCAACTGCGTGGGGAGCCTGCCCGCCGTGTCGGCGATCAGCACGTCCACGCCGCGTGCGCGCGCCGACTGCATCGCGTCGAACATCACCGCGGCGGGATCGCCTCCCTGTCGGCCGAGGACCTGCACCTCGTTGCGCTCGCCCCAGGCGCGCAGCTGCTCCACGGCGGCCGCGCGGAACGTGTCGCCCGCGGCGAGCATGACGCTCTTGCCCTGGCCCTGGAAGTACTTGGCGAGCTTGCCGATGGAGGTGGTCTTCCCGGAACCGTTCACCCCGGCAACGAGCAGGACGAAGGGACGGTGCGTATGGGTCTGCAGCGGTTGCGCCACCGGTGTCAGCAGTTCCACCAGGCCCTGCTTGAGCACGTCCTTGAGCTGCGCCGGATCGACGATGCGTTCGCGCGCCACGCGCTTGCGCGTCTGGTCCAGCAGCATCTGGGTGGAGGACACGCCCACATCCGCCGACAGGAGCAAGGTTTCCAACTCCTCGTACAGGCTCTCGTCGATGCGGCCATGCGCACCGAGCAGCGTACCGAGCTGCGTACCCAGTTTCTCGCGCGTGGCGCTTAAGCCGGATTTCAGGCGGGAGAGCCAACCCGACTTCTTCTCAGGCGCAACGGCGATCTCGGTTTCGGGCGCGGGGACGGTTTCGGCCGTGGGTGGCGGGGCCGCTGCTTGCGGATCCTGGCCGACACCCTTGCCGTCCTTGTCCTTGTCTTTCTTGTCGCCCTTCAGGAAACCCCACATACTGTTGCGCATCCTATTCGCTTGCGGGGCACGAACCCCGCTTCAAGTTTACCAGTCTGCACCCCCACCAATGCCTCGCGTTCCCAGCATGCGGCGCGCCGCCGCTGCCGCATTCTTCCTCTTGCTCTCGTTCGCCGCGCTGCGGGCGGAGGCCCTGGTCTCGTTCACCCTCGAGAATGGCATGCGCGTCCTCGTGCTGGAGGACCGGCGCGCACCCGTGGTCGTTTCCATGGTGTGGTACCGCGCCGGCAGCATGGATGAGCAGACCGGCGTCACCGGGGTGGCGCACGTGCTGGAACACATGATGTTCAAGGGAACGCAGGAGGTGCCGCCGGGAGAGTTCTCCAAGATCATCGCGCGTGCGGGCGGGCGCGACAATGCCTTCACCGGTCGCGACTACACTGCCTATTTCCAGCAATTGCACGCCTCCCGCTTTCCGCTCGCGCTGCGCCTGGAGGCAGATCGCATGCGCAACCTCGTGCTGAGCGCCGAGGAATTCGAGAAGGAGATTCGCGTCGTGATGGAGGAGCGGCGCTTGCGCACCGACGATCGCCCTCAGTCGCTGCTGTACGAAACCTTCACGGCCTCTGCGTTCATGGCCCATCCTTACCGCACCCCGGTGATCGGCTGGATGGACGATCTGCAGAACATGCGCTTACACGATGCGCGCGAGTGGTACGACCGCTGGTACACGCCCGCCAATGCCACCCTGGTCGTGGTCGGCGACGTCGATGCACAAGCGGTGCTGGACGAGGCGCAGCGCCGGTTCGGTCCGATCCCGTCACGCGCCATTCCGCAGCGCAAGAACCTCGGTGAGCCGGTGCAACGCGGTGAGCGGCGTGTGGTGCTGCGTGCGAGCGCCGAGCTGGCGCGCGTGCTGATCGGTTGGCATGTGCCGGCATTGCGCGACGTCGAGTCCGACTGGGAGTCCTATGCACTGTGGGTGCTCTCGTCGGTGCTCGCCGGCAACGACGCCGCACGCCTGCCGCGGGCGCTGGTGCGTGAACAGCAGGTCGCAGTATCGGCCGCTGCCAGTTACGATGCGGTGGGGCGGGGTCCGGCGCTGTTCATGCTCTCTGCCACCGTCGCCGCGCAGGGCGAGATCGCACGCGCCGAGCAGGCGCTCCTGGAGCAGATCAGGCGCATTGCCGAGCACGGCATCCAGCCGGACGAGCTGGCGCGAACCCGAGCCCAGGCTGTCGCTGCGCAGGTCTTCCAGCAGGATTCCATGTTCGGCCGCGCGATGCAGATCGGCGCGCTCGACAACGCAGGCCTTCCTCCCGACTCGGTCGATGTGCAGGTGCGCAAGCTGCAGGAGGTCACCGCCGAGCAGGTGCAGGCGGTGGCGCGCAAATTCTTCGGGCGCGACGGCATGACCGTCGCGGTGCTCGAGCCGCTCGAGGACGGATCCGGGCCGGGCGACGGCGATGAATAGCCCGCGTCTCAGGGCGCTCCTGCTGCTGTTGAGCTTCGCACTGCTCGCGCAACCGGTTTACGCCGCGCTGGACGTGCAGCGCTGGAGCACTCCGGGCGGAGCACGCGTGCTGTTCGTGGAGACCCACGCGCTGCCGATCGTCGACGTGAGCATCGAGTTTCCGGCGGGTTCGTCGCGCGACGAACCGGCCACGTCGGGTCTCGCCAATCTCACTTTGCACGTGTTGCGCCTGGGCAGCCGGGCGCAGGGAGAGTTGCCGGCCCTCACGGAGGACGAGGTGTCGCTACGGCTGGCCGACGTCGGCGCGCAGCTTTCCTCGACTTTCGACGTGGACCGGGCGGGGTACTCCCTGCGCACGTTGAGCGGCCTGCGGGAGCGCACGCAGGCGCTCGACGTTCTGGCTGCCGTGGTGCAGCGGCCGGCCTTCTCCCCCGAAGTGGTGGCGCGCGAAAAGGAACGCGTGATCGCCGGACTGCGCGAAGCGGCGCTCAAGCCCAGCGTGATCGCACAGCGCGCGTTCGCGCAGCTGGTGTTCGGGACGCATCCCTATGCCCTGTGGCCCACCGGCGAGGTCGCGAGCGTCGCCGCGCTGCGGCCCGAGCAGCTGGCGCAGTTCCATCGAACGCAATACCTGCGCGATCGCGCGGTGATCTCGATCATCGGGGACGTAGATCGCGCGGAGGCGCAGCGCATGGCGCGCGCGCTGAGCGACGCCCTGCCGGCCGGGCAGGCAGGCGGTCGCGACACGCTGCCACCGATGCCTCCACTCGATGAACCGGTGCAACGCTCGATCGCGCACGACGCCGCGCAGGCACATGTCCTGGTCGGTGCGCCGGGCATGCGCCGGTCCGATCCGGATTACTTTCCGCTCCTGGTGGGCAACTACATCCTCGGCGGCGGCGGCTTCAACTCGCGCCTCACCGTGCAGGTGCGCGAGCGCCGCGGGCTCACCTATAGCGTGTACAGCGCCTTCAATCCGTATCTGCGCGAGGGCGCCTTCACCATCAGCCTGCAGACGCGCAATGACCAGGCCGAGGAGGCATTGCAGGTCGTGCGCGACACGCTTTCCCGCTTCGTGCGCGAGGGCCCCACGGAGGAGGAGCTCGAGGGGGCCAGGCAGCATCTGGTGGGTGCCTTCCCCCTGCGCATCGACAGCAATCGCAAGCTGCTCGATTATCTGGCGGTGATCGGCTTCTACGACCTGCCACTGGACTGGCTCGATCGTTTCCCCGAACGCGTGAGCGAGGTCACGCTTGCACAGGTCCGCGATGCGTTCCGGCGCCGCGTCGATCCGGATCGCATGGCCACCGTCGTGGTCGGCGGTGCATCGCCGTCCGTGTCGCCCTGATCATGCCGCAAGCGCGCAACCGGGTGCGCATCATCGGCGGCACCTGGCGCAGCCGACAGCTGCGCTTCCCCGATGTCCTCGGCCTGCGTCCGACTCCCGATCGCGTGCGCGAGACCGTGTTCAACTGGCTGGGCCAGGATCTGGCCGGACGGGATTGCCTGGATCTGTTCGCGGGCAGCGGTGCATTGGGCTTCGAAGCCGCATCGCGCCATGCGCGACGGGTGACGATGGTCGAATCCGACGGGCGGGCGGTGCGGGCACTGCAGGACAACGCGCGTGACCTGGAGGCGGACGCTGTCCATGTCGTGCGCAGCGATGCGCTAGAATTCCTACGCACCGACAGGTCGGTCTACGACGTCGTATTTCTCGATCCGCCGTACGCCCACGCCGGCCGCGGCGCGCTGTTGAATCTGCTGCATGCGCGGCTGGCAGCCGGCGGGCTGCTGTACCTCGAGTCGAACGAGCCGTTGCCAACCTTCGATGGCTGGGAGGTTTTCCGCACGGCGCGCGCAGGGGACGTGCATTTCCAACTGCTGCACGAGGCAGGGGAGTCGAAAGCGAAGTGAAGAAGGCGGTCTATCCCGGGACGTTCGATCCCGTCACGCGCGGTCACGAGGATCTGGTGCGCCGCGCCGCCCGGCTATTCGACCACGTCGTCCTGGCCGTCGCCGACAGCCGCACCAAGCGCCCGTTCTTTTCCCTCGAGGAACGGGTGGAGATGGCGCGCACGGTGCTTGGCGATTGCGGCAACGTCACGGTGCTCGGTTTCTCCGGCCTGCTCATGGATTTCATGCGCCGGCAGAAGGCCCGCATCATTCTGCGCGGATTGCGCGCAGTATCGGACTTCGAGTACGAGTTCCAGATGGCCGGAATGAACCGGCAGCTGTACCCCGACGTCGAGACCGTGTTTCTGACGCCGGCCGAGCAGTACATGTTCATCTCGGCGACCATGGTGCGCGAGATCGCCTCGCTGGGCGGTGACGTCAGCCCCTTCGTCAATCCCGCGGTGCTGGATCGCATTTCGCGGATGAACCTCGGGCGCGATTGACGATGGCACTTTGGATCACCGACGAGTGCATCAACTGCGACGTGTGCGAGCCCGAGTGTCCCAATCAGGCGATCTCGCAAGGGCCGGACATCTACGAGATCGATCCCGGCAGGTGCACCGAGTGCGTGGGCCACTTCGACACGCCCCAGTGCGTGGAGGTCTGCCCGGTCGACTGCATCGCGACCAATCCACAGGCAATCGAGTCACCCGAGCAGCTCCGGGCCAAGTACGCGGCGCTCATGCTGGCCAGGCAGCGCGCGCCCGCGCAGTAGGGGTCGCCGCTGCCTGCCTCCTAGCGCTGGCAGCGCGGGCAGTAAAACGCCGAGCGCTGTCCGATGCGCATCGAGCGGATCGTGCCGGCGCACCGCCGGCAAGGCGCGCCCTCCCGCGCGTATACGAAGTATTGCTGCTGAAAATACCCGGAGCTGCCGTCGGCGTGCACGAAATCGCGCAGGCTGCTGCCACCGGCATCGATCGCCTCGTGCAGCGTGGCGCGCACTTCCTCGACCAGCCGTGCGTAGCGCGACAGCGAAACGCGACCGGCTGCGCGCGCCGGATGGATGCCCGCGCGGAACAGAGATTCGTTCGCGTAGATATTGCCCACGCCGACGACGACGTGCCCGTCCATCAGCATGTTCTTGACGGGCGCAGTTCGCTTGCGCGTGCGCTCGAACAGCCAGCGCGCGTCGAATCGATCGGAGAACGGTTCCGGTCCCAGATCGCGCAACAGAGCGTGTGTTTCCGGATCGCCCTCCTGCCACAGCACCGCGCCGAAACGCCGGGGATCCGTCAGGCGCAACGTGTTGCCACCCTCGAGTTCGAGATCGAGGTGATCGTGCTTGCCCGGGATACGCTCCCGCTCCACCACGCGCAGGCTGCCGGACATGCCCAGGTGCACGATCAGCCAGCCCGCCTCGCAGTCGATCAGCAGGTACTTGCTGCGGCGCTCGAGGCGACGCACGCGCAGTCCCGCCAGCAGCACCTCGAGATCCGCCCGTACCGGCCAGCGCATCCCGCGATGGCGCACCACGACGCGTTCGATGCGCCGGCCGAGCAGCCACGGTTCCAGGCCGCGGCGGGTGGTCTCCACCTCCGGCAGTTCCGGCATGGCGATTGTTACCGTGCGACGTCCGAGGAGGTTTCGCTTGCCGCCGCGGGACTTGCAGCGGGCAGCGCAGCGGGTCCGGCGAGCAGACGCGCGCGGGTGTCCTGCGGAAAGTAGAAGGTCAACTGCTCGTCCTCGCGTGTCAGGATGAACTCCGGTTCGCGCTGCACGATGCCGAACCGGATCGTGCGCCCGTCCTCGACGGCCACGCTGATGTGCTCCGCCGGCGGCTTGCCGGAGGCGCGTTGGGTGAGCAGACTGGAGGCGAAGCGCCATTCGTCGACCCAGCGATGGAAGTCGTCCTGGCTGAGCGGTCCGCCGGATGCCTCCGGTCGCCGGGTCCAACGACCATCCACCCGCTCGACCGAGAAGTCGGGAAAGTCGAACGACACCGGTTTCTCGTCCTTGCGCAGCAGCGCATGCGTGAGCACGCGCTCGATCCGATCGGGTACCGCATTGCGGTGGTGCCCAGGGATCATGTACACGGTATCTCCGACGAGTACATACTGATCCTGCGTGAGCGGATTGACGGTGCCGAACGCAATGACGACGTCGTCGAAGCGCACGCGCAACGCGGGACGATCCAGATCGAGGTTTTCCAGGTCCTGCGCGGCCATGCGGTCGCGACCGCGCACGCCGAGCAGATCGAGCAGGCGTTCCACCTGCGTGACGTTGGCGCGTGCACGCACCGGGCGGGTGACGAACCAGGTGTCGCCCTCGCGCTCCAGTTCGATCGGATCGGCGCCGGCCGCCTCGATCGCGATGTTGCGCACGACGCTCGGGGCGAGTCGTGTAATCGGCTCCTGCTGCGCATCGTCCGTGCGCGGCGCGTACAGCGCGTACGCTGCGAGGGCGGCGACGATGCCCAGGAGAAGGAGGTTGATCAGCCAGCGGGTGCGCACGCGAATCAGGCGCGACGGCGCCGCCACCAGATGGTTGCGCCGGCCGCGAGAAAGCCCAGTGGCAGCACCAGCAGGAAGCCGAATACCAGCGCGGTGAGCAGGCCGCGCGTGACCTCCAGGGAAGCATCCACCCGTTCCCGCGGTTGGATGGTGATGAGGTTCTCGTCGGCGCTGAGCCAGTTGAGCAGATTCACGCCGAGGTCCAGATTGCTCAGCAGCCCGACGAACGCATTCGACAGAAAGCTGCTCCCGCCGACCACCACCACGCGTTGCGACCTTTCGTCCTGCATGTCGCGCTCGAAGGCGACGGCAACCACGGCCGGCCCCTGCACGTCCTGGCCCGGGTCGAAGCGCACGTTGCCGTCGAGCGCGCCGGTCTCCACCCAACCGTTCTGAGCCGCTTCCACCAGAACGCTCGCCCGCCATGGCGAGCCTTCGTCCGGGAAGCCGATGGCGCGCGCGAACGGGAATGCCGTGTTGTAACGCGTGAAGGCCTCCGTGATCGGATGATGGCCGTAACTCGAGGACAATGCGATGGTGGGCTGAATGCCGAGTTCGGCGGCGGCCGGGTCGACCACGACCCCCGGGCCGAGCTGCAATCCGAGCTTTTCCACGAGGGGTTGCAGCCCGTGAAGCGGTTCCTGGTCGATCAGCCACAGCAGATTGCCACCGCGTTCGACGTGGCGAACCAGCTTGTCGACCTCGCCCGGGAGCATGTCCACGCGCGGATGGGTCAGCACCAGCACTGCAGCATTCTCCGGCACCTCGGGCGCGATCGCGAGGTCGAGCGCCTGGACGGCGAAACCCTTCAACTGCAATTGCTGGCCGTACTGGCCGAGGTCAAAGTTGGCGTTGCCCTCCAGTCCCGGCTGGCCGTGCCCGCCGACGTACATGACCAGGCGGTCCTCGCTGCGCGCCAGACGCATCAGGAGGTTGGCCATGCTGCGCTCGTTCAGCACGCTCAGGTGCTCCTTGCGCTTGCCGTACTCGATCACCATCTCGCCGTTGGCACGCACGTTGGCGGCGGCAGTCTCCTTCGGCCGCTCGCGTGGATCGACGAATGCCAGCGAGATATCGGGCTTGATGCGCCGATAGGGCGCGATGAAGTCGGATACCAGCTTGCGCACGTCGCCCAGCTGCGGATCCTGCGCCGTGGCATAGGCGGTGATCGTGATCGGGCCGCTCATGCCGCGCAAGACGTCGCGCGTGGCCAGCGACAGGCTGCCGCGCTTGTTCTGTGTGATGTCCCACTGCAGCGTGTTGTCGCGCAGCAGGTAGAGCGCGAGCAGCGCAGCGGCGACGAGCAACGCCGCGAACAGGCCGTTCTGCGCCAGCAGCTGAATGCGCATGCGCGGACCGGCTCTCATGTGCGCAGGCGGTCGCCGTCCAGGCGCCGGACCGACAGGAAGAGGAACAACGCGATCAGCACGAGGTAGTACGCCAGATCGGGAAGCGCGACGATGCCCTTCGAAAAATTCTCGAAGTGACGCATGAGCGAGAGCATGTGCAGGAGGCTGTCCGGGTCGCGGGTGGAAATGTTGATCAGCCACAGTCCGAGCAGGACGGCGAAGGTGCCGACCGCGGCGATGAGCGGCTGTGCCGTGAGGCAGGACAGGTACAGCCCCACGGCGGCGAAGCTGCCGCCCATGAGGAGCAGGCCGAGCGCGTTGGCGGCCAGGAGGCCCACGTCGAGGCGGCCGGCGGAGAACAGCGAGGCCGCCATGAGCACGATCAGCCCGACCGCCAGGCCCAAAAACACGAGCAGGGCGAGATACTTGCCGAGCACGATCTGGGTGATCGAGACCGGCGAGGACAGCAGGAAGGGCAGGGTCTGAGCGCGGCGCTCCTCGGCGACCAGACGCATCGACAGCAGCGGCACCACCATCAGCAGCACGATGGTGGCCGTCGCGAACAGCGGGGCGACCACCCATTCGGTCACCCCCGGGGCACCAGGCTGCGCGGCGATCTGTGCCTGCAGCTCGAGCCAGCTTTGCAGCTGCGACAGGAATACCCAGGCGAAGAACCCCTGCAGGAAGGCCAGCACCACCCATGCGAGCGGAGAGGCGAACAGCAGGCGCAGTTCCTTCATCGCGATCAGGCGGATCATGCCTTGTCCTCCGCCACCGTCACCGCGTCCTGGCGCGTAAGCTGCACGAATACGTCCTCCAGCGAAGCGTGTTCGGGCGCCAAGTGGGTCAGGCCCCAGCCGCGAGCGACCGACGCCTCGACCAGCGCCTCCGTGGGATCCGTTTCCGGCGCAGGCTCTACACGCAGCATGCCGTCAGTGGAGGGCTGAACCGCACGGACGCCGGGCAGGGCCGCCAGTTCCTCCAGACCCGGCGGGCGGCGCAGTCCGACCAGCAGGGCCGGCGTGCCGCGGAACTGGCGCAGCGCCTCGATGCGATCGTTGAACACGATGCGGCCGCGGTGCAGGATCTGGACGCGGTCGCACACCGCCTCGACCTCGGGCAGGATGTGGGTGGAGAGGATCACGCTGTGCCGGTCGGACAAGTCGCGGATGAGGGCGCGTATGTCGCGGATTTGGTTCGGATCCAATCCCACCGTCGGCTCGTCCAGGATGACGACGTCGGGAGTGTGGATGATCGCCTGCGCGATGCCCACGCGCTGCTGATAGCCTTTCGACAGCGCGCCGATCAGGCGCTGCCCCATCTCTTCCAGTCCGCAGTGCAACTTCGCCAGGGCGAGCGCCTCGCCGATGCGGTTGCGCGGGACACGGTGCAGACGCGCCGCCAGGCGCAGGTACTCGTCCACGCGCAGTTCTTTGTACAGCGGGGGAATTTCGGGCAGATAGCCCAGGCGCGCCTTGGCCGATGCGGGCCGCTCGAGCAGGTCGATTCCGCAGATGCTGATGCTGCCGCTGCTCGGTGCCAGATTCCCGGTGAGCATCTGCATGGTCGTGGTCTTGCCGGCACCGTTCGGGCCGAGCAGGCCAAGCACCTCGCCCCGGCTCAGCTCGAGGTCGATGCCGTCCACGGCACGCGTGGGGCCGTATGCACGCGAAAGATCGCGTGCCGACAAGGTAATTTCGGCGGGCACCGTGGCGGCCCCGTTCGTTTCGGGCATTGTGGAAGTGCGCGGCAGAGAACTTGCTACACGCTGGAGCGACGGGAGCGTGCTGCAGGCGCGGCAGGCGTCCGTCGCGGGCGGTGGCTTGAGGCCCGGGGCAAATATACCTAAACTGGCCCAGATGTAGAAGCGCCTGCGCCCGGTGCAGGCCGTCCACCTGCCCAGGAACGATCTCCTGGTTGCGCGCGTAGAGTTTCAGTGAGGAAGCGTCTCATGACCCGTGGACTGAAATCTGTGATCGCCTCGTGCGCGCTGGCGCTCGGGGCGTGCGCACAACAGCCGTCCCTGCACCCCATCGGCTTCCCCTCGATGACGGCGTCCGCGAACACCGGCGAGTTCCCGTTCCCGGGCCATCTGGCGCAAAACTCCGAGGACGAGGAGACACTGGAAGAACGGGCCCGCCGGGTATTCCAGAACACGGCACCGCCGTCGGGCAATCTGCCGGACGCCGCGCTCGACCAGGAGCTGCTGTTCAAGTTCCTGCTCTCGGAGATCGCCGGACAGCGCGGGAATGTGCAGCTGTCCGCGCAGGGCTACCTCGAAATGGCCCGATCGACCCGCGACCCGCGCCTGGCGCGGCGTGCCACCGAGATTGCCAGCTATGCACGATTGCAGGGCACCGCGCTGGACGCTGCCCGCTTGTGGTTCGAGCTGGAGCCGGACAGTCCGCAGGCGCGACAGAGCCTGGTCGGTCTTCTGCTCTCTGCGAACAAGCTCGGCGAGGTCAAACCGCACCTCGAGGCACTGCTTGCGAGCGGGGGCAAGCCGGCTCAGGGCTTCCTGCAGCTGCATGGACTGTTGAACAAGCACCCTGACAAGGAGGCGGTGTTCGCCGTCGTCAAGGACCTTGCAGGTCGATACCAGGATCTTCCCGAGGCGCACCTGGTACTGGCGCAGGCAGCCTTTGCCGCCGGGAAGCACGATCTGGCCGTCGGCGCGATGCGGGCGGCGATGAAGCTGCGTCCGGACTGGGAACTGGGCGCGTTGCAGTACTCGCAGTTCATCCAGCAGCGGGAGTCGGCCGCCAAGGCGGCAGAGTATCTGACCGCCTTCGTGCAGGAGCATCCGGACGCCAAGGACGTGCGCGCCCATCTTGCGCGCATGCTGATCAATGCCAAGCAGTTGACCGAGGCGCGTGCGCAGTACCAGATCCTGCACGAGGCGCAGCCCGAGAATCCCGACATCCTGGTCACGATCGGGTTGCTGTCCCTGCAGCTCGACGACTTCGATCTCGCCGACACCTCGCTCAGGCGCGCGCTGGAGCTCAACTACCGGGATCCGGACACGCTGCGCTTCTACATCGGTCAGGCGTACGAGGAGCGCAAGCGGCCGGACGAGGCGATGCACTGGTATGCCCAGGTCAAGGGCGGGGATCAGTATGTCCCCGCGCAGGCGCGCTATGCCTTCCTCCTGGGCAGGCAGAACAAGCTCGCCGAGGCGCGCACCTACCTGCAGAACGTGCAAGTCGCGAACGAGGAACAGCGCACCGTTCTGATCCAGGCGGAGGCGCAGCTCCTGCGCGAGTCCAGGGCGTATCAGGAGTCCTACGACGTGCTCGCCGACGCGCTCGCCAGGCAGCCCGAGAACGTCGATCTGCTGTATGACAGCGCGCTCGCCGCCGAGAAACTGAGCAGGCTGGACGTGGTGGAATCGAACCTGCGCAAGCTGATCGAACTCAAGCCCGATCACGCGCAGGCTTACAACGCCCTCGGCTATACGTTGGCCGACCGGACCAAGCGCTACAGTGAAGCCAAGGAGTACATCGAGCGGGCCCTCGCGCTGTCGCCGGACGATGCCTTCATCCTCGACAGCATGGGCTGGGTGCACTACCGGCTGGGCAACTTCAAGGATGCCCTGGACTTCCTGCAGCGCGCCTATGCGAAGCGTCCCGACCCGGAGATCGCGGCGCACCTCGGAGAGGTGATGTGGGCGCACGGCCAGACGGTCGAGGCCGAGCGGCTGTGGCGCTCCGCGCTGGTCGAGAATGCCGACAACGAACTGCTGCAGGCGACGGTCAAGCGGTTCCTGCGCTGAAGCGTCGACGGCGGTCTGCCTCATGACATCGCATGGTTGCCTGCGGCGGTTCCTGGTCGCCGCCGCGGCGCTGCTGCTGAGCGCGTGCGCTGCCCTCGGCCCGCGGGCGCCCGAGCGCGCGGTATCTGCCGAGGAGGCCGAGCAGTTCGAACTGAGCGGTCGCATCAATCTGCGTGTTGACGAGGGGGCCTTCCCCGGGCGCGTGCAATGGCGCCACCTGCCGGCGATCGACGAACTGGCGTTCTCCTCTCCGATCGGTACGTCCGTGGCACGCATGCGGCAAGGTCCCGACGGTGCTTGGCTCGTCACGTCCGATGGCGAGCAGCATGAGGCGAAGGATCTGCGGGCCCTGGCGGCCGATGTGCTCGACTGGGATCTGCCCCTCGACGCCCTGCCGTACTGGGTGCGGGGACTGGAGTGGCCCGGTGCCGAGGCGCAGATCGAACGCGACGACAACGGTCGCCCGCGCATGCTGCGCCAATCGGGCTGGATCGTGTCCTACCTCGCCTGGGATGGCGGCGGCGTGCGTGGGCTGCCGTCGAAGCTCGACCTCGCGGGTGAGCGGCTGCGCATGCGGCTGGTGATCGAGCGCTGGAATCTGGATGCCGAAGGGGGCGGGCAGGACGCCGTCGCCGAGCAGCGTTGAGGCGGGCGGCGTGACGGGCGTGGCGGTCCCCGCGCCGGCCAAACTCAACCTGTTCCTGCACGTCACCGCGCGGCGTACGGACGGCTATCACCTGCTCGAGACCGTTTTCCGGTTCATCGACTGCGCGGATACCCTGCACCTGCGCGTGCGCGACGACGCACGCATCGAGCGGCTGAATGCCTTGCCCGGTGTTGCGCCCGAGGAGGACCTGTGCGTGCGCGCGGCGCGGCTGCTGCAGGCGGAAGCCGGGGTGAGGCGCGGTGCCCAGATCGCACTGGACAAGCGCATCCCCATGGGCGGGGGCCTGGGCGGAGGCAGTTCCGACGCTGCCACCGTCCTCGTGGCGCTCAACCGGCTGTGGGAGGTGAACTGGTCGCGCGGCCGGCTACAGGACCTGGCATTGCGGCTCGGGGCCGACGTCCCGGTGTTCGTATTCGGCCGCACTGCGTTTGCATCAGGCATCGGCGAACGCCTGGTGCGTATCGACCTTCCCCCCGCCTGGTATCTGGTGCTGGTGCCCCCGGTCGCCGTGCCGACCGCAAGCGTGTTCGCGGACCCTGAATTGACACGAAATTCCGATCCCATCAAAATACAATGCTTTTCTGCAGGGCCCGGCCGGAACGATCTGGAAGCGGTCGTGTGTCGCCAGTACCCGGAGGTTGCCCGTCATCTGGCGTGGTTGAGAGAGCGGGCCCCCGCGGGTGTGACCGGGTCCGGCGGGTGCGTGTTTGCCGCGTTTGCATCGGAAGCTGAAGCGCTTCGGGTGCATGGTGCGCTGCCGACCGGCATCCGGGGATTCGTTGCGCGCGGGCTGGATCGTCATCCGCTGCTGGACTGGGTGCAGGACTGAGAGGGTTACCGCGTGCCGGCCGGCAGGCTAGGCCGAGCGCGGATGATGTGTTGTGACGGAAGCGG
>JAEZCG010000233.1 GCA_023430065.1 Pseudomonadota bacterium | reverse complement strand
ATGCCGCGTCGCCGCGCCTCGCGGCAGATCTCGCGCACCGGATTGACCGTGCCCAGCACGTTGGACACGTGGGCCACGGCCAGCAGCTTGACCTCGGGCGTCATCGCCCGGCGCAGCGCGTCGAGGTCGAGGCTGCCGTCGGGCAGGATCTCGGCCACGCGCACCGTCGCCCCGGTGCGCTCCGCCACCAGCTGCCAGGGCACGATGTTGGCGTGGTGCTCCATGCGCGAGACCAGGATCACGTCGCCCGCATGCAGCCGCGGCAGCGCCCAGGAATAGGCCACCAGGTTGATCGCGAACGTGGTGCCGCTGCACAGCACCAGCTCGTCGCTGCGCGCGTTGACGAAGCGCGCCAGTGCGGTGCGCGAGGCCTCGTAGGCCTCGGTGGCCTCGGTGCCCAGCGCGTGCACGGCGCGGCTGACATTGGCGTTGTGGCGACGGTAGAAGTCGTCCATCGCCTCGATCACCGCCGCCGGCTTCTGCCCGGTGTTGGCGCTGTCCAGGTAGACCAGCGGCTTGCCGTGCACCTGGCGCTGCAGCAGCGGGAAGTCGGCGCGCACGCGCACCCAGTCGGGCTCTGCAGGGGTGCCTGGCGGCAGCGGTCGGGTGTTCATGGGCTCAGCCTTCCAGTGCATCCAGCGCGCGGTCCACGTGCGCCACCATCGATTCGCGGACGTCGTCGTCCTCGATCGCCGACAGCGGTTCCCGGCAGAAGGCGATGGTGAGCAGCTGCCGCGCCTCGTCCAGCGGCAGGCCGCGCGATCGCAGGTAGAACAGCGCGTTGGGGTCGATCTGGCCCACGGTGGCGCCGTGCGCGGCCTGCACCTCGTCGGCGTGGATCACCAGCACCGGCTGGGTATCGATCTCGGCGTTGGCCGACAGCAGCAGGTTCTTGTTGGACAGCCGCGCGTCGGTGCCAGCGGCGCCGGCGTGGATGGTGATGCCGCCGTGGAACACCGCACGGCCGCGCGCCGCACCGACGCCGCGCCAGACCAGTTCGCAACGCGTGTCGCGAGCCAGGTGTTCGATGCCCAGTCGGGTATCGATATGGCGGCGACCGCCGGCCAGCAGCACGCCGTTGGCGATCAGGCTGGCGCGGTCGCCCGCGAGGCGCACGTTGAGTTCGTGGCGCGCGAGCGCGGCTCCAAGCTCAAGATCCACGCGCCGGTAGCACGCGTCCTCGTCCAGTCGCGCATCGGTGCGCAGGAACACGGTGGCGCCGTCGCCGCCGTGCTGCGCGCGCGCATGCAGCAGGGTGGCGCGTGCGCCCAGGTCCACCGCCAGCGCATGGTTGTCGAGGTGGCGATGGTCGCCTGCGGCGAGGTGGTGCTCGAGCAGGCGCAGGCTCGCGCCTTCCCCGAGTTCGATGCGATGGCGCAGGTGCCAGGCCAGGTCGGCCCCGGCCGGAGCACCCACGAACACCAGGTGCAGCGGTGCCTCGACCTGGACGCCCGCGGCCACTTGCAGCCGCACGCCACCCTCGGCCAGGGCGGCGTTGAGCCGCGCGAACACCGCGTCGGCGGGGACGGCGACGTCGTACGCGGTTTCGCTGGCCGCGGCGGCCAGTTCCACGCCGGCTGGCAGCGCTTCGAGGCGCGACAGGGCGGGGTCGTGGCGTCCGTTGACGAACACCAGGCGCGGTGCCGGGATGCCGTCGAGCAGGTCCGGGTCGATCGCGGTCGCGGCATCGCCTGCCGGCGCGAAGCGGCGCCGCTCGAGCGCGCGCAGCGAGGTGTACTTCCAGCTCTCGCTGCGCGGACCTGGCAGCCCGTCGTGCAGGACCGCATCGAGCAGGCCACGTCGGGTCGCGTCTCCCGCGAAGCCTTCGGCCAGGGAGTCGAGGAGCGGGCTGCTCACGCGCCGGCCTCCGGCGCCACGCGGTCGGCGATCCAGGCGTAACCGTGCTGCTCCAGCTCGAGCGCCAGTTCCGGCCCGCCGCTTTCCACGATCCGGCCATCGGCCAGCACGTGGACCACGTCCGGGCGGATGTAGTCGAGCAGGCGCTGGTAGTGGGTGATCACGACGAACGAGCGGTCTGGCGCGCGCAGGGCGTTGACGCCGTCGGCGACGTGCCTGAGCGCGTCGATGTCCAGGCCCGAGTCGGTTTCATCGAGGATCGCGAGCTTCGGTTCCAGCACCGCCAGCTGGAAGATCTCGTTGCGCTTCTTCTCGCCGCCGGAGAAACCCTCGTTGACGCTGCGCTCCAGGAAGGCGGGATCCATGCTCAGCAGCTTGACCTTTTCCTGCACGAAATCGTCGAATTCGAGCGGGTCGAGCTCATCCTTGCCACGCGCGCCCTGCACGGTGTTGTAGGCCAGTCTCAGGAAGGCGCTGTTGGACACCCCGGGCACCTCGACCGGGTATTGGAAGCCGAGGAACAGGCCGGCGCGGGCGCGCGCCTCCGATTCCAGCGCGAATAGATCCTGCCCGAGGAACGATGCGCTGCCGCCCGTCACCTCGTAGGCCGGATGCCCCGCAAGCACCTTTGCCAGGGTGCTCTTGCCCGATCCGTTGGGCCCCATGATTGCGTGGACCTCGCCCGCATTGATCGTCAGGTTCAGGCCCTTGAGGATGGGCACGCCGTTGATGCTGGCGCTGAGGTCGCGTACTTCGAGAATCGTCTTGGTCGTCATAGAAAACTTGCTTTCACCACGAAGGCACGAAGACACGAAGAAGTTCGAATCAAAGGCTTCGGTTTGCAGTGCTTCGTGCCTTCGTGTCCTCGTGGCAAATCAATCATCCCACGCTGCCTTCGAGCTTGAGCCCGAGCAGCTTGGTTGCCTCCACCGCAAACTCCATCGGCAGCTGCGTGAACACTTCCTTGCAGAAGCCGTTGATGATCATCGACACCGCTTCCTCGGTGCCGATGCCACGCTGGGCGAAGTAGAACAGCTGGTCCTCGCCGATTTTCGAGGTGCTCGCCTCGTGCTCCACCTTGGCGCTGCTGTTCTGCACCTGAATGTAGGGGAAGGTGTTGGCGCCGCAACGATCGCCAATCAGCATCGAATCGCACTGCGAGAAGTTGCGCGCATTGTCGGCCTTGCCGCCGATGCGCACCAGCCCGCGATAGCTGTTGTTCGACTGCCCGGCAGAAATGCCCTTGCTGATGATCGTGCTGCGGGTGTTCTTCCCGATGTGAATCATCTTGGTGCCGGTGTCGGCCTGCTGGTGGTGATTCGTCAGCGCCACCGAGTAGAACTCGCCGATCGAGTTGTCGCCGAGGAGCACACAGGACGGATACTTCCAGGTGATGGCCGAACCGGTCTCGACCTGCGTCCACGAGATCTTCGAGTTCACCCCCTTGCACAGTCCGCGCTTGGTGACGAAGTTGTAGATCCCGCCCACGCCCTTCTCGTCGCCGGCATACCAGTTCTGCACGGTCGAGTACTTGATGTCGGCGTCGTCCAAGGCGACCAGTTCCACCACGGCGGCGTGCAGCTGGTTGGTGTCGAACTTGGGCGCCGTACAGCCTTCCAGATAGGAGACCTGGGCCGATTCCTCGGCGACGATCAGCGTGCGCTCGAACTGCCCGGATTCCTGGG
Source organism: Pseudomonadota bacterium (assembly GCA_023430065.1). Classification (GTDB taxonomy): domain Bacteria; phylum Pseudomonadota; class Gammaproteobacteria; order Burkholderiales; family SHXO01; genus SHXO01. The sequence goes on along the minus strand of JAEZCG010000233.1, from coordinate 22,481 downwards.
TGTTGATGCGGAAATAGGTCGACAACTCCATCGGGCACTTCACGCCCCTGGGAATGAAGCAGAAGCTGCCGTCGGTGAACACCGCGGAGTTCAGGGCCGCGTAGTAGTTGTCGGTGTAGGGCACCACCGAACCCAGATACTTGCGCACCAGATCCGGATGGTCGCGAACGGCCTCGGACATCGAACAGAAGATGATGCCGACCTCGGCCAGTCGCTGCTTGTAGGTCGTGGTGACCGACACGCTGTCGAAGATGACGTCGACCGCCACGCCGGCCAGGGCCTTTTGCTCGTGCAAGGGCACGCCCAGCTTCTCGAACGTGCGCCGAAGCTCCGGATCCACCTCGTCCATCGACGCGAGCTTGGCCTTCGGCTTGGGCGCCGAGTAATAGATGATGTCCTGGAAGTCGATCTTCGGGTACTTCACGTTCGGCCAGGTCGGCTCCGTCATCGTCTGCCAGTGACGGAAAGCCTTGAGCCGGAACTCGAGCAACCAGTCCGGCTCGTTCTTCTTGTGCGATATGAACCGGATGATGTCCTCGTTCAGCCCCTTCGGCGCGACATCGGCATCGATGTCAGTGACGAACCCATGCCGGTACGGCTGATTGACCAGGTGTTGCAGGACGGAACTCATCGTGACTCGTGACTCGTGATTGGTGACTCGTGATCCGTGAAGTGCCGGCGGGGTAGCCGTCAGACGCTGAAGCTCTCGCCGCAGCCGCACTGGTTCTTCACGTTCGGGTTGTCGAACTTGAAGGACTCCTTCAGGCCCTCGCGCACGAAATCCAGCGTCGAACCCTCCAGATACGGCAACGCGTCGCGCTCCACCACCAGCGTGGCGTCGTGCGCCTCGAACAGAGTGTCCGACGCGCCGACCTCGTCGGCATAGTCGAACGTGTACGCGTAGCCCGAGCAGCCGACCTTGCGGATCCCCACGCGCAATCCCAGCCCCTTGCCGCGCTTGCTCAGCGAGCGCCGGATCTGGTTCGCCGCGCGTTCTGTCAACTGGATGGACACCTGCCCCCTCGCTCGTTGCATTTCAGATCGCCAGCGGGGACGCGGGCTCGCGCCGCTGCCGCTGGTCCTTCAGTTCCATGACCTGCGTCTCCTCGGCGGCCGCGCGTTGCTTCGCCACCAACTGGGCGAGGCTGACGCCGCGCAGATAGTCGAAGATGTGATCGTTCAGGCTCATCCACAGGTCGTGGGTGATGCACTTGCGCTCGTCGCGGCAATTCTCCTTCCCGGCGCATTGCGTTGCGTCGATCGGTTCGTCCACCGCGATGATGATGTCCGCCACGGACACCGACTCCAGCGCCTTCGCAGGCCGATAGCCTCCGCCGGGCCCGCGCACGCTCTGCACGAGGCCGTTGCGCCGTAGCTTCCCGAACAACTGCTCCAGGTACGAGAGCGAGATCCTCTGCCGCTCCGAGATCTCGGCCAGCGTCACCGGTTCCGGGCCGGCATTGAGCGCGAGGTCGATCATGGCAGTGACCGCAAAACGTCCTTTGGTGGTGAGTCTCATTGGCGATTCCCGCAGTTGAAAGACTTGGTAGTCCAGGCACCCAGGAGGCGCCTTCTCCGCATATCCGACGATTTAAGTCGACTATACTAATCCCGACACTTTTAGTCAACAATACGGTTCAGATAGTTCGCGTCGAAGTCGTCCTGCTTCGCGTCGTCGACACCTACGGCGATGCCGGCCTCCTCCAGGCGGGCGAGAATCGCCTCGATGCGCCCGTCGATGTTCACCACGTGATCGAGCAGCGCGTGAATCGCCTTCACCGTCGGGTCGTTCATGTCCGAGCTGATGCCGTAGGCCGAGAAGCCGAGACGCTCCGCCGCACGCCGACGCTCCTCGTCGCGGTCCGGGTCGACGATACGGGCGGGGATCCCGATGGCGGTCGCCCGCGCCGGCACGTCGCGCACGACCACCGCATTCGAACCGACCTTCGCCCCCTCGCCGATACGGATCGGCCCGAGGATCTTCGCGCCGGCTCCCACCACCACGCCGTCGGCCAGCGTCGGGTGGCGCTTGCCCTTGTTCCAGGTGGTGCCACCCAGGGTGACCCCGTGATAGAGGGTGACGTCGTTGCCGATCTCGGCCGTCTCCCCGATGACCACACCCATGCCGTGGTCGATGAAGAAGCGCCGGCCGATGTGGGCGCCGGGATGAATCTCGATGCCGGAGAGGAATCGGCCGATGTGGGACACGAAGCGCGCCAGCCACTTCAGGCCCCAGCCCCACAGCCAGTGCGCCACGCGGTGAAAGAGCCGCGCATGGAACCCGGGGTAGCAGGTGATGACCTCCCAGGTCGTCCGGGCCGCCGGGTCGCGGTCGAACACACAGCGGATGTCTTCCCTGATTTCCTCAAACATGTCGGCGGTCGGCTGGCGCGCCGCGATCGATGGCGCGGTGCGGGGATAAACCAGGCAGTTTAGTCAACTTTGCGACCCTTGCGGGCCGCCTCCTGGGCCGCCGCAAGGATGCCCCGAAGGATGTTCAGCTCCTCACGTTCCACGCGTGCGCGCGCGAACAGGCGACGCATCCGCTGCATGAGACGCTTGGGTGTCGAGGGGTCGAGGAACCCGACGTCCAGGAGCGTCTGCTCGAGATGGCCGTAGAAGCGTTCGAGATCCTCGTGCGAGGCGGGCGCGAAATGCTGCTGCATCGGCGCGGGATCCAGCGCCGCGAGGCGCAGTTCATAGGCGAACAGCTGGACGGCGGCCGCCAGGTTCAGCGAGGCATACTCGGGATTCGCCGGGACCGTCGCTATCACGCTGCAGCGGTTGACCTCCTCCACCGTCAGGCCGTATTTCTCCGCACCCATGACCAGGGCCACCGGCCCATGCCGCGCCTCCTCGATCATGCGCGCGGCCGCTGCGCGCGGCGTCAGCACCGGGTGCGAGAGATCCCGGTTGCGCGCGGTGCTGGCCACGGCAAAGACCGTCCCCTGCAGCGCCTCCTCGAGCCCGGCGCACACGTGTGCGCGCGCCAGAAGGTCAGTGGCGCGTGAGGCCATCGCGTCGGCCTCCGGATGCGGAAAGTACTTCGGTTTGACGAGCAGGAGCCGGTCCAGCCCCATCGTCTTCATCGCGCGGGCACAGGCACCGATGTTTCCGGGGTGGCTGGTCTGGCACAGGACGACGCGGACGTTGGAGAGCAGCAGTGGCGCGTCGGGATCGGGCGTGGGGAGTGGCACTGAAACAAATTAGAATGCGCGCTTCGTTCTTTGCCGCAATCCGACTTCTTCACCGAGACCCGACGCACAGATGGCGCTCAACCACCCAATCATCAACATCGCGGTGAAGGCCGCGCGGCGTGCCGGCCGCATCATCAGCCAGGCGGCGGACAACCTCGACGCCCTGACGATCAAGCACAAGAGCCTGAACGATCTGGTATCCGAGGTGGATCGCGCCTCCGAGACGGCGATCATCGACACCATCCGCAGCGCCTATCCGGATCACGCCATTCTAGCAGAGGAGAGCGGAGCCTCCGGCGATTCGGACCACGTCTGGATCATCGATCCGCTCGACGGCACGACGAACTACCTGCACGGCTTCCCGGTGTACGCGGTGTCGATCGGCGTCGCGGTGAAGGGCGTGCTCACGCACGGGGTGATCTACGACCCGACGCGCAACGATCTCTACACCGCCTCGCGCGGACGAGGCGCCTTCCTCAACGATCGACGCATGCGGGTGTCGAAGCGGACCAAGCTGATCGACGGCCTGATCGCCACCGGCTTTCCGTTCCGCGAGTTCGCGCACGCCGATGCCTACATGGCAATGATGAAGGACCTCATGCGCAAGACCGCAGGCATCCGTCGGCCGGGCGCGGCCGCGCTCGACCTGGCAGCGGTGGCTGCTGGACGGATGGACGGGTTCTGGGAGATCGGGCTCGCGCCCTGGGACATGGCGGCCGGTGCGCTGATGATCCTGGAGGCGGGCGGGCTGGTCGGCGACCTCGAAGGCAACGAGACCTACATGCAGCGCGGCCAGATCGTCGCCGGCAATCCGAAGATCTTCGCCCAGATGCTGCAGGCGATCGAGCCGCATCTCACGCCGGCGCTGCGGGCTCAGGCGGCCACTGCATCAGAGGGTTGAACACACCGAGCCCGTCGTGGCTGCGCGAAGGGCCTCCCGAAACGACTCCGCGCTGGCGAAGCGCCGATGTGGAGACTTGGCCAGCGCGCCAGCCAGCAACTCGTCGAGCGCCGGCGGCACCGCAGGATTCCAGCGCGACGCGCGAGGGGCCGGTTCCTGCATGATCGCCAGCATGATCTCGCCGCTGTTCGCTCCGTCGAACGGCAGCCGGCCCGTCAGCATCTCGTAGGCGATGACAGCCGCGGAGAACAGATCGCTGCGCGCGTCCCAGGTCTCGCCGAGGAAGCATTCCGGCGCCATGTAAGCCGGCGTGCCCAGCAGTTCGCCGCGCTGCGTGAGCAGCGAATGGTCCACATGCGCAATGCCGAAATCGCACAGCACCGGACCTCGGTACGCATCCATCACGACGTTTGCGGGTTTGAGGTCACGATGCACCACGCCATGCGCGTGCAGGTGGGCGAGCGCGTCGAGCATCGCGTCGAGGCACGCGAGCGTCGCGCTCAGCGAGAACAGGTCGACATGTGCGCAGAGCGTCCGACCCCGCAGCAGTTCCAACGCGATCCATGCGTGTCGAATCCCCTCGCCACGGTCGAGGAGACGGACGATGCCCGGGTGTGCGAGACGGGCGAGCACTTCCGCCTCCCGGCGAAAGCGCAGGCGCGCTTCGTCCCCGCCCACACTGGAGTCGATCTCGAGCAGCTTCAGGGCCACACGCGATCCGTCAGGTCCAGCCGCCTCCAACGTCAGACAACCCCGGTGACCGCCAAGGCGGCGCAGGATGCGGTAACGGTCGACGAAGATCGATTCGGCCATGTGGCATGGGAGCGTGGGCAACGCGCATCGAGCAGCACGTTCCGCGCCATCGTGTGCGTGCCGCGCGAAGGGCTCCGGGTACAATACCGATCGCCCATCGCCGCACTGCCGCCGTGAACGCCCGCCTCGATGCCCACACGCCGATGATGGCGCAATACCTGCGCATCAAGGCGCAGTATCCCGACATGTTGCTGTTCTATCGCATGGGGGACTTCTACGAGCTGTTCTACGAGGACGCCGAACGCGCCGCCGGCCTGCTCGACATCACGCTGACCACGCGGGGCGCTTCGGCCGGCGCGCCGATCCGCATGGCCGGCGTGCCGTTCCATGCGGTGGACCAGTATCTGCTCAAGCTGGTGAAGCTGGGCGAGTCGGTGGCGATCTGCGAGCAGATCGGCGATCCGGCTCAGTCCAAGGGTCCGGTCGAGCGCAAGGTGACGCGCGTGGTCACGCCGGGCACACTGACCGATGCCGCACTGCTCGACGACAAGCGCGACAACCTCCTGCTCGCCCTGATGCCCGGTGCCGAGCGCGTCGGGCTGGCGTGGATCAGCCTCGCATCGGGCGATTTCCGCGTGCTCGAGACGTCCAACGCGCAACTGCCCTCGCATCTCACGCGCCTGCAGCCGGCCGAGGTGCTCATGCCCGAGGATGCGAACGGGCTGCCCGCCGGCATCGAGGTGCCGGTCAAGCGGCTGCCTGCCTGGCGCTTCGAGACGGATGCGGCGCATCGGACTCTGTGCACGCATTTCGCCACCCGGGATCTCGGCGGTTTCGGCGCCCAGCATCTGCATGCGGCCGTCGGCGCCGCCGGTGCGCTGCTCGACTACTGCAGCGCCACCCAGGGCGCAGCGCCCGCGCACGTGCTCGCCCTGCGCGTCGAGGACGATTCCGAATACCTGCGCATCGACGCGGCCACCCGCCGGAATCTCGAGATCACCGAGACCCTGCGCGGCGAGGCGTCGCCGACGCTGCTGTCGCTGCTGGACACCTGCCGCACCGGCATGGGCAGCCGACGCCTGCGCCATACACTCCAGAATCCGCTGCGCGCCACAGGCATCGCCGAGCAGCGCTTCGACGCCGTGCAGGCGCTGTGCGAGGGGTCGCCGACGCCGGCACACACGGGCGTGCGCGAACTGCTGGGGCGATGCGCGGACGCCGAGCGCATCACCGCGCGGATCGCGTTGCGCAGTGCACGGCCGCGTGACCTCTCGGGACTGCGCGACACGCTCGCCCTGCTTCCCGCTTTGCGCGAACGGCTCGCCGGCCTGCCGGGAGAGCGCCTGCGTACGCTGGCACAGGACCTGGCTCCGCGCTCGGCCCTGCAGGATCTGCTCGCACGCGCGATCAAGCCCGAGCCCGGCGCCGCCATCCGCGACGGCAACGTGATCGCCGACGGCTACGACCGCGAGCTCGACGAGCTGCGCGCCATCCAGAACGACTGCGGGTCGTTCCTGCTCGACCTGGAGGCGCGCGAACGCACGCGCACGGGCATCGCCACGCTGCGGGTGGAGTACAACCGCGTGCACGGCTTCTTCATCGAAGTCACGCATGCCCACAGCGCGCGTGTGCCCGAGGACTACCGCCGCCGGCAGACGCTCAAGAACGCCGAGCGCTACATCACACCCGAGCTCAAGGCGTTCGAGGACAAGGCCTTGTCCGCGCAGGATCGCGCGCTCGCGCGCGAGAAGCTGCTGTACGAGCAGCTGCTCGAGTTGCTCGCGCCGCACATCGCCGAGCTGCACGCACTCGCTTCGGCACTTGCGGAACTCGACGTTCTGGCGGCGTTCGCCGAGCGGGCGCTGGCGCTGGACTTCGTCCGCCCGGAGATGACGCACGAGGACGTGCTCGAGATCGAGGCCGGCCGGCACCCGGTGGTGGAGCGGCAGGTGGACGACTTCATCGCGAACGACCTGCTGCTATCGGCTGCGCTCCGCCTGCTGCTCATCACCGGCCCGAACATGGGCGGCAAGTCGACCTACATGCGCCAGGTCGCGCACATCGTGCTGCTCGCGCACTGCGGCTGCTTCGTCCCCGCCCGCCGCGCCCGCATCGGCGCCGTCGATGCGATCTTCACTCGCATCGGCGCGGCCGACGACCTCGCCGGCGGCCGCTCGCCCTTCATGGTGGAGATGTCCGAGAGCGCGCACATCCTGCACAACGCCACGCCCCGCAGCCTCGTGCTGATGGACGAGGTGGGGCGCGGCACCTCGACGTTCGACGGGCTGGCGCTGGCCTGGGCGATCGCCCGGCATCTGGTCGAGAGGAACCGCTGCTTCGCGCTCTTCGCCACCCACTACTTCGAGCTCACTGCGCTGGCTCAGACGTATCGGGAAGTGGCGAATGTCCATCTCGACGCGGTGGAGCACAAGGATCGGATCGTCTTCCTGCACAGCGTGCAGGAGGGTCCCGCCTCGCGCAGCTACGGCATCCAGGTGGCGCAGCTGGCCGGCGTGCCGGCCGCGGTGCTGCGGGCCGCGCGCAGACGGCTCTCGGAACTGGAGGAACGCGCCGCCCGCCAGGACCTGCAGGGCGATCTGTTCAGCAGGAGCGCGGTGGAGGCGGAGCTGCAAGCGGAGGACGCGCCGGAGCATCCCGCCCTGGCTGCCTTGCGCGCGCTCGATCCCGACGGACTCAGCCCACGCGATGCCCTGGAGGCGCTCTACCGGTTGAAGAAGTCTCTGGACTGAGGCGCGTCGTCCCAGGGTGCAAGCTCGCACGGCTGCGCCTCGCGCCCCACCTCCCCAACGCTCAACGCAGTACCGGCTCGGATGCCGCGAGCAAGCGCTCGCGCGCCGCGCTGATCTCCTGCGCCAGTTCCCACACCGCCATCGCATAGTGACGGCTGCGGTTGTAGCGCAGGACCGCATAGAAGTTCTCGAACCCGATCCAGTACTCGGCGCCGTTCGCGACGTCGAGGCGGAACAGGCCGCCTGCCAGTGCGTCGGGCGTATCGGCGGGTGCGTCCACGCCGCGCATGCGCCACTGGTCGACCGTGAACGCGGGCTCGTAGCCGATCCCGGGCAGTTGCTCGGGGTCGCCCTCCACCTGCACTTGCACCGCGAAGGGCTGTCCGGTCTTCCAGCCGAACTGCGCGAGATAGCTCGCCACGCTGCCGATCACGTCGGCCATGCTCGTCCACAGGTCGACGCGTCCGTCCGCATCGAAATCCACGGTGTAACGCCGATAGCTGCTGGGCATGAACTGCGGCCAACCCATCGCGCCGGCATACGATCCCTTGATCTGCGCCGCGTCCCAGCGCTGCTCCCGAGCGAGCAGGAGGAACTCCTCGAGTTCGCTGCGGAAGAACTCGGGGCGGTTGTCTCCTTCGAAGCCGAGCGTGTACAGCGCATCCACGATCCTGAAGCTGCCCGTGACGCGACCATAGCGGGTCTCGATGCCGATGATGGACACGATGACGGCCGCGGGAACGCCGAACTGCGACTCTGCACGCGCGAGCAGTTCCGCATTCGCATTCCAGAACTTCACGCCGTTCTCGACCCGGGACGGATCGACGAAGAGCGGTCTGAACTCGTGCCATGGCCTGGCGGTGCTGGGCGCCGAGATGGCTCTTTGTACGCCCTTGCTCGGCGCGAGCGCGGCGAACAGATCGTGAAGCGCCGCCCGGTCGAAGCCGTGCGCCCCCACCATGCGGTCGACGAAGCGCTGCACGGGGTCTGGAAGCGGGCGAAACTCGATGGGCGGTGTCTGGGCGTACAGGGCGAGCGATGCGGCCAGTGCCCCCCCCACCAGGATGTCGGCAAGACGGCGTGCGACGGTCATTGCACCACCTCGTCGATGGTGATCGACACCTCCTGCGCGCCGGGCATCAACGCCTGGCTCTCGCCCTGCAGATCGCCGGCTGCCGGCGTGGCGCTGCCGCTGCGCGAAACGCGCGCAGTCACGATCACCTCGCCTGCAGTGGAGAGTTTCGTCTGTCCGCCCATGGACGAGGCATCGTCGAGGATGAATTCCGCGGGAAGATCCTTCACCTGCTTGCGCACGATCGCAATCGGCATCCGCGGACCCTGCGCGGCGCGCGCGAAGATGAAGACGGTGTCGTTCGGAGCCGCGTTGTCGCGTAGCGTGGCGGCGATGTCGACGCGCCCGCGGATCTCGCCGTCACCGGAGGCGGCAGTGCGCTTCGGCGCCTGTTCGTCCGCCTGCAGCGCGCGCGCGCGCTCGATCCCGCTGGCCAACGCCTTGGCCAGTTCCGAATCCTCCGGCACCTGGATCGAGAGCTTTTCCCAGTAGGCGATCGCGCGCGCGTACTCCTGCGCCTCGAAGGCCGCGCCACCGGCCATGGTCAGCGCCTTGGCATCGTTGGGCGTGATGGCGAGCGCCTTGCCGAGAAGTTCACGCGGCCGCCCCTGCAGGCTGCCGCTCGCCTGCGCCAGCGCCTCGGCGTACTCCACCATGACCTCGGCCTCGGCCGGCTGCAGCGCATACGCCTTCTCCAGGGCCATAACCGCATCCGGATAGCGCTCCAGCGCCTTGTAGGCGCGCCCCAGCATCACCCACCCGAGCGCATCATTCGGATTCTGGCGCATGCGCTCGGCGAGCTGCTCGGTCATCGCCTGGAAGTCCTCGGGGGACACCGGTGCGCTGTCCGGTAGCGACTGCCTGGCCACGCCGATGCCTTCCGGCTGGCCGAGCAGGCCGTACAGGACGGCAGCGACAGCCGGGACTGCGAGCGCGATGAGCAGTGCCGCCGCCTTGCTTGCGCGCCCGACCTCGACGGCACGGCAGGTCCCGTCGCCGGCTTCCTGCAGCATGCGCTTCTGCAACTCCACGCGCGCCGCCTCGTACTGCGCATTGTCCAGCGTGCCGAGCTTGAGATCGCGCTCCAGTTCGGCGAACTGGTCGCGATAGATGGCCAGGTTCACCGCCTGCGCCGTCGCCGACCCACGCGAGGAAGCACGCAGCAGCGGACGCAGCAGGAACGCGAGCGCGACCAGCACGAACACTGCCGCGACGATGCCGAACAGAGTCATTGCCGCGCCTCACCGTCGTCGACCGACAGAAGCGCCTCGGCGCGCCGGCGCTCGGCCTCCGTCAACGGCACATCCGGGGCGGACGCCTCACGCCGTCGCCGTCTGATCGTCAGGAACAGCGCGCTCAGCGCTGCCACGAACAGGATCGCCGGACCGAGCCAGAGCATCAGGGTGGTGGTCTTCAGCGGCGGACGGTAGAGCACGAAATCGCCGTAGCGGTCGGTGAGCCAGGTGCGGATCTCGACGTCGGTCTTTCCGGCGGCAATCTGTTCGCGCACCTGATTGCGCAGATCGACGGCCAGGTCCGCGTCCGAGTCCGCCAGCGACTGGTTCTGGCACACCAGGCAGCGCAGCTCCTGGGACAAGGCCTTGAGCCGCTGCTCGACGGCGGGATCGCCGACGGGGGCGGCTTCCTCCGCCAGCGCCGGCCCGCCGGGCGTCAGAAGCACGAACAGCAGCAGCATGGCGCGAACGTTCACGACTGCAGCCGCTGCACCAGCGGCACGATGGTGTTCTGCAGCACGTCGGGGGTGACGGGACCGATGTGCTTGTAGCGGATCACACCCTGCCGGTCGATGACGAAGGTCTCGGGAACGCCATACACGCCGAAATCGATGCCCACACGGCCGTCGCCGTCGACCATCGACACGTCATAGGGGTTGCCGTGCTTGCCGAGCCACGCGCGCGCGGCATCCGGCTGGTCCTTGTAGTTCAGGCCATACAGAGGCACCAGATCCCGCCGTGCGAACTCCACCAGGTGCGGATGCTCGTCGAGACAGGCCACGCACCACGACGCCCATACGTTGAGAATCCACACCTGGCCGCGCATGGACTCGAGCGTCACGCTGGTCGAGGGGTCATCCAGCCGGGCCAGGCTGAACGCCGGAGCGGGCTTGTCGATCAGCGGCGAGGGCACCTCGCGCGGCTTGAGGTTCAGGCCGATGCCGAGGAAGACGACCAGTACCACGAACACCCCGAGCGGAAGCAGGAAGCGGGTCACCGGCTGCTCGCCTCCGATCGCCGCGGTGTCGGGGCCGGCATCGTGTGCAGAATCATCCGGCGGTCGCCGGGAGCGGCGCAGGTGCACGCTCGGCGCTCGCCGCGCCCCGCTGCCGGTACGCCAACCGATAGCGACGATCGCTGACGGCGACGATGCCGCCGATGGCCATGAGAAAGCAGCCGCCCCAGATCCAGTCGATGAAGGGTTTGTGATAGACCCGCACCACCCACGACCCATCGCCCACGGGCTCGCCCAGCGACACGTACAGATCGCGGGTGAAGCCGGAATCCATGTCGGCCTCGGTCATCGGCATCTGCTGCACCGGGTAGAAGCGCTTCTCCGGCTGCAGCAGCGCGACCTGCCGGCCGTTCTTCGTCGCCGACACGTGTCCGCGCGTGGATTCGTAGTTCGGGCCCTGGATGCGGTCGAGCCCCTCGAGCCTGAAGACGTATCCGCCCACCTCGACGGTGTCGCCGATCATCATCTTCACGTCCTTCTCGGTCTCGTAGCCGCGCACCATCGTCACCCCGACGATGAACACGCCCATCCCGAAGTGCGCCAGCAGCATGCCCCAATAGCCCCGCGGCAGGCTGCGCAGGCGCGTGCTCAGCGAGCGCGTCCCACCCGCCTTCAACTGCACCAGCCGCTCGCGCAGGTTGACGAAGCCGGCGGCGATGATCCAGACCGCGAGCAGCAGCCCGAGCGCGATCATCGGGGTCCACCTGCCGTACAGGTAGGGCAGCAGAATGGCGCACAGCACGGCCACCGCCAACGCCCAGCGCAGCCGCACGGCGAGATCGGGCAACTTCGCCTCCTTCCAGCGTGCGATGGGGCCGACCCCCATCAGGAACAGCGCGGGCGCCATCAGCGGCAAGAACACCGCATCGAAGTAAGGCGGCCCCACCGACAACTTGCCCAGTCCCAACGCATCCAGGAACAGCGGATAGAGTGTGCCGAGCAACACGGCGCCCGCCGCGACCAGGAGCAGCACGTTGTTGGTCAGCAGCATCGACTCGCGCGAGACGAGCTCGAACCGGCCGCCGACGCCCACGGTCGGCGCGCGCCACGCGAACAGCAGCAGCGAGGCACCGATCACGACGACCAGAAAGCCCAGGATGAAGATGCCGCGCGCAGGGTCGGTCGCGAACGCATGCACCGAGGTGATCACCCCCGACCTCACCAGGAACGTGCCGAGCAGCGAGAGGGAGAACGCGATGATCGCGAGCAGCACGGTCCAGATCTTGAACCCGCCGCGCTTCTCGGTCACGGCAAGCGAATGCACGAGGGCGGTCGCCACCAGCCAGGGCATGAACGAGGCGTTCTCCACCGGATCCCAGAACCACCATCCGCCCCATCCCAGTTCGTAGTAGGCCCAGGCACTGCCGAGGCAGATTCCGACGGTGAGGAACGCCCAGGCAGTGGTCGTCCAGGGACGCGACCAGCGCGCCCAGGCCGCATCGAGCCGGCCGCTGATGAGGGCGGCGACGGCGAACGCGAACACCACGGACATGCCCACGTAGCCCATGTACAGCATGGGCGGGTGGATGACCATGCCGGGGTCCTGCAGCAGAGGATTAAGATCACGTCCGTCCGCCGCTGCCGGCAGCAGGCGCTCGAAGGGATTCGACGTGAGCAGCATGAACAGCAGGAATCCGATGGCGATCATGCCCATCACCGACAGCACCCGGGCCAGCATCTCCTGCGGAAGCTGGCGGCTGAACACGCTCACCGCGAGCGACCACAGCGCGAGCATGAATACCCACAGCAGCAACGAGCCCTCGTGGCTGCCCCAGGTGGCCGCGAAGCGATAGTGCGCCGGCAGGCTGCTGTTGGAGTTGCTCGCCACGTTGAGCACGGAGAAATCGTTCGCGACGAAGGACCACGCCAGGCTTCCGAAGGCGATCGCGATGAACACGAACTGGCCCTGCGCGGCAGGCCGCGCCACCGCCATCCAGCGCACGTCGCCCCGGAAGCTGCCCAGCAGGGGAACGAGCGCCTGCACGGCCGCGATGCACAGGGCGACGATGAGAGCGAAGTGGCCGAGTTCGGGAATCATTTGGGAGCTGGGTGCGTGGAGTGGGCCTGCGGTTGGGCTAGTTGCCGGTCCCTGACTGCACCAGCGTCTTCTGCGATGCCTGGATGGCCTTGTGCGCACGCTCCACGGCTTCGGCCGCTTCCGGCGGCATGTAATTCTCGTCGTGCTTGGCCAGCACCTCTTTCGCCCGGAACACCCCGTCGGCACCGATCTCGCCCTGTGCGACCACGCCCTTGCCTTCCTTGAACAGGTCGGGAAGGATGCCCTTGTAGGCGACCGGGATGGTGTTGGCCGTATCGGTGACGGCGAAACGGACCGTCACGCCGTCCGCCTCCCGCTGCAAGCTTCCCGCCTGCACCAGCCCACCGATCCGGAACGGCTTGCCGGCGGGGGCCTCCTGCGCCGCAACCTGGGATGGGCTGTAGAAGAACACCAGGTTGCTCTGGAATGCGTTGAGCACGAATGCGGCAGCACCGCCGAGCGCAGCAAGCCCTGCCACGATCAGCGCCATGCGCTTGTGTCTGGGTTTCATGAGGGATTTTTCTCCGGTCTCATGCTACGACTGATGCGGCGCAGGCAAGTTCGTCTGCGGCGGACGAGCACCACCAGCTCGACGGCGATGACGATCGCGCTGACGGCGTACGATCCCCACACGAACGAGGCATAGCCGCCCATGGCAAAGAATTCCGCCGCGCTTCCCCAGCTCATGCGTCGACCTCTTGCGCCCTCGCTGCGAAGCGTTCCCGCACCCAGTCGGCACCGGCTTCGCGCTCCAGGATGATGATGCGCAGTCGCAACAGGCTTGCCGCAATGCTGTACATCCACGCCGCGAGCGACATCACCAGCATGCCGGCCAGCATGACCGTCGCCATGGAAGGCGCACGCGTCAGACTCACCGAGGCGCCCTGGTGCAGGGTGTTCCACCACTGCACCGAGAAGTAGATGATGGGGACGTTGACCACGCCGACCAGTGCGAGCAGCCCTGCCGCCCGATCCGCGCGCCGCACGTCGTCGATCGCGGCGTGCAGCGACATGAAGCCGATGTACAGGAACAGCAGGATCAGCTCGGAGGTCAGGCGCGCATCCCACACCCACCACGTGCCCCAGGTCGGCTTGCCCCACAGCGCCCCGCTCCACAGCGCGATGAAGGTCATCAGCGCACCGGTGGGCGCCAGCGCCAGCGCCATCATGAACGACAGGCGGGTGTTCATGATGAGGCCTACCGCGCACCAGAATGCCATGACGAGATAGATGAACATCGACATCCATGCCGCAGGCACATGGATGAAGATGATGCGGTAGGACTCGCCCTGCTGGAAATCGGTCGGCGCGACGAAGAACCCGATATACAGCCCGACCACCGTGAGCACCACGGCCGCGGCCATGAACAGCGGGGCCATGCGGCCCGCGATCGGGTAGATGACCTGCGGCGAAGCGAAGCGCCAGAGGTTGAGCCCCATCCGCCTACTCCACCGCGATCCGGATGGCGGCGGCGGTCGCCCACGGCGCCGCGACCAGGGAAAACAGCAGGAATGCCGCAAGCAGGGACATGTGCCCCTCCGCCGACTGGCCGGACACCGCCGCCGCAACGGCGCCGGCGCCGAAGATGAGGACCGGGATGTACAGCGGCAGGACCAGCAGCGCAACCAGACCGCCGGCCCCGCGCACGCCGAGCGTGAGCGCCGCGCCGATCGCACCGAGCAGAGACAGAACCGGCGTGCCGAGGAGCAGCCCGGCCGTCATCACCCCCAGGGCGTCGGCCGGAAGGTCGAACTGCAGACCGAGCAACGGCGCGATCAGGACCAGCGGAATCCCGGTGACGAGCCAGTGCGCGACGATCTTGCCCAGCACCAGCACGGTGAGCGGCTGCGCCGACAACACCAGTTGTTCGAGTGTGCCGTCGGCGTAATCGCCGGCGAACAGGCGCTGCAACGCGAGCATCGAGGCGAGCAGCGCAGCCACCCAGACGACGCCGGGGGCGATCTCGCGCAGCGTGTTCGGTTCCGGCCCTATGCCCAGTGGAAACAGGCTCACGACGATGATGAAGAAGAAGAAACTGGTGAGGACATCGGCGCGCCTGCGCACTGCCAGCAGCAGATCGCGTTGCACGACGCTGACGAAGACGCCGGCAAGTCCCGTCCGGGTCCCGCTCGCCGCGTTCAATGCTGCTTCCACGCTCTCAGCCCACCGCTCTCAAACAAGCATCCGCAGCTGGCGCACCTTCAGCCCGCTAAGATCGACGTCCTGGTGGCTGGTCAGCACCACCACCCCGTCACGCACCAGATGCTGCGCGACCAGCGCGCGCACCATTTCGATAGCCTGGGAATCCAGCGCCGTCAGCGGCTCGTCCAGGATCCACAACGGTCGATCGCCGCAGAAGAGCAGCCTAGCCAGCGACACGCGCCGGCGCTGGCCCTGCGACAGCACGCGCGCCGGCAACTCCTCGCGCCCGGCGAGGCCGAACCGGCCGAGCGCCTCGGCCAGAGCCGGCTCGTCCATCCGGCGGCCGTGCTGCGCCAGCATAAAGCGCAGGTTCTCCATGCCGCTCAGGTCGTCCTTGACCGCCGCTGCATGGCCGAGATACGCGAGCTCGGCACGATACGACTCTCCCAGTTCGCGCACCGGCTCGCCACGCCAACGCAACTCTCCTTCATCCGGCGGGAGGAGTGTGCACAGGATGCGCAGCAGGCTGGTCTTGCCGCTGCCGTTCGGCCCTGAAACCCACAGGGCCTCACCGGGTGCCACGGAGAAGTTCAGGTTCCCGAACAGCCGGCGCTGCCCGCGCGTGCAGGCGAGGTCTATTCCCTCCAGCACGCCACAGCCCCGTGGTTCGAACAACGCGCAAGCCGCAACGGCGATGACTCCGGCAGGGAACCGCCGGATTATACCGGACGCCGAAACCGGGCCCTCAGCGCGCCGGCGCTTCCGCAACCTGGGCGCACTTCGCCTTCACGCCCTCGACCAGCTTGACCCAGGAGTCGGCGAACGAGGCGACCCCCTCCCGCTCCAGTTGCGCGGTCACCTCGTCCAGGTCGATGCCGAGCGCGCGCAGGGCAGCCAGGTCGGCGCGCACCCGGGGCATGTCCTGCGCGATCGTGGCGCGCGCCTCCCCGTGGTCGAGGAAGGCGTCCAGCGTGTCGGGGGGCAGCGTGTTAACCGTGTCGGCACCGATCAGCGTCTCGACGTAGAGCACGTCGCGGTACGCGGGGTTCTTGGTGCTCGTGCTGGCCCAAAGCGGCCGCTGCGGGCGCACGCCACGCTCGAGCAGCGCCGCGATCGCCCGATCCTGGCGCAGGGCCTGGAAGCGCTCATAGGCCCAGCGGGCATTGGCGATGGCGATGCGACCCTTCAAGGCCTGCGCCTGAGGCGTGCCGATCGCGTCCAGTTGCTTGTCCACCTTGCTGTCCACGCGACTGACGAAGAAGGAGGCGACCGACGCCACCGACTGCGGCTGCGCCGCGCGCGCCAGCCCACGCACCCAGGCCTGCACCACCTCTTCGTAACGCGACACCGCGAACAACAGTGTCACGTTGACGTTGATGCCGTCCGCCGTGAGCGTCTCGAATGCTTCGACGCCCTCGCGGGTGCCCGGCACCTTGATCATCACGTTGCGACGGTCCACCGCCTTCCACAGCTGATGCGCCATGCGCACCGTGCCCGCGGCGTCGAACGCAAGATCCGGCGGTACCTCCAGGCTCACGTAACCGTCGGCGCCGGCGCACCGCTCATGGACCGGTCGCAGTGTGTCCGCAGCCGCCTGAACATCGGCGACCATCAGCGCTTCGGTCACCTGCTCGGCCGACATGGACGGATTGCGCGCGATCAGCGCACGGATCGAGGCGTCGTAGTCGCTGCTGCCGGTGATGGCCTTGTGGAAGATGGTGGGATTGGTGGTCACCCCGCTCACGCCCGCCTCGACCAGGCGGGTCAGCCCGCCCTTGGACAGGAGGTCGCGGTCGATGAAATCTAGCCAGACGGATTGGCCGAGCTGGTTCAGCTCGTGCAAGGAAGCCATGCGCATCTCCAGTGCGGCTCACGGCGAGCGCGAGCCATTGAATCGGGTCGAAAAAACGCAACGGGCGGTTGCCCGCCCGTCCACCGTGCATTTTCCAGGATCGCGGCGCCGGCGACAACCGACCGCAACGGCTAGTCGTTCGTGATCAGTCCGGCGCGCAGCGCATAGCGCACCAGGCCCGGCACGTCACGGATGCCCAGGCGCTGCATCAGCTGGGCCCGGTGCGTCTCGACCGTCTTGATGCTGAGGTTGAGCACGTGGGCGATCTCCTTGGTGGAGCGTCCCTCGGCGATGAGCTGGAGGATCTCCTTCTGGCGGGGCGTGAGCAGGCTGAGGGGATTGGGCTCCGCGCCCGCGTCGCGCAGCAGGCGGTCGACCACGTGGCGCGACACTCCCGGACTGAGGTAGCGCTCGCCGCGCATCACCGTGTCGATCGCCGTGCCCAGTTCCTCGGTGGCGCCGTCCTTCACGATGTAGCCAGTCGCACCGGCGCGCAGGGCCTGCGCCACGTGCTCCTCGGTCGTATGCATGGAAAGGATGACGACGCGCACCTCGGAATGGTGCTTCTGCATCTGCGATGTGGCCTCGATGCCGTTCAGCCCCTTCATCGAGATGTCCATCAGTACCACATCCGGGTGCAACTGGCCGACCATCTCGATGGCGCTGCGCCCGTCGGCCGCCTCTCCGACCACTTCCACTTCCCCCAACTCTTGCAGCAGCGCACGAATGCCCGCGCGCACCAGGCCGTGATCGTCGGCCAGCAACACCCGCACCGTCGTCTCCTTCATCGACTCAGCCATTCAACTCCAGATTGTCGTTATGGGCTCACCTGCGCGCAAGTCGCGTAGTGTGAAGCGCGGCACCGCTGCGTTGCCGTCGGATTGCGCGCAATCCGCGAGGACGTCACATCGAATTGTGCCTGACTCACTTTGGGCTTGTCTCGTCCCATCGGACACACGGCGTCAGCATTGCAACGTCCTCCAAAGTCCTGCGGCGGCAGGTTTACCCTCCGGTCTCCCGCCTGTGCGATGGGGCCCGCTCTTGCCGTGCCAGCATGGCTGTGCTTCCCTATGGGCCCTGTGACAACCGAGGAGGCAGGCCCGATGGCCGATCCCACCCACAAGAGCCGCACCCTGCTGCAGGGTCCCGACCGTGCCGTCGCACGATCGATGATGAAGGCCATCGGCTTCACCGACGTCGACTTCGCCCGCCCTCAGATCGGCGTGGCTCACTGCTGGATCGGCACCATGCCGTGCAACTGGAACCACCGCGAACTGGCGCAGCGGGTAATGGACGGCATTCGCGCGGCGGGGGGCACGCCCATCGAGGTGAACACGGTTGCCATCAACGACGCCATCACCACCGGCACGGAGGGGATGAAGACCTCGCTGGTGAGCCGCGAGGTGATCGCGGACTCCGTCGAACTGGTCGCGCGCGGCCACATGTTCGATGGCATCGTCACCATCTCCGGGTGCGACAAGACCATTCCCGCCATGGGGATGGTGCTGGGCCGCCTCGACATCCCCGGACTCACCCTGTACGGCGGCTCCATTGCAGCCGGCCGATGCACGAAGCCGAACACGGTCTTCGGTGAGCGCAAGCTCACCATCCAGGACGCGTACGAAGCGCTCGGTGCCTACAACGTCGGCCGCATCAGCGAGGAAGAATTCAAGGACGTCGAAGACCATGCGTGTCCGGGCGCCGGTGCCTGCGGCGGACAGTTCACGGCCAACACCATGGCGACCGCCTACGAAATGCTGGGCATCGCGCCCATGGGCGCGAACGACGTCCCGGCCGTCGACTCGGCGAAGGCCGATGTCGCCTTCAAATGCGGCAAGCTGGTCATGGAACTGGTGCGCGCAGGCGTCACCCCGCGTCAGATCGTCACCCGCCGCAGCTTCGAGAACGCCATTGCCGGCGTCATGGCGACCGGCGGATCGACCAATGCGGTCCTGCACCTGATGGCGACCGCCCACGATTTCGGCGTCGATCTCGCGCTGGAGGATTTCGACCAAATCTCGCGCAAGACGCCGGTGGTGGCCGACATGCGGCCCTGGGGAACCTATACCGCGCCCGAGATGTACGAAGCCGGCGGCATGCCCGTGGTCGGCAAGCGCCTCATGCAGGCCGGCTTGATTCACCCGGGCGAGAAGACGGTGACCGGCCGCACCCTCGGGGAGGAGATCGAGCGTGCCTCCGAACCGGCCGGCCAGCAGGTGATCCGCCCGCTCGACCGGCCGCTGAAGAAGCAGGGCGGACTCGCGATCCTGCGCGGCAGTCTCGCGCCGGGAGCCTGCGTGATCAAGATCTCCGGTCAGAACAAGTCGCTCCACCGGGGACCGGCACAGGTATTCGAGAACGAGGAGGACGCGTTCCAGGCGATCAAGTCGGGCCGCATCCAGCCCAACGACGTGATGGTGCTGCGTTACGAGGGCCCGAAGGGCGGCCCCGGCATGCGCGAGATGCAACTGGTGACCGGCGCGCTGCAGGGCGCGGGACTGGGCGAGACCGTCGCGCTGATCACCGACGGACGCTTCTCCGGGGCCACGCGCGGCTTCGTGATCGGACATATCGTGCCCGAGGCGGCCGACGGCGGTCCCATCGCCGCCGTGCGCGACGGTGACGTGGTGGTCATCGACGTCGACAACCGTCGACTGGACATCGAGGTCAGCGCTGCCGAGATCGCACGTCGGCTGTCGCAGTGGAAACCGCCGACGCCGCGCTATGCCAGTGGCGTCCTGGCGAAATATGTGCGACTCGTGTCCGACGCGTCGCGCGGGGCGGTGACGGATCTGTGAGCTGCGTCGAGACGGTGAACGGGCGGATACAGGCAGCTGGGTGAAGGGCATGTCCTGAACTGCGGGACCAGCCCTTCACACACCGTCTCTCGATGGCTCCGCAATCCAGTCCATGCGTGATCGGCCTTGGGCTCGGCTATATGCCGCCTACAAGTGCGCATCGCGCCCCTTCGCTCTAGAATTGCCGCTGATGCCATGGGCAATCGCGCGGGGTTCGGTAGGCGAAGGCAATCCTCGGCGCACCACAAATCTGCAACAGGGCGTATCCCGCATGCACAAGAGCCCGCTCATCGCCGAGCTTCGCGCGTACTGGACGGCAGAGGCTGCCACTCCCCAGCTCTCCGTCTGGCGGCAGTTCGTCGAGATGGTGCTGCTCTATCTGCTGCGGCGCATAGGACCTCGTTACTACCTCCAGGCGCGCTGGGGTCGCCGATCGATCCGGTTTCGGGACAAGTGGACTCACGTCAATCGCCCGGAGTACCTGGCTGTGATCAACCGATTGAATCCTTCCGCCTATCACAAGGCGTCCCAGCACAAGCTCATCGAGAAGTCGCTGCTGACCCTTCAGAACCTGCCGACGCCGCGCTTCATCGGTTACGTGCATCCGCATCGCGGAAGAAGTGCAGACGGCCTGCCGCTCCGGTCGGCCCAGCAGGTGGAAAGCCTGCTTTCCCACCACGACGGAGAGATCGTGTGCTTCAAACTCGTCGAGGGCTGGGGAGGAATGGGATTCATAAGCTTCCTCGTACGCCGCCGCAACGAGGTGGTGGAACTGCTTCGGGACGACGGCGAGCCGCCGCTTTGCGTAGCGCACTGGTGGGAGACGTTCGGGCGCACGCCGGGCGGATTCGTAGTCGAGGCGTATCTGGCCCAGCATGCAGATCTGGCCGCACTCAACAAGACATCGGTCAATACCGTTCGCGTCTGGGTCATCATCCTGTCGGACGGATCTGCGAAAATCCTAGGCGCCTATCTCCGCGTCGGCCGCGCCGGGAGCCAAGTGGACAATATCTCCAGCGGCGGCATCGTCTGTCAGGTGTCCGTCGACTCCGGGAAAGTCACGGAGGCTTTCGACCCGAGACGTCCAGGCGACACGCTCGCGTTCCATCCGGATTCGGGCGCAATGCTGACAGGCTTCGTGGTTCCACAATGGGACGAGGCGAAGGCCTTGGCCATCGAAGCGCTGCTCGCATTCCCGAATGTCCGACTGGCGGGGCTCGACATCGCGTTCGGAACGACCAGACCGACCATCATCGAGCTCAACGTGATGGCGGACTACATCGGGTGCGCATGGATGGATCTTCCCCTGAAGCAGGTCAGCGCTTCAGAGGTTGGTCACAGATCCAGGTCAGGACGATGATGCGGGAATCCGACGTCCTCATAGTCGTAGGGCTTGAGCCTGCGGAACCCTCTTCGCAGTGCACCTCCGAGAAAGCCGCGATCGAAGTGAAGCAACGCCCTCTGGCGGTCGTACTTTCGAATGGCTGACTTGATCGCTTTCAATGTTGCGCGATCGCCCCGTGCCGCCGCCAGTTGTGCATTGTCCGTCGCAAAGTGCAGATCATGCTCGTCTGGAAGTGGAATCGCCTGGATCTCCTCCAGCGTCAACATGCGCGGAAATGGTCCGCGAATGCCGAGGATCCTCAGGGTCGTCATCGTGCGCACGCACTTCGCGCACCGCCCGCAGTTCTCGTTCTGGCTTCTGAAGCACACACGAAGTCCGTCGAGAAGATCCGGGTGTTTCACGATCTCGACCAACTTCTCCGCCCGCGTGGACTCCGATCCCGTGTGGCGTACCTCGGTTCGTCCGTTCGACCATAGTGGGTTCAGATACGGCTGACAGCCATCGTGCGTCGGGAACCCGTAACACACTCCAGCATTGATGTAGAGCCGGGCGGGTCCGAGCAGCAGCGCGCACGAGGCAAGGTAGCCGCTGTAGGCAAAGAACCGGTCGACGCGATGCGCCTTGCCCCAGAGTCGTTGGTTGGTTTCCACCCGGCGCAGGGCGAGGCCGCGATCGCGCAACAGGTGCTCGTTGCGTTCCCGTGCGATCCGCATCTCCTCCTCCGACAGTTCCATGTCGAAGCCTGCCACCAGGACGACACCGGTCAATTCATGTTCGTGCTGTACCAGCGTGTACATCGAGTCGAGCCCACCGGAGTACATGCTGAGGACCTCGCCGGTGGCCGGTCCCGGCGCCTGCGCCTCGGCCTGGATCTCGACTCTTCGGTACTGCCGGTTCCAGGAACTGTAGATGTCCTGGACATGGCGCAGGTTCTCGATCAGACGAGGCGACGAGACGCCCTGCTCCAGCACGGGTGGCGTCCCCTCCAGCATCGAGGCGGTCAACGCCATGATCATGAAACTGTCGGCGCAGTTGTCATGCATGCCCGTC
The DNA here is from genome assembly GCA_023430065.1 of Pseudomonadota bacterium. Taxonomy (GTDB): domain Bacteria; phylum Pseudomonadota; class Gammaproteobacteria; order Burkholderiales; family SHXO01; genus SHXO01. Next base: position 333 of record JAEZCG010000233.1, on the reverse strand, counting down.
TCTGCGGCGTCGACGGCGAAGTGAAGCTCTTGTCCACCGATACGGGACGAATACCGCACGGTGTCACCGGTGCGCTCGATTGTTATGCCGGGAATGCGCATCGCCTCACGTATCCAAGGAGCCTGGTCCAGGCGGATGATATTACCTGTGGGCAAATCGGGGAATGAGCGCCGCTGCGGGCGTCATACCTCGGACGCCGTCCCGCGTATGTCCGCCCCCGATCGCATCGCTAGCGCGTGATGACCGGATGGGTGCGCTGGGAACGCTGATTCAGCTGCGAGCAAAAGAAAAAGCCGACCTTGCGGTCGGCTTCGCTGCCTGGCGGAGAGGGTG
>JAEZCG010000166.1 GCA_023430065.1 Pseudomonadota bacterium | reverse complement strand
TTCCTCTGAGTCCCTCTGTGTCCTCAGTGTTTAACGAGGTTTGAATTGGACCTAACCGTCAACGACCGCAAGGCCTACGCCTATACCGGCGGCAAGCCATTCGATCCGAAACTGCCTGCGGTGGTATTCATCCACGGCGCCGAGCACGACCACTGCGTGTGGACGCTGCAGACGCGCTACCTCGCTCACCACGGTCGCGGCGTGCTCGCCGTCGATCTGCCCGGCCATGGCCGCTCGGACGGTCTGCCGCTCGCGAGCGTCGAGGAGATGGCGGAATGGATCGTCGCGCTGATGGACGCGGCGAAGATCGGGCAGGCAGCACTGGTGGGCCATAGCATGGGCTCGCTCATCGCGCTGGAATGCGCCGCGCGCCATCCGGACCGGGTGCGGGCGATTGCACTGGTGGGCACCGCCTTTCCGATGCGCGTATCGGATGAGTTGTTGAACGCCACGCGCGATGACGAGCCGCTCGCGCAGGACATGGTCAACATCTGGTCGCATTCGTCCTGCGCGCACTATCCGAGCAATCCCGGTCCGGGATTCTGGGTGATGGGCGAGAACCTGCGCCTGATGCAGCGTCAGAAGCCGGGCGTGATGCACACCGACTTCGTCGCCTGCAACGCCTACGCGAATGGCGCCGCGGCAGCCGCAGGCGTGAAATGCCCTGCTCTGCTCGTGCTGGGCAAGCGGGACATCATGACGCCCCCGCGTGCGACCAGGGACCTGATGGCCGCGATGCCGCAGGCGCGCAAGGTGGAGATCGCCGGCAGCGGCCACGCGCTGATGGCGGAAAAACCGGACGAGGTGCTCGATGCGCTCGCCGCATTCGTGTGATCGGTCCCGCCCCGGCGGAAAGTCGGGGCGGTGAACAGCAGAAGGCCTACCGTCTGGCCTGCTCCAGCATCTTTTCCGGCGTGCTGACCTCGTACTTCCCCGCCTCCTCGATATTGAGCGACTTGACCACCCCGTCCTCCAACAGCATGGAGTAGCGCTGCGAGCGCACGCCCAGCCCGCGGGCGGTGAGATCCAGTTCCAGTCCCAGGGCGCGGGTCCACTCGCCGCTGCCGTCGGCGATCATGCGCACCTTGCTCGCCGCGCCCTGTTCGCGACCCCATGCCCCCATCACGAATGCATCGTTGACCGAGACGCACCAGATCTCGTCCACCTTTGCAGCCTTCAGCGCATCGGCGTGCTCGATGTAGCCGGGCAGGTGCTTGGCCGAGCAGGTCGGCGTGTAGGCGCCGGGCAGACCGAACACGGCGATGCGCTTGCCGCGCACCATGTCCTCCACCTTGAACGCGTTCGGCCCGACGCTGCATCCGGGAGTTTCGTTCTCGATGAACTCGTACACGGTCGCGTTCGGCACGCGATCTCCCACCTTGATTGCCATGATCGTCTCCTTGCTCTATCGGGAGGTCGATTCTAACCAACGACGGCCTCCTCCGTGCCGCGCCGTATAATGCGCGGGCAGTTTCATCCGTATCGCGCTGTCCATGAGCACCCTTCCACCCGGCGACGACGACGAGGACGACGGCGTACCGCCGATTCCGCCCGGCAGCAAGAACTACATCACCCCCGCGGGGTTCGCACGGCTCAAGAACGAGGCGCTGCACCTGCTGGACCGCGAGCGTCCGGACCTGGTGAAAGTCGTCGCGTGGGCCGCATCGAACGGGGACCGCTCGGAGAATGCCGACTACCTTTACGGCAAGCGCCGGCTGCGCGAGATCGACCGTCGCATCCGCTTTCTCACGCGCCGCCTCGACGCTGCGGAGGTGATCGACCCGGCCGCCCGGCGGGATACCGACCGCGTCTTCTTCGGGGCCACCGTGACGCTCGCCGACGAGCGCGGCACGGAGAATACCTACACCATCGTCGGAATCGACGAGACGGACGTCTCGCGCGGGCGCATTTCGTGGATATCGCCGCTCGCGCGTGCGCTGCTCAAGCGTCAGGAGGGCGATCAGTTCGTCTTCAAGGCACCCGGCGGCGACCAGCTCCTGGAGATCGTGCGGGTCGAGTACGCGCCGGTGGACTGAGCCGCTCGCGCGTTGCCCGCCCCGGTCGTCGACGGCACGGCAATGCGCCCCTTCCGAAGCCGCGTCACGGCGTCACACGCGCGTCGCGCAGCCGCGCGAACAGGTCGAGAAACATCTGTTCCGTATCCACGCACTCGACGAAGCCGGCGCGACGGACCTTGCCCGTGTCCGACACGATGTCGTAGTCGGAGCCGAATACGAAATCGCCGAACGGCCACGCCGCCAGCTGCTCGAACGGATGCGGTACGAGGCCGTGGCGCTTCACCATGCGCTGCCATACCCCGCCCTTGTCGGCCATGAAGCGCGCGAGCGCGATCTGCCGGGCCGGCGCCAGGTCCATGTCGAAGAACCGGGCGAAGCGCGGAAACAGGTTCTCCCACCGGATCAAATCGCCATTGGTCACATTGAAGGCCTGGTTCGCGCACTGCGGCTGCGTCGCCATCCACTCGATGGCACGCGCGAGCAGGCCCGAATCCGTGCACTGGTAGAGCGCTCGGTAGGCAGCGGGCTTCCCCGGAAAGGCGAGCGGAACGCCCAGTTCCCGGCAGATGCATGCATACACCGCCAGCACGAGCGCGAGGTTCATCGGACTGCCCAGCGAGAAGCCGCACACCGCGTGCGGCCGCACGGCCGACCAGGTCCATCGCTTTCCCCGCTGCCGCGCCTCGATCAGGTCCTGCTGGTCGTAGTACATGTTGGGCGGCAGGTGGCGCGGGTCGCTTTCCCTGGCTGGCGTGCGGAACGGTCCGAGATGGCTTCCATACCACTTCGTGCCTTCGACCAGGTTCACGTGCCGCAGACCGTGCGCCGCATCCTCCACGGCGTCCAGGACGTTCTCCAGCATGAGCGTGTTCACGCTTGCCAGTTCCGCCAGATCGGTGCGGTCCAGGTACGCCGCGTAGAACAGATGGGTGAGATCGTTGTCTGCCCAGAGGCCGGCTCGGCACGCCGCCCGGTCGGTGAGATCGACCGCCAGATGGACATAGTCGCCGGCGACGTCCGGCCGGCGGCGCGACAAGGCGACCACATCCCAGGCACCGGTCTGCAGCAGATGCATGAGAAGATAGCGTCCGACCACACCGGTGGCGCCGACGACAAGGGCCTTGCCACGTTTCATCCGATCGATTCCTCCCGACACGTTCCGAATCTTGAGCCATGCCCGGGCATTCGGGCAAACTCCCGCTTCCTTTCACCTTCCATCTCGCAAGCATGACGCAGGATTTCGATCTCATCACCATCGGCGGCGGCAGCGGCGGCGTCGCAGCGTCCAACCGCGCGGCACTGTACGGCGCGCGCTGTCTGCTCATCGAAAAGGGCCGTTTGGGCGGCACCTGCGTCAACGTCGGCTGTGTTCCCAAGAAGGTGATGTGGAATGCCGCCCAGATCGGCCACGCCCTGGAGGATGCCGCGGACTACGGTTTCGAGGTCGAGCGCAAGGGCTTCGACTGGGCGCGGCTGAAGGAGGAGCGCGACCGCCACGTGCGCGAACTCAATGGACACTACGCGCGCTATCTCGCCGGGAACAAGGTCGAATTGGTGCAAGGCGAAGCGCGCTTCGTCGGCCCGCGAACCGTCGAGGTGAACGGCGCGCGCTACCGCGCGAAACACGTGTTGATTGCAACCGGTGGCCACCCCATCATGCCCGACGTGCCCGGCGCCGAACTCGGCATCACCTCGGACGGGTTCTTCGAACTGGCAAGTCTGCCGCGCAAGGTGGCGATCGTGGGCGCCGGCTACATCGCAGCGGAACTGTCCGGCGTGCTGCACGCGCTCGGCAGCGAGGTCACGCTGATCCTGCGGCGCGATCACCTGGTGATGAGCTTCGATCCCATGCTGCGCGAGAACCTGATGGAGCACATGCGCGCGGAGAACATCGAATTCGTCACCAACTCGCAGGTCGACGGGCTGCGTCGCGAGAGCGACGGCACCCTCACCATCGTGTGCGACAGCGGCACGCGCGTGGGCGGATTCGATACGGTGATCTGGGCCATCGGCCGCGCGCCGAATACCCGCACCCTGGATCTGAACGCGACGGGGCTGGCATGCGACCAGATGGGCTTCGTCATCACCGATGAATTCCAGGAGACCGGGGCCGAGGGCATCTACGCGGTCGGCGATGTGACCGGTCGGGTGGCACTGACGCCGGTGGCGATCGCTGCGGGGCGCCGGCTCGCGGACCGGCTGTTCGGCGGCATGCCGGAGCGCAAGCTCGACTACGAGAACATTCCGACCGTGATGTTCAGCCATCCACCGGTCGGCACCGTCGGTTTGAGCGAACCGCAGGCGGTCCTGCGTTACGGCGCCGAGGCGGTGAAGGTATACCAGGCGAAGTTCACGCCGATGCTGCACGCCTTTACCACGCGCAAAGTGAAGGCGGCGATGAAGCTGGTGGTGGCAGGTCCGGAGGAACGCGTGGTCGGCTGCCACGTCATCGGTCCGGGTGCGGACGAGATGCTGCAGGGATTCGCGGTGGCCGTGCAGATGGGCGCGACCAAGCGCGATTTCGACGACACCGTGGCCATCCACCCGACGGTATCGGAGGAACTGGTGACCTTGCGCAATGCGCGACCGGCAGTCGTGTGAAGTCGAGCGCGCAGCCTCAGTCCGCGACCAGGCGCTCGAGTAAGGTCGAGAGGTAGGCGAGGTCGTCGGCCAGGCGCTCGTCGATGTCGCGGTAGCGCTCGACGTGCTGCGTGAGATCCTCGCCGACGAAACCGGTAGTGCGAATCGGCACTTCGAAAAAATTCTCGAACGCAATGGTGCCGTCGTAACCGACCGCGCGCAGGGCGCGCATGATCTCGGGCCAGTCGGCCTGCCCGTCGCGCATCGACGCGAACACCCAGCGCCAGCGCCCGTCCTCACGTACCCACGCGGCGTTCTTCGCATGCACATAGTCGAGGTAGGGGCCGAGCAGTTCCAGGCCCATGCGCCAGGTCTCCCGCCCCTCGATGACCAGATTGGCGGGATCGTAGTTGACACCCACGCGTGCCGGGTCGAAGTGCTCGACCACGCGCAGCGCCAGCGAGGCACTGGGCGCGATGGTATTGAAGTGGGTTTCGATGACCGGCTTGGCGCCGAACGGCGCGACGACCTCGATCACCGCGCCCAGCGCATCCACGGTCTCGCGCAGCAACTTGCTGTAGGAACGGCTGCCGTCGTAGATCGTGGCGCCGGGGCGGTAGCGCGGACACTGCATGACTGCGCACGCCTCCCCGAACCAGCGCTGCTGCTCGAGATCGCGCAGCGGCGCATAGCCCATCAGACAGGAGACCTCGAGGCCGTGGTCGTCGCACAGTCGCTTGATCTCGCGCGCACGCACCGGCAGGTCGCGCGGCGCCAGGTGGTAGGCATCGTGCACCCGCCATTCCACGCCATCGTAGCCGTGCTGCGCGAGTCTGCGCACCACTTGCTCGCAATCGAGTTCGGGCAGCACCGCCGTTTGTACGCTGAACTTCGTATCGACCTCCCGGTGGCAAAAGGCAAGACCTGACCCCTTACCCTACAATTGCAGCCTCAATAATGCTAACGTAGCGCGCTTCCGCTCGCCTGGGCTGGAGCGGGACCAAGACAAAAACGACGGGAGGATCCTCATGAGCGACAGCGCACGCACCGCCGAGGAAGTCGAGGTGCAGGCCGGGCACCTCGACCCATACCAACTCGACCCCAAGCACGTCCTCGAGCCGCCGGTCGCGATGCGAGACATCCTCAAGAAGATCGGCCCGGGCATCGTGCTGTCCGCCTCCATCGTCGGCTCGGGCGAACTCATCGCCACCACCACGCTCGGCGCCGAGGTCGGCTATACGGTGATGTGGTTGATCGTCTTCTCGTGCCTGATCAAGGCGCTGGTGCAGTCCTTCCTCGGCCGCTACACGATCGCCAAGGGGGAGACCGGCCTGGAGGCGTTCAACCGCATTCCGGGCAGGATCGGCCGCGTCAACTGGGTGGTGTGGGCCTGGGCAGCCATGGTGCTCGTCACCCTGTTCCAGATCTGCGCCATGTTCGTCGGCGTGTCGCAGGCGATGAAGCTCATCACCGGCATCGAGGTGATATGGTGGGTGCTCGCCTTCTTCGTGCTGACGCTCGTGCTGCTGCTGGGCGGTGCCTACCATCGCATCGAGCGGCTGGCGATGATCAAGGTGGGGCTGTTCACCCTCATTACGCTGCTGTCCGCCGTGGTTCTGACGCGGATGCCGGAGTACTTCTCGTGGGGTGACGTGTGGCAGGGGTTCAGCTTCAAGTTGCCGGATGCCGGCCTCGCAACGGCGCTCGCCGTGTTCGGCATCACCGGAGTGGGGGCAACCGAGCTGTACATGTACACCTACTGGTGCGTGGAAAAGGGCTATGCCCGCTACACCGGTCCGCACGAGGACAGCGAGGCGTGGCGGCGGCGTGCACGCGGCTGGGTGCGCGTCATGAACGTCGACGTGATCTGCTCGATGATCATCTACACGGTCGCGACCATCGCGTTCTATCTGCTGGGAGCCGGCATTCTGCACAGCATGGGGCAGGTTCCGGCGACCAGCGACATGATCCCGATCCTGTCCAACATCTACACCCAGACGCTGGGTGGCTGGGCCAAGTGGCTGTTCTACATCGGCGCGATCATCGTGCTGTACGGCACCATCTTCGCCGCCACCGCCGGACACTCCCGCATGTTCGCCGACTTCATGCGCCTGCAGGGCGCGTTCCAGCACGACGACATGAAGGCGCGCAACCGCTGGCGCGACATCTTCATCGTGGTGCTGACCGTGATCCCGGTTTGCTTCTACTTCATCTTCGGGGAGCAGCCGGTGGCGATGGTCAAGTGGGGTGGGCTGGCACAGGCGTGGACGCTGCCGATCATCTCGCTCGGCACGCTCTACCTGGTGTACCGCCACATGCCCCGCGAGATGCGTGCAACACCGCTCGGCCACCTGCTGCTGTGGGCGGGCGCGATCGTCATTACCGGCTTCGTGCTCGTGAGCGAGGCGAGGCGCTGGGGCCTGTGGGGCTGATCGTTCGGAGAACGACATCATGAGCATCGAGCGCAAGCACGTGGGTCCGCGCCTGTCCCAGGCGGTGGTCCACAACGACACGGTCTACCTGGCGGGCATCGTGGCCGATCATCCGGTGCCAGACGCCGGCGGGCAGACAGGCCAGATCCTGGATCAGATCGACAAGCTGCTGGCCGAGTGCGGCAGCGACAAGACCAAGATCCTGATGGCCACCATCTGGCTGGCGGATGCGCGCTACTACGACGAGATGAATGCGGTGTGGGACAAGTGGGTGCCCGCCGGCCAGGCCCCCGCGCGTGCCTGCGTGGAATCCCGTCTCGCCCATCCGAAGTACCTGGTGGAAATCCGCGTCGTCGCAGCACGCTGAGTGTCCGGGCGGGGCAGCCGCCCGATCGTCGGTCCTTACCTCACCTACGTGGAGCAAGGCAGCATGAACGATCAGGCACAACCGCTCCCCGCGCGCTTCGATCCCTACCGGCTCAGCCACGAGCACATCCAGGACCCCCCCGAGGGCGTGGGCAACATCCTGCGCCGCATCGGGCCGGGCCTGGTCCTGTCCGCCTCCATCGTCGGCTCGGGCGAGCTGATCGCCACCACCACGCTCGGCGCCAAGGTCGGCTACGTCATGCTGTGGCTGATCATCTTCAGCTGCCTGATCAAGTCGATCGTGCAGGCGATGCTCGGGCGCTACGTGATCACCACCGGCGAGACCACGCTGGTGGCCTTCGCGCGCATGCCGGGCCCGCGCCTGCTCCTGCACTGGTTCATCTGGGCCTGGGCGGGGGCGACCTTCATGGTGCTGTTCGCGCTCACCGGCATGTACATCGGGATCTCCCAGGTGATGTTCAGCCTGATCCCGGCCATTCCGGTGGCAGGCTGGGTAGCCATCTTCTTCGCCATTACCTTGGCTCTCCTACTCGGCGGCGCCTACGGACGCATCGAGAAGCTGGCTGTGATGAAGGTGAGCATCTTCACCATGCTCACGCTGCTGTCGGCCCTGCTGATGCTCAACATGCCGCAGTACTTCAGCCTCGAAAAGATCGCCAGCGGCCTGACCTTCGGTTTCCCCGAGGCGGGACTGGCGGTCGCCATCGCCGTGTTCGGCATCACCGGCGTGGCCTCGGGCGAACTGTGCATCTACCCCTACTGGTGCATCGAGAAGGGATACGCGCGCTTCACCGGGCCGCGCGAGGATTCCGAGGCGTGGCGGCGGCGCGCGGTCGGCTGGATCCGCGTCATGCACGTCGACGTGGTGGTCTCGATGATCGTCTACACCATCGCCACCATCGCCTTCTACCTGCTGGGAGCGGGCGTGCTCAACGGCATGGGACTGGTCCCGGCGGGCAAGGACATGATCGGGACGCTGTCGCGCATCTATACCGTGACCCTGGGCGGCTGGTCCCTGTGGCTCTTCTATCTCGGTGCCATCGTGACCCTGTACGGGACGATCTTCGCCGTCACCGCCGGCAACTCGCGCATGCTCGCGGACATGATGCAGATCGCAGGTGCCTTTGAGAAGGACGACTACGTCCGGCGCTCGCGCTGGCGCGACATTTGGATCGTGATCGTCAACGTACTGGCGGTGAGCTTTTTCTATCTGCTGGGGCAGGCGCCGGTGAGCATGGTGACCTGGACCGGCATCGGCCAGGCCATGCTGCTGCCGATCGTGTCCTTCGGCACCGTCTACCTGGCGCTGCGGCATCAGCCGCGGGAGATGTCCGCACCCGCCTGGATGATGGCGCTGCTATGGATCGCGGCCATCGTGATCACATTCTTCATCCTACCCTCGCTGTACTTCGAGTTCCGCAAGGTGTTCTGATGCCTGTCCCCCACCGGGCTGCCCGCGGGCGCGGGGGGTGAGCGGAACCGGTATCCTAGAAGGTCCGGCTTCATTCGGACCTCTACATGGAACTGCTCTTTCTGGCCATTCTGATCCTCCTCAACGGCGTGTTCGCCATGTCGGAGATGGCCGTCGTCTCCGCGCGCAAGGCGCGCCTGCAGCAGTGGGCGGACGACGGCAGCCAGGCGGCCGCCTCCGCCTTGAGTCTGGCCAACGAGCCGGGCCGCTTCCTGTCCACCATCCAGGTGGGCATCACCACGATCGGCATCCTGAGCGGCGCGCTCGCCGAGGCAGCCGTTGCGCAGTCTCTGGCCGAACATTTCACGCGCATCGGGGTGTTCGATCCGTACAATCAATATCTGGCGACGGGCATCGTGGTCGTGGCCATCACCTACCTCTCCGTCGTGATCGGGGAACTCGTCCCCAAGCGACTGGCATTGCGCAACCCGGAGATGATCGCCAGCGCCATCGCCCGGCCGATGCAGTGGCTGTCCCGCGCGGCATATCCCCTCGTGCGCTTCTTCAGCCTGTCCAGTGAAGCGGTGCTGCGCCTGGTCGGCGGCCGCGAGGGCGCCGAGCCGCCGGTGACCGAAGAAGAGATCAAGGTGCTGATGGAACAGGGCACCGAGGCTGGCGTGTTCGAGGAGTCCGAGCAGGCGCTCGTATCCAACATCCTGCGCCTGGACGAGCAGCGCGTCGGGGCAATCATGACGCCGCGCGTGGACATCTTCTTCCTGGATCTGGAGGAGTCCTACGAGGAGAACCGCGAGAAGCTGCTCGGCAGCCCCTACTCGCGCATGCCGGTGTGCAAGGGGGGCCTGGACAGCGTGCTCGGCTTCCTGCAGTCGAAGGTGCTGGTGCGTCAGAGTTTGCGTGGCGAGGCCATCGACTTCACCAACCTGCTCGAGCGCCCGCTGTACGTGCCCAACTCGATCTCCTCGATGGAACTCCTCGAGACGTTCAAGAAGAACCGCGTGCACGTCGCGCTGGTGGTGGACGAGTACGGCGAGATCCAGGGCCTGGTGACGATGAACGACGTGCTCGAGGCGATCGTCGGCGACATCAATACCGACCAGACCGAGACCGATCCGGACGCCGTGCAGCGCGAGGACGGCTCCTGGCTGCTGGACGGCATGCTCTCACTCGACAAGTTCAAGGAGATCTTCGATCTCGAGGAACTCGAGGACGAGGACAAGGGCAACTTCCACACGCTCGGCGGCTTCGTCATGCTGCGGCTCGGACGCGTGCCGGTGGTGGCCGACCGCTTCGAGTGGCAGGGTCTGCGCTTCGAGGTGATGGACATGGACCGCCACCGGGTCGACAAGATGCTCGTATCCCGGCTGCCCAACGCCTCTGCGGAGGACCTCGCCGCACCGGGCGAAGAATAGGGATCCCCGTGCTTCGTCCCGTGCTGACGGCAGCCTTGCTCGCCGTCGCCCTGGCCGCGGGTGCCGCGGAACCGGTCCAGTTGTGGGAGGAGGCCGATCTGCGCCTGCGCCCCGGCGCCAGCGCCCAGGTGGTGATCCGTTTCAGCATCGCCGAGGGCGTCGCGGTGGTCGGTGCAGGGGTACGCCATGCCACCTTGCGGCCATTGCAGTTGCGCATGCGCCCGGTCGAGGGCGTGCGCTTCGGCGCCCCGCACTACCCGCGGCCACGGCCCGCCGATCTACTCGACGGCGCTGCGCCCGTCGCGGCCCACACCGGCGTGGTGGCAATCCGCCTGCCGGTCAGCGTGCCGGCCGACGCGAAGTGGGAGCGGCGGGTCTTGCGCGGCGTCGTGCGCTATCAGACATGCCGCGCGGGTGCCTGCGAGCCGCCGCGCACCGTTCCGGTCGCGATCGACCTGGAGATCGCGCGCGACGCGCCGGCAAAGTAGCGCCGCGGCGAATCACGATGGACCAGGGCGCCGGACAAGGCGCGACGGCCGCTCGCCGCTGCCGTCACTCGATCGCGCTCTCAGGCTCCTCCCTTCGGGCGTACTTGTGTCCCCAGGCAACGTACAGGCCGCTGCCGACGATGATGAGCATGCCGGTCACCGCGTGCAGATCGGGCACGTGGCCGAACACCAGAAGCCCCAGCAACGTGACCCACACCAGTTGCGTGTAGCCGAACGGCGAGAGCGTCGAAGCCGGCTGCAATTCCATCGCCCGGATCAGCAGGTAGTGCCCGAACGCTCCCATGCAACCGAGCAGCAGGAACAGCGGTACGTGCGGCATGCTCACCGGGCGGGAGACGAGCGGGGCGAACAGGGACATGGCGACGAATCCCACGAGGGACGTGTAGAACAGCGTCACCAGAGGATTCTCGTCGTCGCTCAGGCGGCGCGTCATGATCTGGTACAGGCTGTAGCACAAGGCACTGCCCAATGCGAGCGCCGTAGCCGGCGAGAGCATTGCGGTACCCGGTCGAACGATGAACAGCGTGCCGGCGAAACCGGCGAAGATGGCCATCCACCGGTCTCGCGACAGCGTTTCCTTCAGCAGCCACACGGCGAACAATGCGACCAGCAGCGGGGAGACGAAGCTGATGGCCTTGACTTCTGCCAGCGGCAGGACGCTCAGTGCGCCGAAGTTGCACAGTGTGGACCCGAGCAGCAGCGATGCGCGCAATAGCTGGCTGAGGGGGTTGGGGGTGCGAATCAGACCCAGGCCCATGCGCCGGCCGAGCAGCATCAGCATCAAGACCATGTGCACGGTATAGCGCGCCCAGACGACCTGCGGGACGGGATAGTGGCCGGCGAGGTACTTGGCGGTGGTCTCGAGCACGGCAAAGCACAGCACCATGCACATCATGTAGAGGACCGCTCGCGGAAACGGCGCCAGAGCGCGCACGCGGGACAGGACGAAATCCACGGAGAAGGGGGGAGTTGTTTTCGAGACGGTATGTTCCGCATTGTACGCGCCGGCACGGCCCCCGCCCGTCAGCCGGCGGCGACGCCAGGGCCAGCGGATGGGCGTATACTCGCGGTCCCGGAATGTCGATCGCAGGATCGCGATCCACTCGAGAGAATCGCTCATGCGCACAGAAGTCCACGTCCACGGCATCCTTCCGCTTCGCCCCGGCGTCTCGCTGTCGCAGATCGAGACCGCCCTGCAGCCCTGGCTCGACTACCTCGACGTCGAGAGCCTCGACGAGCTCAAGAGCGTGCATCGCGACGAACCGGGCGTGGTCTACGACTCGCGCCGCCGCATGCTGGAGATCTGCTGGACCGGCGATGTCGGACGCAATTTCCGCAAGGTGATCGAGGAGTCGCTGCAGGGACTGTCACGCGCGACCGAGCAGGCCACCGAGATCCAGCTGAGCTATTACCATGAGGATGGGCGCGACGAGATCGGTATCGTCTTCGTCGGCCCGAATCCCGAGAGCATTCAGGAAGCGCAGCGCCGGCGCATGGCCGAGGACCTGTCCAATCTCCTGTCGCGGCACTTCAATCCGCAGGAAGTGTCGGAGGTGGTCAACCACGTCAATGACCTGTTCCTGAAGAGCTTCGAGCACAAGGGCGACATGGGCCAGGTCGAGGTGTCGACCGAGCCGGCACGCATCTCGCGCGGACGCCGCCACCTGCACTGAGCGGGCTGACCTGCGCGTCCCGCGGACGACCGCACGCGTCGAGTTGGTTTCCGCTCGCGCTTCATACGAGCGCGCGAATCGCCTCGTGTGCACTCAGGAATACGCGCCCCGGCGGTAACCCGCGCAGCAGTTCGGTGCCGCGCAGGCGATCCATCACCGGGCCCTTGACCTCGGCGAGGTGCAGGGTGATGCCGGCGGCACGCGCGGACTCAGCGAATTTGACCAGGGTCTCGAGGGCGCTGAAGTCCACGCCGTTGATGCCGCTGCACACGAGCACGAGGTGCTTCAGTTGCGCCCGTTGGGCGACGTGCTGCATGAGCGCCTGCTCGAGGTACACCGCGTTGGCGAACGAGAGGTGTTCGTCCACGCGCAGCAGCAGGATGTGCGGCCAGGTCTCCAGGTGGGAGTAGCGCTGCACGTTGCGGAAATGCTCGGTTCCCGGCACGCGACCGAGCACCGCCATGTGCGGGCGGGAAGCGCGCCAGACATACGTGAGCAGCGACGCCACCACACCGGACACCAGCCCCTCCTCGATGCCGAGCGCAAGCACGCCCACGGCCGTAACGAGCAGGACCGCACCGTCGATCCTGTCGTAACGCCATGCATGCAGTGCCGTGCGCAGGTCGATCAGGCGCGACACGGCGAAGATGATGATTGCCGCGAGCGCCGCCTTCGGTATCTGCGCAAGCAGCGGCGTGAACAGCAGCGCGACCGACGCGACCAATGCCGCAGTGAGCAACGCCGCCGCCTGCGTCCGGGCACCCGCATTGAAGTTGACCAGGGTGCGGCTGAAGCCACCGGCCACCGGCATGCCGCCGGAGAACGCGGCGGCGACGTTGGCGGCCCCCAGTGCCAGCAGTTCCTGGTTCGGATCGATCGCCTGGCGCCTGCGGTTGGCGAGCGTCTTGGCGATGGAGACGCTCTCGACGTAGCCGACCATGCCGATGAGCACGGCGGAAGGCAGCAGGTCGATCAGCATGTGCGCCGCCGGCAGCGTCAGTCCGAGAGTGGGTAGCCCGGCAGGCAGGGCGCCCACCACCGCGACGCCGTAGCGCGCATCGAGGTCGAGGGCGACGACCGCCAGCGTACCTGCGCCGACGGCCAACAGCGGCGCAGTCTTGCTCGCTGCCGAGGCGCCGCGAGCGGACATGCCGGCTCGGCACAGGATGCGCTCGAGGCGTCCGGCGGCGAACCAGAGCAGGACGAGCGCACCGACGCCGATGAAGAGCGCGACGGAATTGAACGCCGCGAACAGCGCCGGCAGATCGGCCATCCTCCAGTCCGCAGGCAGGGCAATGCCGAACAGCGCAGGCAGTTGCGCGGCCACGATGACCAGCGCCGCGGCGGTGGTGAATCCGCTCAGCACGGGATGGCCGAGGAAGTTCGCGAGTTGCCCCAGACGCAACATGCCCAGACCGATCAGCACGAGACCCGAAAGCAGTGCCAGCAGCAGTGCAGCGGTGAGGGCATCGGTGCCGGATGGCATCTGCGCGAGCGCCTGCGCAACCATGATCGCCGCGACCGACACCGGACCGACCGCCAGCGTCCGGCTGGTGCCGAGAAGGGCGTACATGACAGGGGGCAGCATGCTCGCATACAGGCCGGCCTGCGGCGGCAGTCCCGCCAGCAGACTGAACGCCATGGCCTGCGGGACGAGCAGGATCGCGGTCACGATGCCGGCGAGCAGGTCGCCCTCGAGATCGGCGCGTGAGTAGCTCCGCGCCCAGTCGAGCAGGGGCACCATCCGGTGCAGTGCCGATCGCATGAGTGTTCGACGGGCCGAGAGCGATGCGGGAACGTCCGAGGGGTCCAGGGACACGCTGTCGCCAGCGTGCGATGACGCGCCATGTTGCGGTGTGGCGTGGAAGATTGTCCATCCCCCGCCTCGTTGAAACGCACCCTGAGGTCGCGACACCGGTCAAGGCCAGGAGCCTCTCGGGACGATACAGCAAGCGCGCAGGCAGCGCCGACACGCACTTGCCCTCGGCGCCGCAAGTACCATGTTTCCGCGCGCACGACGACGTCTCGCTGCGCGCGGGCGCGGCCCTGCGGCGCGGCCGCGGCGCTGGATGGAATGCTCAGCGCTCGCCGGGTCGAACACGCGTCGCGCGACGGCGCCGTACGCGGTCGATACAGCCGTGCACGGCAGGGCGTGCTCGAGCGCCGCGCGCTACCATAGCTCTCCGCCTCATGCGCATGCGGTCATGCCCCGGTTCCGTCAACGCGTCGGTTCGCGTTCCTACGTCTTCCCCGAGCTCAAGACGCTTCTCGCCAAGGCGACGCCGGGCCGCACGGGCGATGCGCTGGCCGGTATCGCGGCGGCGAGTGCGGAGGAGCGCGTCGCCGCACAGATGGCCTTGGCCGACGTGCCGCTCGACACCTTCCTGAAGGAGCACCTCATCCCGCCGGAGGACGATGAAGTCACGCGCATCGGCCTCGAGACCCACGATGCGGCCGCCTTCTCCGCCGTTCGGCATCTGACTGTAGGAGGGCTGCGCGACTGGCTCCTCGACTATGCCACGACGAGCGATGCCCTGAGCGCACTCGCACCCGGCATGCTGCCCGAGATGGTCGCCGCGGTGAGCAAGCTCATGCGCATCCAGGACATGGTGCTGGTGGCGCACAAGTGCGAGGTCACCAGTGCGCTGCGCAACACGCTGGGCCTGCGCGGTCGCCTGGCCGTGCGGCTCCAGCCCAATCATCCCACCGACGATCCGCGCGGCATTGCCGCGAGCATCCTGGATGGACTGATGTACGGCTGCGGCGACGCGGTGATCGGCATCAACCCGGCCAGCGACAGCCTCGGGCGCGTGCGCGATCTGCTGCGCATGCTCGACGAAATCATCCGGACGCACGAAATCCCCACGCAGTCGTGCGTGCTGACGCACGTGACCACCTCGATCGCCGCAATCGAGCGCGGCGCCCCGGTCGACCTCGTCTTCCAGTCGATCGGCGGAACGCAGGCGACCAACGAGAGCTTCGGCGTAGATGCCGCGCTGCTGCACGAGGCACGCGCCGCGGCACTCTCCCTGCGCCGCGGCAGCGTCGGCGACGACGTGATGTACTTCGAGACCGGCCAGGGCAGCGCGCTGTCCGCGAACGCCCACCACGGCGTGGACCAGCAGACGCTGGAGGCGCGCGCCTATGGGTTCGCGCGCCTGTTCCGTCCGCTGCTGGTCAACAGCGTCGTCGGCTTCATCGGCCCGGAGTATCTGAATGGACGCGAGATCGTGCGCGCCGGCGTCGAGGACCACTTCTGCGGCAAACTGCTCGGCCTGCCGATGGGCGTGGACGTGTGCTACACGAATCACGCCGACGCCGACCAGGACGACATGGATACACTGCTCACGCTGCTCGGCGTGGCGGGCGTCAACTATGTCATGGGCGTGCCCGGCGCGGACGACATCATGCTCAACTATCAGAGCACCTCGCACCACGACGCGCTGTATCTGCGCCAGACGCTGGGCCTGCGGCCTGCGCCCGAGTTCGAGGCGTGGCTGCTGCGCATGGGACTGTTCGACAGCCCGCTCACGCTCCGGCCCGCGCCTGCCTCCCACCGCCTGCTCGACCTGGTGCCCGGCGCACCCTCGAACGAGTCGTGAACGACGAGATCGCGAAGCGCGTGCACGGCGCGGACCCGTGGAGCGCCCTGCGACGCTTCACGGATGCGCGCATCGCGCTCGGACGTGCCGGCGGCAGCCTGCCGACACGCGCCCTGCTCGACTTCCAGCTGGCACGCGCGCGGGCGCGCGATGCCGTGATGCGCGACCTCGACCTCGATGCGCTCGGTACGGCCCTGGAAATGCGCGGCTGGACCGTGCTGCAGTTGCGCAGCGCCGCCACCGACCGCCACCGCTACATCCAGCGGCCGGACCTCGGCCGTATCCTCGCACCGGAATCGAAGGCGCTGCTGGATTCCCCGCCGGCCGACGCTGCACCGGCGCCCGACGTCGTTTTCGTGTTGGCGGACGGACTATCCGCCATCGCGCTGGAACGCCATGCCCCGCCGCTGCTCGAACGGGTGCTGCCGCAGCTGGCTGCAGGCGCGTGGCGGCTCGCACCGCTGTGCATCGTGCAGCAGGGCCGCGTCGCCGTGGCGGACGAGATCGGCGCCCTGCTCGGTGCGGCGATGAGCGTGATGCTGATCGGCGAGCGGCCGGGACTGTCCGCTCCCGACAGCCTCGGCATCTATCTCACCTGGAATCCCCTGCCCGGCTGCACCAACGCGCAGCGCAACTGCATCTCGAACGTCCGCCCGCAGGGGCTGGACTACGCCCGGGCGTCGCACCAGCTGCTGCACCTGATGGGCACGTCGCGCCGATTGCGCGTGTCGGGGGTCGCGCTCAAGGACGACACGCCGGCGCTGCCGGCGCCGCCTTAGTTCCGGGACATTTCCGGGCGATCTCCACACACGCGCCGCCAGTGCAGGCGTTCATCGCCCAACGCGCGGCAAGAACGGCCCGGGTCTGCTCGACGCTAGTCCTGGGTCCCCGGCTGCACGGGCGCGAGTCGCAGCGCCTGCGGCTTGAGCTTGTCGGGTAGTACGCGCCCCATGCGCGCACGGTGGCCTGCGTAATGCCCCATGTCCTTCTCGCCGATGGTCACGTCGCGCTCCTTGCCGCCTCGACCCGTTCCGAATAGCGTGAGCGTGCGCTGGTTGGTCACCGCCACCGCCACCAGCTTCTCGCCCTTCTCCAGCCCCATGAGGATCACGCCCCGCCCGCGCGCCATCTGCTTGAGCTCGGCGGTCTGGAACAGCAGCATGCGGCCCTGCTCGGACACAGCGACGACGTAGTTGTCCGCCGCCTCCCGATACGCCATCGGCTGCAACGGCCGTTCGTCGTCCTCGACGCTCAGGAACTCCCGGCCGGCACGGCGCGACGACATCATGTCGGAGAGCTTGGTCAGGAATCCGTAGCCGGCGTTGGAGGCGACGATCACGCTCGTGTCCGGCTTGCCGGCCACGACGTAGAGGATGTGGGCGCCGTCCTGCACGTCCACCAGCGACGACGCGGGAGCACCGTCGCCGCGTCCCGGCGGCAGCTGTGAGGCTTCCACCGTGTAGGCACGCCCCTTCGAATCCAGGAACACGACCGGGTCGACCGTGCGCACCCTGATCAGCGACTGCAAGGCATCGCCTTCCTTGAAGGACAGCGCGTTCGGGTCGACTTCCCAGCCCTGGCGCGCGCGCACCCACCCTTTGCGGGAGAAGATCACCGTGACCGGATCGTCGACGATCGGCGTCTCGACTTCGGCCTTCTCCGCCTCCTCGATGCGCGTGCGGCGCTTGTCGCCGAAGGTCTGCATGTCCTTCTCGATCTCGGACACGACCAGGTCTTCCAGCGCCTTGCGATCGTCGAGGATGCGCTCGAGCTGCTTCTGCTCCTTGCGCTTGTCGTCCAGCTCCTGCTCGATCTTGATGTGCTCGAGCTTGGCGAGCATGCGCAGGCGCATGTCGAGGATGTCGTCGGCCTGGCGCTCGGACAGCTCGAACGCCGCGATGAGATCGGCCTTCGGGTCGTCCGCATTGCGGATGATGCGTATGACCTTGTCCACGTTGAGCAGGACGATCATCCGCCCTTCCAGCACGTGGATGCGATCCAGCACCTGGTCGAGCCGGTAGCGCGTGCGTCGCGTGACGGTGGTCAGCCGGAACTGGACCCACTCGGAGACGATATCGCGCAGGTTCTTGCTGGTCGGCCGACCGTCCAGGCCGACCATCACCAGGTTGAGCGCGACGTTGGTCTCCAGGCTGGTCTTTGCGAGCAGCAGGTTGATGAACTCGTTCTCGTCGATCTTCGAGGTGCGCGGCTCGAACACCAGCCGAACCGGATGCTGGCGATCGCTCTCGTCGCGCACGCTGCGCTCGCCGGTATCGAGCATCGACAGCACCAACTGCTTCTCGCGCTGCTGCTCGGGCGTGAGCGACTTCTTTCCGGCCTTCGGTTGAGGATTGCTCAGCGCATCGATCTCCTCCAGCACCTTGCGCGCGGATGTGCCGGGAGGCAGCTCATACACCACCAGTTGCCACTGACCACGGGCCAGCCGCTCGATCGTCCAGCGCGCACGCACGCGGATCGATCCGCGCCCGCTGGAATAGGCCTCCTTCATCTCGGCGCGCGGCGTGATGATCTGCCCGCCGCCCGGGAAGTCCGGTCCCTTGATGTGGCGCATGAGACCGGCCACCGAGAGCTGCGGATCGCGGATCATCGCAACTGCGGCAGTGGCGACCTCGTTCAGGTTGTGGCTGGGAATTTCGGTAGCCATCCCCACGGCGATGCCGGAGGCGCCGTTGAGCAGCACCACCGGCAGGCGTGCCGGCAGCACGACCGGCTCTTCGCGCGTGCCGTCGTAGTTCGGGATGAAATCGACCGTGCCCTGCTCGAGTTCGGCCAGCAGCACTTCCGCGAAGCGCGTCAGACGCGCTTCTGTGTATCGGTAGGCCGCCGCTTCGTCGCCATCACGCGAGCCGAAGTTGCCCTCCCCGTCGATGAGCGGATAGCGTAGCGTGAATTCCTGAGCCAGACGCACGAGTGCGTCGTACACCGAGGCATCGCCGTGCGGGTGGTACTTGCCGAGCACGTCGCCCACGACTGCGGCGGACTTGGTGCGCTTGGTGCCCGCGCGCGTGCCGTTGTCCCACATCGTGTACAGGATGCGACCCTGCACCGGCTTCTGGCCGTCGCCCACGCGCGGCAGCGCGCGATCCTTCACCGTCGCGATCGCGTACTGCAGGTACTGGGTCGAGGCGTATCGACCCACCGGGAGTGCATCGCCCAGTTCGCCCGACATCGGCGCGAAGTGCGGCGGCAGGCGGCCTGCGCCGCCGCCGGCGGCTGCGGGCTTCGCGCCGTGCGGCTTGTCGGCGGGCTTTTCGTTCTCGGCGATGGCCGTGTCGCCGAACAGATCGGGCTGATCGCTGCTCATGTGAAGTCCGCTTCCACCAGATTGCCGTACGTCTCCATCCACTCGCGGCGCTGCGAGGCATTCTCTCGGGCCATCATCATGTTGAAGATGTCATTGGACACCTCGAGTCCGTCCTCCAGCGTCACGGGCAGGACGCGCCTCGTGTCGGGATTGAGCGTGGTCTCCCACAGCTGATCCGCATTCATCTCGCCCAGGCCCTTGAAGCGGCTGACCTGCCAGCTGCCCTCGCGCACCCCCTCGTCCGCCAGCTTCTCCTCCAGCACGACGAGTTCCTGCTCGTCGAGCGCGTAGAGCTTGCGCGCCGGCTTGCTCTTGCCCTGTCCGGGCACGTCGATGCGGAACAGCGGCGGTTGCGCGACGAACACGTTGCCGTTCTGGATGAGCTTCGGGAAGTGCCGGAAGAACAGCGTGAGCAGCAGCACCTGGATGTGCGATCCGTCGACGTCGGCATCGGCGAGAACGATGATCTTGCGATAGCGCAGGTTGCTCAAGTCGATGTCGTCGCCGAGCTTGTGATGGTCCACGCCGATCGCCAGGGCGATCGCCTCGATCTCCTTGTTCGCGTACAACGTGTCAGGGCTGTCCTGCCAGGTGTTCTTCGGCTTGCCCTTGAGCGGGAGTACCGCCTGGAACTCCTTGTCCCGCGCCTGCTTGGCCGATCCGCCGGCAGAATCCCCCTCCACGATGAACAGCTCGTTGCGTTCCGGATCCTCGGACGCGCAGTCGGTCAGTTTTCCGGGCAGCACCGCCACGCCCGCGCTCTTGCGCCGCTCCACCTTCTGCGCCGCGCGCGTGCGCGCATTGGCCTGGCGGATCACCAGTTCCGCAATGCGCTTGCCCTCGTCGACATGCTGGTTGAGCCACAACTCGAACGGATCGCGCACCATCTGTGCAGTCAGCTTGACCGCATCGCGCGAAATCAGCTCGTTCTTGACCTGACCCTTGAACTGCGGATCGAGCATCTTCACCGCCAGCACGTAGTTCGCGCGCGACCACACGTCCTCGGGTACGACCTTGAGACCGCGCTGCCCCATTGCGTGCAGGTCGATGAAATTCTTGATCGCGTTGTACACGCCCTCCCGCAGGCCGGACACGTGCGTCCCGCCATGACGCGTGGGAATCATGTTGACGTACGACTCGGTGACGACCTCGCCCTCCGGGGTCCAGGCGATCGCCCACATCGCGCCCTCGCCCTCGGCGAAGCTGTCCGACTCCGACTGTGCGGCGACGTAGCGCTCGCCGAAGAAGCTGTCGGCGACCGGGTCGAGATTGCCGACCGCGCTCTGGAAGTAGCCCTGGATGCCTTGTGGAAAGTGCCAGGTCTGGCTTTCGACCTTGCCCTTCTTCTCGATGCCGAGCGTGAACTTCACGCCCGGCAAGAGCATGGCCTTGGCGCGCATCAGCGCGGCCAGGTCCGCGGCGACGATCTGGGGTGAATCGAAATAGCGCGCATCCGGCCAGAAGCGCACGCGCGTGCCGGTCTCGCGGGGCGCGGCCTTGCCGACCTGCCTGAGGGGCTCCTTGACCTTGCCGTTGTCGCCGAAGACGATGCGGTGCACGCCGCCGTCGCGGCGTACCTCGACCTCGAGACGCCGTGACAGCGCATTGCTCACGCACACCCCGACGCCGTGCAGCCCGCCCGCTATGCGATACGCTGCTTCCCGGTCGGTCTTGCGGAACTTGCCGCCCGAGTGCAGGGTGGTGAAGATCACCTGCACCGCGGGCACTTTCTTCTTCGGATGGATGTCGACGGGAATGCCGCGCCCGTTGTCCACCACCTCGGCCGAGCCGTCCTCGTACAGGATCACGTCCACGTCTCGCGCGAATCCGGCCAGGCCCTCGTCCGCCGCGTTGTCGAGGATCTCGACCAGGGCGTGGTTCGGGTTGACCGGATCGGTATACATACCGGGCCGGTGCAGGATGGGCGAGAGATCCTCGAGGATCTCAATGTCTTCGGCCGTATAGCCGGGCTTCTTTGCCATGGGTACCTCGCTTGCTGCCTTTCGTCGCGTCGACCGCCGGTCGCCGCCCCAATGCCTCGACGCGTGGCGGGTGCAGGCGCGCACGCAGCGCCTGCAAGACCCTCGACGGTCCGCGACAGTTGCCCGCGCGCAATGCATCCACCAGCGCGAACAGTTCGTACAGGCGCGGATCGCGCTTCGCGGCGAACGGAACCGACTTGTACAATGGAGAGAACTCGATTCCCTCGATGTCTCCGTCTGCGTCGGGCCACACCGGCGGCGGACCCGGAAGCGCCGGGAACAGTCCGCGCAGCGGGGGCGCAGCATGCGCGGTCGGGACCCCACGCGTCAAGCGCCCGCGCACCGGACTGAAGGCGTACTTGAGCCCGTGCACGAGGAACTCCTCGAGTGCGGGCAGAGCGGGGCTACCCCAACCTTCGTCCAGGTGCATCAGGGACGCGTGAACGGCACGCTTGACGCCGGCGTGCACTTCGGAGGCGGACATTCCCAGGTCGAGGGCCAGCTGGCCGTAAGACCAGGGACCACGATGGAGCAAGGCGATCTTCAGCAGGACGCAGACGTCCTGGGGCTTGAGGGTCAAGGGCGGACAGCGCAGGGCAATGAGCATAGTCTATTCGCGAATCGCGAATGACGGAAGCGCCGTGTGTGCGTCTTGACCCAACGCAGTGGCGGCCAAGGCGAGCGCCGCGATGGATGATTGAATCGGTGGTGAACCACGAGGAGAGGCAAATGGCCTATACGGATCGACAGCTCGCAGAATTGCGCCAGGATCTCGAGCGGCGCCGCACCCAGCTCGTGGACGAGATCCGCGACGAACTGTCGCGCTCGGGCGAGCAGCGCTACGTGGATCTCGCGGGGCAGGTGGCCGATGCCGGCGAGGCATCCGTCGCGGATCTCCTGGTCGACGTCGACAACGCCATGGCCGCGCGCGACATCCGCGAGCTGCGCGAGATCGAGGCAGCGCTGGAGCGCATGGCACAGGGCGATTACGGGGAATGCGATGCGTGCGGGACGCAGATCGGGTTTCCGCGCCTGAAAGCCAATCCGACCGCAACGCGTTGCATCACCTGTCAAACCAGGTTCGAGCGCAACAATCCCGGCATCGGCACCCCTTCCCTGTAGGCCGATGCGCTCCGGCAAGCGCTTCCGCGCGCAGCACGGTGCATGGCCCGGCATGCTGCTGTGGCTGGCACTGTTTTCGTGCGTGGCGGTGGCGCAGGACACGCAGATACCCAGACAGCACCGCGCGCTGTATGACGAGCTGGCGGAGCGCGTCGCCGCATTCCGTGCCGCACTGCCGCGGGTGCAGGGGGATCCGCCGCTGCTGCGCGGTGCCTCCGTGCGTGCCCTGTCGTGTGTGGCCCCGGGCGAACTACTGATGCCGATGCGACGCCTGGAGGCACAGCGCGAGTTGGACGGGCTGCTGCGCGCGGGCGTGCAGGCGGTGGTGCTGGACGTGTGCCACCCGCTGCTCACCGCCGCCTTCCACGATCCCCGGCCGATTCTCGAACTGCTGGCCAACGTCGCCAATGACGTTCGCGTACGGGGCTTGCGCCTGGTGCTGCGGCACGCGTCGTTGCCGCCCGAGCAGGCCGTGATGCAGGGCCGCCGCCATTACCGCGGCATGACCAAGGCGCGCTTCTTTGAGGAGCGTGCGGAAGAGGCGAAGCTGCTGGTACTCGCCATGCAACCGGACTATCTCACGCTGGTGAGCGAGCCGCGCAGCCAGGCCGGCTTGCAACTGCGTCCGTCGGACTGGCAGCGCTACCTCGAGCAGACCAGCGCGCGGCTGCGTGAAGCATTTGCCGACCTCGTCCCGCACCTGGGCGCCGGCAGCCCGGTGGCCGAATCGCCCGTCTACGTCGACGCGTTCGCCGGCGTGGCGGGTCTGGACTATATCGACCTGCGCTTCTACCGCGCCGACAGCGGACAGGATGCGCTGCTCGAGCGGCTGATCGCCTGGCCGCGGGCCATCCGCGCACGCGATCCCGGCAAACGCGTCGTGCTCAGCGAGGTGTGGCTGGCCAAGGCCGGGCGCGACGAGCCCGCGCCGGGGCCCTATCAGGGCGCCAGCGCGGCGCGGGCGTCCTTCGGGTTCTGGTCCCCGCTCGATGCTGCCTTCCTGCGCGCCGTCGCCCAGGCATCGCGGGCCGGCGGGATCGATCTGCTGGCGGTGTCCCGACCCGATCTGCTGTTCTCCTACCTGGATTTTTTCGATCCCACCTTGTACCGGGCGTCACCACGTCACGTTCTCGACTTCGCCGCGCAGCGCGCGGCAGGGGCCCAGGACGCGCATCAGTTGAGCGTCACGGGCCGCGCGTTCGGCGCGCTGTAGCCCGATTCGGTCAAAGTTCTCGTCTACCGACGATTCGGCGCACCATCCGCAACTATCCGAATTGTCTGAAATAGTCTTTTAGCTCGCGGCATTGCACAATTCGATCGTGCAAGTTGAGGTTGCGAGGCGCAGTCGTCCGTCCTACGATCACCGATACGAGAAACACAGAGCCCGCGGTTATCCATTCTCCAGAGGAGACCAGCCATGTGCTTCGAGTTCGAGTATCTGTATTGGGCGAAGCTGGAAGAAGAGGCACGCCAGCGCAAGGAAGAAGCACAGCGCGCGGCGGCGCAGCGCAGCGACGACAGTGCGGCGCAAGCACCGGCCGAACCGCGCACACCCACGCCGGCCTGATTCGCGCTGCGCCGGCGTTGCGTCGGAGCGCTGCCAGTCGCGGTGAAGGGCGATCCGCCTTCAGCCGAAGCGTCGCACGCGCGGCTGCGAGCGCTTGATCTGCATTTCCATCTTGTCTCGCGCCGCTTCCGCCTCCCGGGCGCGGTTGCGATGCAGAATGATCTCGTCGTCGGCGCTGGACAGTCGTCGCGCCAGCATACGCGCCATGTTCTGCATCACCTGAGCCGCCGCGTCCGGACGCGCCAGCAGGGCCGTCTTGGTAAAGCGCAGCGCCACGCTGGGCTGTAGCGCCCGCACGGAGGCGCTGCGCGGCTGATTCGCGATCAGCGCGACCTCACCGAAGTGCTCGCCCGGCAGGACGTGGGCCAGCACGGCATGCTCGCCGTTGCTGACGCGGGTTACCTCGAACGCACCCTGCACCACCACGTACATCGATTCGCCTTCCTCGCCCTCGTAATAGACCACCTCGCCGGTGTGGAACACGGACTTGGTCGCTTCGGACAGGAGCCCAGCCGCCTGGCTGCGGTCGAGGTGTCGGAACAGGTCGACTTCCGACAGGACGCGCAGAAACAGGTGGTCGATGTTGGCCTGGGTTGGCATATGGGCAGACTCGTCCACCGCCCCGGGCGCAAGATCGGTGCCAATCGCGGGCTGCAACAGTCGTTGACGTTCGTTGCCGCGGCCCTCAGGATTGCTGCTCGCTCAACCCGTGCCACTCACCACAACGGATAACGCCATGCAACGCCGATCCCTGCTTGTCCTGGTATGCCTTGCCCTGCTCGCCCCCATTCTCGACGCCCTGGCCGCCCCGCTTCCCGAGGCGAAACCGGAAGACGTGGGCATGTCGTCACAACGGCTGGAGCGAATGAGCAACATGATCCAGCAGGCCGTCGACAGCGGGGAGATTCCCGGCGCCGTAATGATGGTGGCACGCAAGGGCAAACTGGTCTACCAGCGCGCCTTCGGCATGCAGGACGTCGCGCAGGGCATTCCGATGAAGACCGACGCCATCTTCCGCATCTTCTCGATGACCAAGCCGGTGGTCAGCGTCGCCGCGATGACGCTGGTCGAGGAGGGGCGCCTCGGACTGCACGAGCCGATCTCGCGTTACCTGCCGGAGTTCGAGCAGATGCGGATCGCGGTGGAGGGCTATGACCCGGTCACCGGAAAATCCACCTTCTCCACCGTGCCCGCCAAACGGCCGATTACCGTGCAGGACCTGCTGCGCCACACCGCGGGCCTGACTTACGGCGTGTTCCTGCCGCCTCACAGCGCGGTCGGCAACCTGTATCGGGACGCGAAGGTCTTCGACGCGCCCAGTCTGGACGCCTTCTCGCGCACCATCGCCCAGCTCCCGTTGCGCCAGGAGCCCGGCACGACCTGGGAGTACAGCCATGCCAGCGACATTCTCGGTCGGGTGATCGAAGTGGCGTCCGGGATGCCCCTGGACCGTTTCGTCGCCGAGCGCATCCTGCAGCCCCTGAAGATGCACGATACCGGTTGGCACGTGCCGCAGGACAAGCTATCCCGGTTCGCCCAACCTCTCCCGGGACGTGAGAAGGACTGGTACCCCGAGCTGCTCCTGGATTGGAGCAAGCCGCCGGCATTCCACGCCGGCGGCCACGGCCTGGTGTCCACCGTGGGAGACTATCTGCGTTTCGCCCAGATGCTCGCCAACGGCGGAGTGCTCGACGGCGTACGCCTGCTCGGACCCAGGACAGTGTCCTACATGACCGCGGACCACGTGCTCGCTGCAGACATCGCGAAGGGACCGAACTGGCTGCCGGGACCGGGATACGGGTTCGGCCTCGGGTTCGGAGCCCGCACCGCGCCGGGCGGCTCGAACTGGAACGGCACCGTCGGCGACTTCTATTGGGGAGGATACGCAGGCACGTATTTCTGGGTGGATCCCGGTGAGGAGCTGGTACCGGTATTCATGATGCAGGAGGTGGCGCGGCGCAATCACTACCGCGCGCTCGTGCGCAACGCGGTGTATCAGGCGATCGTCGAGTAGCCGGGGCGTCAGCGACGCCTGGCATCATCCCAGCGCCGCTTCGCTGTCGATCCTCGATTTACCCGGCGGCGTGCGCCGCGGCCGCGATGCGCCGGCTTCGGCGCGCAACTTCGCCGGGTCGAGCTGCCCCAGCTCGACTGCCTGCTCCTCGGAGAGATTGAGCGGCCCGCCGTCGGCAGGGATCGGCATGTCGGTGAATTCGGCCAGGAATCCGTACACGGTCGGACGACGGCTTTCGATGACCGTGGCCAAGAAGCGGTATTCGATCCCGTTCGGCACGCAGGCCACGCGCACGGCGGACCAGTCACCGTCGCACAGCTGCTCGAGCACCCGGTGCATCGACGTCAGCACCGAACGGTTCGCTGCGGAAATGTTCATTCGCTACCTCGCTTGGGGGTTACCCCGGATCAAAGCAAGGTATCTGCCAGCTGCCGATGGCGCGGACCGGGATCGTCCTTGCACGCGGCCGCGTCGGTCTCCGATGCGCGCTCGCGAGGCTCAGGCCCGTGCGATCAGTCGGCGAGTTCGGCTTCCTGCGAGGCGGCGCGCACCACGTATCCGCCGGACTTGTCGTCGCGCTCCAGGCCGAGCAGGCCGCGCGCGCGCGCCTCTTCCAGCAGGCCGTTGAAGCTCTTGAAACCGTAGTACGACTCGTTGAAGCCGGGCTTGCGGCGCTTGAGTGCCTGCTTGATCATCGAGCCCCAGATTTTCTCGTCGCCGCCGCGCTCGGCCAGCAGCGCTTCGAACGTGTCGAGCACGAGATCCATCGCCTGCTGCGATCGGTCCTTGTCCTCGGGGACCGGCTCCTGCAGTTCCGCGATCTCGTTGGTCGTTTCTGCAGCCGCAGTGCGAGTCGCCGACTTGGCCTTGGCCGGCTTGCGGCGGCTGGTCCGCTTGCTGGCCTCCTTCTCGCGAACCAGATCGTCGTAGTAGATGAACTCGTCGCAGTTGTTGATCAGCAGGTCGGACGAGGACTGTTTCACGCCGACGCCGATCACGGCCTTGTTGTTCTCACGCAGCTTCGATACCAGCGGAGAGAAGTCCGAGTCGCCGCTGACGATGACGAAGGTGTCCACGTGCGCTTTCGTATAGCAGAGATCGAGCGCATCCACCACCATCCGGATGTCGGCCGAGTTCTTGCCTGACTGGCGCACGTGCGGAATCTCGATCAACTCGAAGGCGGCCTCGTGCATGACCGCCTTGAAACCCTTGTAGCGCTCCCAGTCGCAATAGGCCTTCTTCACCACGATGCTGCCCTTGAGCAGCAGGCGCTCCAGCACCTTCGCAATGTCGAACTTCTCGTACTTCGCGTCACGCACGCCGAGTGCGACGTTCTCGAAGTCGCAGAACACTGCCATGCTGCGCGTCTCGCCGCCGCCCGGACCCGCCATCACGCTATGGGTTCGCCATGCCGGCAACCGTTCCGGTCACTTCGATGTCGACCCGGCGGTCGGGCTGGAAGCACGCGGCCCGCTGACCCTTCGGCAGGCTCATGCAGGTCTGCGGGTCGACCACGGGGATGCTGCTGCCCACGCCCTGCGCGGAGATCTTATCGGCGGGCACGCCCAGTTCGATCAAATGGCGCTTCACCGCCTCGGCCCGGCGCCGCGACAGGCGATCGTTGAGCGCGGCCGAACCCGTTGGGTCGGTGTGGCCCACGACGTTCACCGACTCGTATTCCATGTCGGCAAGCTTGCTCGCCAAGCCAGCGAGGCTGTCCTTCGAGGCAGGCTTGAGCACGTCGCTGTTCACGGCGAACAGCGCGTCGGCAGAGAGGGTCATGGTCTCGCGCGGAGCGGGCGGCGGCGGCATGGGCGCCGGTTCGGGCTCGGGCTCTGCGGCCAAAGGCGCCTGCGGCTCGTCCATGGGCGTAGGCAGGGGCTGGACCTGGACGGGTTCCGGTTGCGGTTCCGGCATCGGTTCGGGCATCGGTTCAGGCATCGGCGCAGGTGCCGGCTCTGCGGTCGCCATCGCCTCCGGCTCGGGAGCCGGACCGCCGCATTCCTCGACCTGCATGCCCTCACGCCACGTTCCGGTCTTCACGCATTCACCCAGCACGCCGGTGCGGATGGTGCGCTCGGGGCTGTCGACGGCATAACCCTGCACCGGCCCGGTCGAGCCGCGCGCAGGCGCAGCG
>JAEZCG010000162.1 GCA_023430065.1 Pseudomonadota bacterium | reverse complement strand
GGGGGGGCCCGGTTCACTCCAGCCTGAACACCACCAGCTGGTCCGCCTCGTAGGACGTGCCATCGCGCTTGAACGTGTACTGGCGCACGGCCTCCAGTACCGAGGCATCGAACACGCCGGGCGGTTCGGCGAGAAGGATGACCGCATTGGTTACCTTGCCCTCGGTATCGACCGACAGCCGTACCTTCACCTGGCCCTCGATGTTCTGAGCCAAGGCGTCCTCCGGATATTTCGGCTTGACCTTGCGCACCGGCTTGACGTCCTGGAAGACCGAGGGCAGCGGGGGTGCCTCCACCTCCTCCTCCTTCGGCTCCTCGGGTTCGGGCTCCGGCTCGGGTTCTTCCTTCTTCTCCACCTTCGGCTTGGGCTTCTCCGGCTCCGGCTTGGCCACGAGGATCTTAGGCTTGGTCCCGGCAGCCGGCGGAGGCAGCTCCACCTCCACCTGCTTGATCGGCTTTTCCGGCTCGGGTTTGCGCTTCTCCGGCGGCGGTGGCGGAGGGGGTGGCTCGAGCGGCGGATCGAGCCGCACGTTCATCACCGGCGTGGGCGGCGGTTCAACCAGCCCCAGAAAGGACCAGTCCACGCCGAACACGAGGAAGGGCAGCCCCAGTTCGATGAGCGCGGCGATCAGCAGCGCCTTCCAGAACGGAAGGCCACGCGCGTCCTCCTCGTCCGGCTGCGCCCATAACGCGCCACTGGCGCGCCCGGTCTGCCCGGTCATTGCTTCTGGGCGGGGGCCGGGGCGGGCTTCTCGGCGCGAGCGGCGATGCCGACCGAAGTGATGCCGGCCGAGCGTACCGCGTCCATCGCCTGCAGCAAGGTCTGGAGCGACGCGTCCTTGTCGCCCGCGAGCACGACGTCGATGGCCTTATCCTTCTTGAGATCCAGCAGCGTGGCCTTGAGCGCCTCGCCGTCGACCGCCTTGCCGTCCACCACCAGTTGCCCGTCGCTGGTCACGCCGACGGTAATGGTCGAAGTCTTCAGTTCCTGCGTCGTGGCCGAGGCCGGCAACTCCATCGCCACGCCGGTCCCAGCGATCATCTTCAGCGTGATGAGCACGAAGAACACCAGCAGGAACATCATGATGTCGATCATCGGGATCACCTCGACGCGCGGGCGATCGGTCTCGAAGTAGCTGCTGCGGCCGGTGCGCATCACGCCCTCCGGGCCGCCGCGATGTCGGTCACTCTTCCTGCGTGCGCCTCGCGCACCGGAACCCCGTGATGCGCCGAGCCGCCGCCGTGCAGGCGGTTGATCACCATGACCTTGAGCTGCTCCATCTGATGCAGCGCCAGGCGGCCGCGCTTGTTGAAGTAGTTGAGGAACGCAACGGCGATGATGGCGATGAGCAGGCCCAGGCCGGTGGCGACCAGGGCCTCGGCAATGCCGCCGGTGACCATCTGGGCGGCGGCACCCGCCACGCCGCCCTCTCCCAGGATGCCGAACGCGTGCACCATGCCGATGATCGTGCCGAGCAGACCCATCAGCGGCGCCAGAGTGACCGAGCTGTCGAGCACCCACACGTTGCGGTCAATCTTGGGCATCTGCCACATGATCGCCTCGTCGATGTGCCGCTCCATGGTGTCCGCGTCCTGGCCGCGCGAGGCCAGGGCCGACGAGATGATCGAGCGCTGCAGCGAACCGTCGTAGTGGTCCGCGAGCTGCTGCAGCTTCTCGACGTTCTGGTAATCGACCAGCTGCAGGTCGTGCTCCATGGCGTTACCGGAGCGCAGCGCGCGGCGATAGAACACGAGGCGCTCGACGATCACCGCGATCGTGACCAGCAATAGCACGCCCATCAGCGGGATCAATCCGCCGGACTGCATGCTCAGTTGAACGATATGGTCGTACATCGCCTCGCTCCTGTTTTCTGATCGTGTCTGGCAGCGACCCGGCGGGTCACTCCTCCATGGGTACCGGCGGATAGAACGGAATGCCGTAGCGTTCGCACAGGCGTTTGATCTCGCCGCTCTTCAACATCTGCGCGAACGCCTCGTTGATGAACTGCAGCAGTTCGGTTTCCTTGGTCTTGACGACCCATGCGCTGTTCCAGCGCATCTCCGGCACCGGCACGTAGCCCTTGGGCATTTCGAACTCGGCCTCGGGGTGCTCCAGCTTGGCCTGGGAGATGGCACCCGACCAGATCATCGCCGCGTTGATCTCCCCGCGTACCATGGCATCGATGACCTGGTAGTTCTGGAAGAAGGTGGTGTACGGGATGCCGTTTTCCTCGGCGTACTCGCTCATCGGCGAATACGCGGGCACCCCGACCTTGATGTTCTGCGTCTTGGCATCGTCGAGCGTGCGCAGCCCCTTGGCCGGGCCCTGGGTGACCAGCACGAAGCCGGTGGACAGGAATGGTGCGGTGAAAGACAGCGCATTGGGCTCCATGTGGTGATCGTCGCCCGAGACGGTGAGCCCGAGCACGATGTCGCACACGCCCTTCTTGATGGAGCGGTCGTAGGCACCGCCGGGTGCACCGGGGCCGAAGCGGGTGGCCATGTTGACCCACGACATGTCCACCTCCCAGCCGTGCTTCTTCGCGATCGTCTGCAGCAGCTCGATCTCCAGGCCCGGCGCCTCGTTCTTGCGCGCGGTGCGTGAGAAAGGCCAGAACCACCCGTCGGCGCAGGCCATGATGCGGCCCATGCCCTGGATGCGCGTCATCGCATCGACGTTCTTCAACTCCTCGGGCACCGCGGTGGGCGGGTAGTCCTTCATCCCGGAGCGGTACAGGCGATCCGAGAGCGGATCGAACACTTCGGGCTTGGTGTAGCCGATGCGCGGCTTGCGATGCCTGCCGTACACGAACTCGGGCTGCAGCTCGAACACCTCCTGTGCATAAGCGGCAATGCTGTCCATCAGCAGGATGGCGCTCAGCACGAGGCACGCGGCAGCGACGAGAGGGCGAGGGGTGCGGAACGTGGTGCGGACTTGCAAGATCGGGAGAGTGAAGTGTGCGGCGGGACAGCCTCCCGCCCGGGAAAGGGGGCATCCTATAGCAAAATCGGGGCAGTGCGGCGCCTGGCACCCGGTCACCCGGTGGTCGTGCCTTGCGCCAGCTCAAGTCGCTGCCCGTGCGCGGGCGGCATAGTGCCTGCGCGGCGAGCGCCGCCTGACGAGGAGTGCGACGAGATGAGTGTGGGAAGGATACGGATCTGGGTCACCGGGCTGAGCCTGGCATTGTTGCTGCACGCCGGGGGTGCCGCGGCGGTGAGCGTCGAGGAGTTCGGTGCGATGGAGCCGGAGCAGGCGCTGCGGCTGCCCGCGACGGAGGCCCTGCCCGTGTTCGGCTGGAGCGCCCGCGAGTTCCGCTTCGTGCTGGAGAATTCCCTGATCGACCTGCGCTATCTGTATCAGGCGCCATCGGGGCGTCCCTCGGCGGCACTGAGCGCAGCGGTGAAAGCGTTCCAGCGCGACATCCGCGCGACGCCCACGGGCGTGATCCTGGTCGGGGAGTTCATGGATCTGGTCCAGCGCACCAACGAGTTCTGGCAGGCGCCGGTGATTCCCGGTCCGGCCTTCGTGGTGACCAAGGGCGAGGTGGTCAGCGCCGAGGGAACCTGGCACTCCGATCAGATGCCGGAGCCGGACCCGATCCAGACCACCAGCATCCGCTGCTACCGCGCGGCGGGGCTGTGCTCGATGGTCACCGCGAAGCTGGTGATGGCCGGCGACGAAGCGGGCTGGTTCCACTCATCCGTGAGCGATCTCGCGCTGCAGGCACAGGACTGGACGGTGCGGGAGTGGACAGACCGGCGCATCGTCGCCGAAGACCGTTCGGCCCGCTGCATCGAGTACGTCCTCACCATCGAACCTGGCGCGGAGCAGGTCGCGCTTCGGCGCCAGCCGGTCGCAGGCGACGGCTGCAGCGACGCGCCCGGCAGCGCCGAGTTTCGCCTGGTCGGCGGCTACGAAGTCGCATCGCCTTATTGGGAGGCGCGCCAGGCACGCCTGCTGTCATTGCGCAGTGCGGGATTCCGCGCTGCGGTCACGCGCCTGCGGCCGACGCAGTCCCCTCAGTGATGGATGCGGCGCTCGATCTGGCGCAGCAGCGTGCTGCGATTCTTGTGTGCCCGCTCGTGCCGCTCGATCGCCCGCAGTTGCGTGTAGGACAGGCCGTCCAGGCGGACCGTCACCTGCGGCACGGTCAGGTGGTCGTAACGGGCGATCGGCAGGCCGCGGTCGGGAGCCTTGCCCTTGCGCTCCTGCTCGCGCGCACCCTGCGTCTCGCGCAGCTGCGCACGCTGCTTGTTGACGATGCGCGCCGCCACCTCGTCTTCGCGGCCGGGATAGCGGCCTTCGTGCTCGAACTGCTCCTTGAGTGCCTCGTACTCGCGTTCGCGCTTAGGGTTCGAACCTCTTGGCATGACCGATCTCCTGTCAGCGAAGGTGGGGTGTTGAGGGAAGGCGCGCCATCACGCCAGCGGCGCATCGCTGCGCGGTTCGTCCGGCCTTGCATCGGCTCGCGCCAACCGCTGCAGCGGGACGTTCGTCGCCGCGCGCACCAGTAACGCCGCGCCGGCCAGTCCTGCCACCGTGCCGGAAAGGCCGCCGCGTCGCATCGCCATCAGCAGCAGGGCGCCTCCTGCACCGCCCGAGGCTGTCCGCTGCGCGGGCGTCCAGCGCTCGCCGGCACTGGCCGCACGCGCGCGCCGCCGGTGCCTCCCGCCCTGGAGTGCGGATACGTGCGCCGCACTGTCATGGCGCTGCAGACGATCGCGTACCTCGCGTACCCCGCGCATCCGGCCGACGACGCGAAGCAGCTCCTCGCACTCGCTTGCCAGCACCGGGCCGCGCAGTTCCACCATGCCCGCCTGTGCCCACACTTCGATCGGGCGAGGATGGGCGCTGTAGCGGCCGATCTTGCTGCGTACGCGCGCAGCCAGCACGCGGTCGGGAATCTGGTCTTGGCGCAGCCCGCCCCACTGGCGCCGGACACCACGCGCCCGGTTGCGCAAATCATGCAGAGTGCTCCGCGCGCTGCGCTGAAGATGGCGCGTACGGCTGAGCGCCTGGTCGCGTACCAGGGCACGTCGCCGGCGTCCCTGTTCGGGGTCGAACAGATACATGCCGGCTGCGCCCAGGGCCAGGCCTGCGATCGGAAGGAAGACCATTGGATAGCCTCCGTATCGTTGGTGTCGGAGCACGCTCCGATGCGCGAGTTTCGCAACCTGCGTTCCTGCGCCGGGGCAGTGCGGGAACAAGCCTTGCCATCGCGCGGGCCCTGGTTCCGGTGGACGTTACGGTTCCGGTACACGTTATGCCTCCTCGTGCGCTGCACCATGCGAATCGGCCAGCCAACGGTCCCGGCGATTCGCGCGAGGCGCGCCCCGGGTGTATCCTCCGGCCACGCGACAGCACCCACCACACAAGAACAGCATAGGATCCCGTCATGGCTGGCTTCCTCGACAAAGAACGCATCATCGCCGGACCTGGATTCAATCGTTGGCTGGTGCCGCCCGCCGCACTGGGGATCCACCTGTGCATCGGCATGGCATACGGCTTCTCCGTGTTCTGGAAGCCGCTGCAATCCGCACTGGTGGGCGAGGATGGCGTGCCCCTGGAGGCGTGTGCAGCCGGCGCCACCACGTTCGGTGACAAGCTCGCGGGCACCGCACGCGCGCTGACGGCAACGGACTGCAACTGGACGCAGTTCGACCTCGGCTGGATGTACACCCTGTTCTTCGTGGTGCTCGGCGCTTCCGCGGCGATCTGGGGTGCATGGCTGGAGCGGGCGGGCCCGCGCAAGGTGGGGGTGGTATCGATGCTGTGCTGGTGCGGCGGCCTGCTCATGTCCGCCTACGGCGTCTACATCCACCAGCTGTGGCTGATGTGGCTCGGCTCCGGACTCATCGGGGGAGTCGGGCTCGGGCTCGGCTACATCTCGCCGGTGTCCACCCTGATCAAGTGGTTCCCCGACCGCCGGGGCATGGCGACCGGCATGGCGATCATGGGCTTCGGCGGCGGCGCGATGATCGGTTCGCCCTTCGCCACCCTGTTGATGAAGCAGTTCGCCAGCCCCGGCGATCCCGGCGTGTGGCAGACCTTCGTCGTGCTGGCCGTGATCTATGCCGCGTTCATGCTGTTCGGCGCGCTGCTCTACCGCGTGCCGCCCAGCGGCTGGCGTCCCGAGGGCTGGACGCCGTCGGCCGCCACCAACAGCATGATTGCCAAGGGGCACGTGCACCTGAACAACGCGCACAAGACCCCGCAGTTCTGGCTGCTGTGGCTCGTGCTGTGCATGAACGTGTCTGCCGGCATCGGCATCATCGGCGCGGCCGCACCGATGCTGCAGGAGACCTTCGGCGGCGCTCTGGTCGATCGTCCCGATCTCGGCTGGGAAGTGCTGCGTTCGGACGAGGCGCTGCGCAATGCCACGGCAGCGATCGCGGCCAGCTTCGTCGGCCTGATCTCGCTGTTCAACATCTTCGGGCGCTTCGTCTGGGCCTCGTCCTCCGACAAGCTCGGGCGCAAGCAGACCTACGTCGTCTTCTTCGTGCTCGGCGCCGCGCTCTACGTGCTCGCTTCCTACGGCGCGGACTGGAAGTCGCTCGCCGTGCTGGTCGGGTCGTTCTGCATCATCGCCTCGATGTACGGCGGCAGCTTCTCCACCATCCCGGCCTATCTGGCCGACTTGTTCGGCACGCAGTTCGTCGGCGCGATCCACGGCCGCCTGCTCACCGCCTGGTCCACCGCCGGCATCGTCGGACCGGTGGTGGTGAACTACATGCACGATGTGCGCGTGGAGCGGCATGTGCCGTTCGACCAGATCTACGGGCCGATCTTCTTCACGCTCGCCGGGATGCTGCTGGTGGGTTTCGTCGCCAACCTGCTCGTGCGCCCGGTCGCCGACCGATGGTTCATGACGGAGGCGGAACTGATGGAGGAAAAACGCCTCGCCCACGAGGCCGCGCCGAAGACGGCAGGTCCGGTGACGGGCTCCAAAGGCGGGATCTCCGGTGGCGTGATACTGGCCTGGGCCGTGGTCGCCATCCCCCTCGCCTGGGGTATCTGGACCTCCATCGTCAAGGCCCTGCCGCTGTTCAAGTAGACTGGGCGGGACTTCGCCGCGCGTGGCTGCGCGGCGCCGCCCGTTCCTTCCGTACGCGCGTGCCGGCCTGCGCGTGACGCCATCCGCGCCGGCGCATCCCGATACCTCGCACCGCGCAGGGACGCAATCAGCGTGCGGCGCCTGCCCGCAGCCGGCGCAGGACGCACAGCGGGGGCGGTGCCGCCGCCGAGTTCCTGTCGGGATGGATGTCGAGTGCCTCGAGCGTGCGCGCGAGATCGTCGAGCACTGCCTGCCGGCGGCGCACGAACGTCGAGGCGAAGCAGCGCCAGAATGTCCAGCCGGCGCGTTCCAGCACGCGCTGACGTCGCACGTCCGCGCTCCACTTGTCGGGCCCGTGGTGCTTGTCGCCGTCGCACTCGATCGCCAGACGCGCATGATTGACCCCGTCCACCACCAGGTCGATGCGGTAGGTTCCCACGCGCACCTGTGGCGTGACGCGATAGCCGGCTTCCGCCAGCCAGTCGTAGATCTCGCGTTCCAGCGGCGACTCGCACAGGTGGCGCGGATCGCGTCGTGCGTCCTGGCCCGCGCCGCCGTCCGCCATGGGGAAGGGGGCGGCAAAGTGTTCGATCAGTCTACGCCGCAGGCGATCCGACTCGGGCAACTGTTCCGGCTGCACCGAGCGCACCAGGTACATGCGGTCGCGCGCACGCGAAGCCGCGACATTGAAACGCTGGGCGAAGCTGTCGCGAGACAGGGGCGCGCCGACGTCGTTGGGCGCGCACACCATGCTCAGGAACATGACGTCGCGCTCTTTGCCCTGGAAGGTGCGCGCATCGCCGCAGGCGATGCGGTAGCGCTGCAGTGTCTCGGGACCCAGTTCCTCGCCGAGCATCTCCCAGATGCGCAGGGCCTGCTCGTCGCCCAGCAGCGAGACTACGCCGATGCTGCGGCCGCTCATGCGCGCATCGCCCAGCAAATGCTTGATCTCGTCGACGATGAAGCGTGCCTCGGGCGGGTTGACGTCTCCCCGCCGCTCGCCGTCCTCGACCAGCACGTCCACCAGCGGCGGGTCGAACCGCGCGGCGAGCGGCGGCAGTCGTAGCGGCAACAGTTCGCCGTGATAGAACTCGCGCCGGGAATACTCGATGATCGGTGCGACGCAGCGGAAGTGCTCCTTGAGCATCACGCCGCTGCGCGCGAACACGACCTTGGCCAGGTCGTAGATGGAGCGATCGGCCGACATCTGTGCACGGTACAGCGGCACCTGCTCGGCAAGGTGGCGCTGCATGAGCGCCTTGATGCGATCCTCTTCCATGCCGATCGCTTCGGGTGCGACCTGCCGGTCGTCGCCGACGATGAGCAGGCGGCGCCCGCGGAAGATCGTTGGCAGCGCGGACAGATCCGATTGCGACGCCTCGTCGATGATCACCAGGTCGAACAGCGCCATCTGCGCAGGCAGCGTCTCCGACACGCGGTAGTGCGGCATGATCCAGCAGGGAATGGCGGCATGCGCCTCCGCGGCGGCCTCGCGCGCGTCCTGACGGTAGCGTGCGGCGCGCTTGCCGGTCCCCTTGCCGATGCGCTGGATGGCGTTCAGGTAGGCCTGCAGGGCGGCGCGCGTGCTGGCCGAGGTGTTGCGGGCCAGCTGCAGCCAGGTGCGCCTGACCACCAGGTCGTGATAGGCACGCGCGAGGTCCTGCTCGAGCTCGCCGCGCACGCGCGTGAGGCGCCGGAACTCGTTCTGCGGGTCGATCAGCGTCAGGTGCGTGGCCACGCAGCGCATGCGCCACGCGCGCCGCCAGTCGGGCGGGATCAGCCGATCGTCGGCGCCCGCGGGCTGGCGCAGCAGCCGCGCGTACTGCGGGGCGCCGGACTGCGCAACGCGCTGGGTCACCTCCGACACGGTCTGCAGCCAGGGCGCGAGCCGCTGCAAGCGCGCCAGTTCCGCCATCGACGCGCTCCACGCGGCCAGCAGCTGGCCCTCGTCCACCTTGGGATTGCCCAGCATGTCGTTGACGAACACGCGCAGGTCCTCGACGACGCGGCCGCTGCGTCCCTCGAGCGCCTTCTGCAGTCGCGCCTTCGCCACCCACACTTCGCCGAGGCGCTGCGCGCTGTGCTGATGGGCGACCACGCGCTCGAGCTGCGCCAGCACCCCGTCGTCGTCGGCGACGCGCGCCGACTGTGGCCAAGTCGGAAACAGTGCGAGTGCGCGCGCCGAGACGTCCGCTTCGGCAATCGCCAGTTCGCGCGCCGCGCGATAGGCCTGCACCTGTTCCAGTGCCGCCACGACGCCCTGTGGCTGGGTCGGATCGACCTCAACCAGGCCGAGATCGGCGCACAGCGCATTCCAGCGCGCACCGAGCTGGCGCAGGCGCTGCTGCAGATTGAGGAAGCCCAGCGCGTGCTGCCAGTCCGCCGTCTGCATCGGCGCATGGCCGTCGACGGTGACGGCCTCCACCGCGCGCTTGGTCTCGGTCTTGCCGAATCCGCCCATCAGCCCGAACGCGCGGCGTCCGGCGGCCAGGTTCTGCAGCGCCTGCATCAACTCGCCATCCTGGTCGGCCGCCGCCGGCGCCTCCACCGGCCGTGCGAGATAGGCCGTGCGCAGTTCCGCCGCGCCAGCCAGTTCCTGCGCCAGGTGCTCGAGCAGCTTGAACGCATCCGCATCGGGCGCCGTTCGCAGCTGTGTGTGCAAACGCGTGCCGGCGCGCGCGATCTCGGCCTGACCGTGCGCGCGCAGGGTGCGCACGCGCGCGAGCGCGAGCGCCAGTTCGTTCAGCGCCCCCTCCGCACCGTGTGGCACTTGCGGCAGGTCGCCGCGCCCCTGCGCGCTCATGCGCACGAAGCCGGACAGGCCCTGATGCATCTGCAGCAGCGCGCGTGCGTCGGGGAACTCGGTCGCGAGCGGCAGCTCGTGCGCGACGTACTCGATGTCGTCGCCGAGCTGGCGGCGCGCCTCGCGCAGCCGGTCCATGTCGTCGTCGCCCACGCGCGGCGCGTATTGCGGGCCGATGCCCAGCGCATCGGGGATCCACTCGTACTGCTCGCCGCGGTCGAGGATCTCCAGGGCCGCATCCATCGGGCTCAGGCTGTCGCCGTCGATGTCGATGCGCGCCTGGTTGAGCCGCGCCCAGCGTCCGATCTCGGTATCCATGCGCGCCAGGCGCGCATGCAGCCCGTCGATGGCCTCCTCCAGCTGTGCCACCTCGGTCTCCAGCGCCGCCTGGTCGATCGACTGCACCTCGGAGGCGATGTGCTGCACCGATTCCTCGAACTGCCGCATGCCTTCATGCTCGCTGCCGAGCAGGGAGATGGCGAGCGGCCGGATCTGCTCGGGCAGGTGCTCGCGCAGCACCGCGAGCGCCGGCTCCTTCATCGAGGTCACCAGCACGCGCCTTCCGGTGGCGAGCCAGTGGCAGACGATGTTGGCAATGGTGTGCGTCTTGCCCGTCCCCGGCGGCCCCTGCACCACCACGCCGTCGTGCGCCTCGAGCAGCTGCACGATACGCAGCTGCTCGTCATTGAATGCCTTGGGGAAGTACAGGTCCTGGACGCTGCCGTCGACATCCACGCCGCGCGGCCGAGTGGCCGTCGATACGCCGCGAAAGCGCGGCAGCTCGACCGGCGCCACCTCGCTGGAGGGATCGCTCACGATGGCGCGCACGGCATCGGGCAATCCGTCGTCACCCGCGATGTCCTGCAGCAGGCGCCGGTACTGCTCGAGATCGTGTACCAGCAGGTTGCTGCTGCGCGGGCGGGCGAACAGCACCCATCCCTCGCTCACGCGAATCGGCAGGGGCTGATCGGGTGCGCCGCTTCCCACCATGGCGAGGTCTCCCGCGCGCCGCGCGACCGGCGTCAGCGCGTCCAGGACGGCGGCGATGGCCGGCCGATAGGTGGCAGGATCGAACGGCGAGAGCGCCTCGCTCGCCTGCTGCAGGACCTGCCGCCCGGCCTGCTCGGCCCGATGCGCCGCAGCGCGCTCGGCCCCGTTGCGATCGAGCGCGGCGTAGTAGTCGAGTTCGACGCGCGGCTCGGCATCGCGCGGACGGATCTCCACCGCCCCGGTACGGGCGTTGACCGACAGGTCGACGAGCTGCGTGATCAGCGGATATGCCGCGGGCGTACCGGGGACGTCGACCACGCCCACGCCCAGGCCCCACACCAGCTCCACCGGCGCCTCGAGCAGCGATCCGGACATCTGCTGGTGCAGCGTAAACAGGCGTACGTACAGGCGCGACTGCCGGCGCCGGCGGCGTTCGCCGTCGGCCCAGGGCACCCAGCGGTCTTCCATGTAGGCAGCGTACTGCTTCTCCACTTCCGCGCGGTACGCATAGTCGCGCAGCGCCACGCGCGCCTGGGCGTCCACGGTCGGCTGGATCGCCGCGTCCGCGTCGCCCGGCCCGAGGCCGGCCGCGCGATGGGTGCCGGCGGCGATCAGCGCCGCAGCGTCGATGGCATCGGCCAGCTTGGGTGCCACCAGCACCGCCACGCCGACTGCCAGCCAGGGTGCCAGCCAGGGATTGTCGGGACGCGGCGGGAGTTCGGGGCCGGGCGGACGCGACACCGTCAGCCAGATGTCGTCCTCGCCGTCGGCGCCGATGTCGTTGAGCCGGCTGCCGTCCACTGCCGCGAGCTGGTGCTCGAACAGCAGGAACAGACCGTGGTCGGTGACGTTGGAGACGACTCTGCTGCGCGCGCGCCCGGTCTGCGCGACGTAGTCGATCAGCGCCTGGAGGCGTCGCTTCCTGGGAGTGGTCGCATCGGCGACGAGGGAGTCTTGACGCAGCATCGCGGGGCCGGATGGGGCCCGTCTCTCGGTGCGATCTTGTTGGAGTGGGGAGAGACGCACGGCGCCTCAGGTCTCGTCCCGCACTTTACCATCCGCCCGCATGGAAGGTTGCGCGATGACGCTCGCGTAGGCTGGTCATCGCGTTCGTCATGCAGGCGTGCGCGCATCCTTCGGCCGTCCGTCGACGTAGGGCTTGAGCGCGGCGTAGACGAAACCGTTCGCCGGCGTCGGCACGTTCAGCGCCTGGCCCATGCGCACGACGCCGCCGGCGAGCCACGGCAGTTCCAGCCGGTTGCCGCGCTCCAGGTCGCCGAGCATCGAGGCCACCATCTCGCGCGGCAGGCCGTCCAGGCGCTGCAGCAGGCGCTCGACCAGCTCCGCGTCGAGCGCCACGCCCTTGGCGCGCCCGACTGCGGAGACCTCTTCCATCACCTGTTTCATCAGCATGCGCGTGTCCGGATCCTCGCGGATCGGACCGAGCGGCAGGCGTGTCAGCGCCGTCATCGAACTGGCGCCGACCAGGAACACGTACTTCTCCCAGATCGCCTTCTGGATGTCGTCCGCGACCTTGCACTGCACGCCCGCGGCCTCGCAGGCCGCCTGCAGGGCCTGCACGCGGGGCGTCACGCGCCCGTCCAGTTCGCCGAACTGCAGCAGCGCCATGCTGCCGGTGTGGCGGATGACGCCCGGCTTCTCGATCACGGCAGCGATGTTGGCGACGCCGCCGAGCGCGCGCTCGCGGCCGTAGGCCGCCACCACCTCGTCCACGGCGTTCACGCCGTTCTGGAACGACACGACTGCAGTATCCGGACCCACCATCGGGCGTGCCTGCTCGAGCGCCTCGCGCGTGGACCAGAGCTTCACCGCGATCATCACCAGGTCGCAGATGCCGATTTCATCTGCACGGGCGCTTGCCTGCACGGGCTTCACCAGCACGTCGCCGTTGCCGCTCAGCACCTGCAGCCCGCTGGCACGCATCGCCGCCAGGTGTGCGCCGCGGGCCAGGAAATGCACCTCCTGCCCGCCGGCCGCCAGGCGCGCGCCGAAATAGCCGCCGACGCCGCCGGCACCGATTACCGCGATCTTCATTCCTTCTCCTGCACGGTTCCCATGGAAGTGCGGGATGCTAGCGGTTTTCGCCGGACGCCGGACGAACTGGTCGTGCCCGGTTCCGATTACACTGTGCGATGCGAAATCGCCAACGGGATGTCACGATGAACGATGCGACGATGCACGTCGGGCCACTCGCCGAGCGCATGGCGCAGATCGAGCCCTTCCATGTGGTGGTGCTGGTTACGCGCGCGAAGGAACTGGAGGCGCAAGGGCGCGACATCATCAACATGGTGATCGGCGAGCCGGACTTTCCCACGCCGCAGCCCATTCTCGACGCCGGCATGGCCGCGTTGCAGGCCGGCCAGGTGCGCTACACGCCCTCGCTCGGCACACCGGCCCTGCGCCAGGCCTTGTCGGACTGGTACCGCACGCGCTATGGCGCGCAGGTGCCGGTCTCGCGCATCGCCGTGACCAGCGGCTCGTCCGGCGCGCTGCTGCTGACCATGGGCGTCCTGCTCTCGCCCGGCGACGAGGTGCTCATGCCGGACCCTGCCTATCCGTGCAACCGGCATTTCACCCGGGCGATGGAAGGCCGGGCGGTCGGCGTACCCGTGGGCGCCGACACCGGTTACCAGCTCACCGCCGAGCTGGTGGCACGGCACTGGACTCCGCGCACGGTCGCCGTCATGGTGGCGACGCCCTCGAACCCCACCGGCACGCTGATTTCGCAGCAGGAACTGCAGCGCATCCACGCCGTCGTGCGCGAGCGCGGGGGCGTGCTCATCGTGGACGAGATCTACCATGGCCTCACCTACGGCGAGGAGGCGCACAGCGCGCTGGAGCTCACCGACGACGTATTCGTCATCAACAGCTTCTCCAAGTACTTCTGCATGACGGGCTGGCGCCTGGGCTGGATGGTGCTGCCGCAGCGCTACGTCGCGCACGTCGAGAAGCTGGCGCAGAACCTGTTCATCTCCAACTCCGAGATTGCCATGCACGCCGCGCTGGCCGCATTCACGCCGCAGACGCTGGCCGCATGCGAGGCCAACCGGGTGCGCTTCCAGGCCCAGCGCGACTACCTGTTGCCGGCCTTGCGCGAGCTGGGATTCGACATTCCGGTCACCCCGCAGGGCGCGTTCTACGTCTATGCCAACTGCAGCCGCCTCACGCGCGACAGCTACGCCTTCTGCGTGGATCTGCTCGAGCGTGCCGGTGTGGCGGTGGCGCCTGGTATCGACTTCGGCGACAACGGCGCCGCCGAGCACGTGCGCTTCTCGTATCCGAAACCGGTGCCGGTCCTGCAGGAAGGGGTGCGCCGGATCCGCGAATATCTCGGAAGGAAGTAGGAATAGACCACGATGCGATCGATCGGATCGACCCTTGCAGTGACCACGGCCCTGCTCGTCGGCTGCGCCATGCCGCCTGCACGCGTGGAGCAGAACATCGAGGCCATGCAGCCGCTTGCGGCCGAGGCCGCGAAGGAGCGGGCGCAGAGCGACCTCGCCTGCGGCAGTGTCAGGACTACCGTGCTGGACCACGACGCGGGCGACATGGGCAAGGCCTACGCGCTGAACCGGGTGGAGTACACGGTGCGTGCGGCCGGTTGCGGTCGTGCGACGGACTATCGTGTCGCGTGCACGCCAAAGGGTGTGTGCAGTGCCATGGCCGGCAGCGGTATCGTCGAGCGCGAGTAGTTGTCCGTTCGGGCGCACGTCGGGCGCGCAGCAGGGATCGCCGGGGCGCTGAACCGTGCACGCAGCGGGCGGTTCAAAACAGGTGGCGGCGACACGCGCGGGCAGTCGGGCCCTGCTGCAGCCGGGAGGGGAGTTCGAAGGCGCATCGCCTTCGCTTTGCCTTGGAGAGATCGAGTGAAATCGGCATTGACGATCGTCGCGCTGCTGACGGCCTTCCCCGTCGCG
The DNA here is from genome assembly GCA_023430065.1 of Pseudomonadota bacterium. Lineage (GTDB taxonomy): Bacteria > Pseudomonadota > Gammaproteobacteria > Burkholderiales > SHXO01 > SHXO01. Next base: position 11,182 of record JAEZCG010000162.1, on the reverse strand, counting down.
GCGCAGGAAGCCAGACCGAACGAGGACGAGACCTTCACGCAGGTCGAGCCGGGGGAGATCTCCACTGATCCGGCGAACCTGATCGAAGGCGCACGCCGCGGCGACGTGCGCGCCATCAACAATCTCGGCCTGCTGTGGGCGCGCGGCATCGGTGTCGAAGGGCCCAACTTCGAGGAGGCCATGCGCTGGTGGAAGGAAGCCGCCAAACGCGGCTACACCCTGAGCATGAACAACCTGGGTCTGCTCTACGCCAATGGTCACGGCGTGAAGCAGAACTACGAGCAGGCGCTGAAGTGGTGGGAGATGGCCGCGGAGCATGGCGATGCGTGGGCGATGAACAGCATCGGCGACCTGTACGAGAACGGCCACGGCGTCACGCAGAGCTATGGTGAGGCGCGCGAATGGTACGAGCGCGCGGCCGAGGGCGGCGACGGCCTGGCCATGTACAACCTGGGCAACTTCTACGAGAACGGGCTGGGTGTCGCGCCCGACCTCAAGCGCGCACGGGACTGGTACGAGCGCTCGGCCGACAAGGGAATCGCCCTCTCGATGCACCGCCTGGGCCTGATGACCACCGAAGGGCGGGGTGTGCCGGCCGACCCGGCGGAGGGGGTTGCCTGGCTGACGCTGGCCGGCCACTACTTCGGCGCCGAGGACGCGAAGGATGCCGCGGACAACCGTCGTGCGCTGGATGGCCTGACGGACAAGCTCAGCGCCCAGCAGAGTGCACGCGCGAAGGAGATCGTCGCCAACCTGCAGGCGCGCATCGAGCAGCGGCGCAAACTGCGCCCGTTTGGCGCGACCCAGCCGGGCGAGGACGAAACCTGAGCATGCTCCACGTCACGGATGGTGACTGTGCCGCACAGGCGCTGACCCGCGCCGGCATCGCACCCGAGGACATCCTTCCATGGCGCGATGTCCTGCATGAGGGACCCGTCCCGGGCGCACTCGCCCTGGAGGAACTGTCCGAGGTGCGGGCACGCTTCCTCGGCCAGGCGGGCTGCGGCGACTACGACGCGATTCGCAGGCAGTTCTACGAGCGCGACATGCGCATTGCCGGCAGCCAGGCCGAGGACGAGGTCGTGTGCTGGTTCGAGTCGGATCTGTACGATCAGCTGCAGCTCCTCCAGGTGCTCGACTGGTACGCACAGCCGTCGCATCGGCCGCTGAGGCTCTCTCTGGTCCAGCTCGATGTGCGGCCCGACGGAAGTTTCGAGGCAGCGGGCACGTTGCCGCCGGAGCGGGTGCACGCGCTCATGCGCCGGCGACAGCCGGTGGAGCCGGACCAACTGGAGGTGGCGCGATGCGCCTGGGCTGCGTTTCGCGCGCCCACGCCGCTCGAGCTGGAGAGGCAGTGGCGTACCGGCGAGCTCGATGCGCTCCCCTGCCTGCCTGGAGCAGTGCACCGGCTGTTGGAGGAACTGCCGTGGCTGGAGTCCGGGTTGACGCGAAGCGAACGCAACGCGCTGGAATGCATGGCGGCGCAGCCCTCGAGCGCATCCGCCCTGTTCCGCGCCGTGCAGGGGCGCGAGTCCCGGCCGTTCCTGGGCGATGTCTGGTTGTGGCGCAGCCTCGAAGCGTTGGAGACGGGTGAGCCCGCGCTCCTTGCCCGTCGGGTGTCGGTCCCCGGCGCGGGAATCGAGCGGGCGATACTGGCGCTCACCCCCGCCGGTCAGGCGCTGCTCGACGGAGCAGTCGCGCCGGTCGAGCCGATAGAGCGATGGTGGGGTGGCACCAGGATGTCGCGCGCTGATAGCATCTGGCGTTGGGATGGTGCGCGCAGGCGGGTGGTGTCGGCCTGAGAGATGGTTTTTGCGCAGGCACGGTTGATGCAAGACGCCGGCAAAGCAGCCGATCGGCGCGAGACGCCCAAGCTAAAGGCTGCCGGACGATGCGAGTGGGGGAGCTGACTGAGGAGTTGCGTATGCTGAGCTTCCGCGTCACCGCATTCTGCCTGGCCGGCCTCCTCGCCGTGGCCGCCCAGGTCGGCCACGCCGGTCCCGCAGGCGGGATGTACAGCACCTATGGCGGCAACGAATCGTCTGCGTTCAGCCGCGGAATCGACACCACGGAGGCAGGCAGCATCGACGAGGTGGTGGCCACACTGAGTCGCGCGATCCCCCAACTCTCCCGCTACCGCATCCCCAAGGAACCGCCCAGGATCTATCGCGTTCCCAAGGCCGAACTGGAGAACTACGTGTGCGGCACGCACTGCGCGATCCAGGCCTGGTACCGTCCCGGCGACGGCATCTTCCTCGATGACAAGCTGCGTCCCGAATCGAACCTGTTCCACCGGTCGATCCTGCTGCACGAGCTGGTGCACTATTTTCAGGACGCAGGCGGCGAATATGCCGGCAGGGCGCCGTGCGACCGCTGGTTCCAGCGGGAACTCGATGCCTACCTCATCCAGAACCGCTATCTGGGCGCGATCGGGCACCCCACGCGGGTCGCCTACACCGGCGACAACTGCGCAAATATGGAAGCGAAGGCACGCGCCAACGGCGAAGACGAGCCGGCGCAGGCCTACGAGGGAATCAGGGGGCGCGTGAAGTCCGACCTGCACTGAGCCGCTTGCTGCGGCATCGTGACGGTCGACATGCGCACCTGGGAAGCGACTATCATCGGGCTCTGATCCAGCCTGCGCCGCCGCGGCGTTCAGGCACGTTCAACCGACCCGATCGTGAGTGCCCTGCCTGACCCGGACATCGTGCAGTTCGACCTGCGCCGGCTGCCGCCCGGCTTCTACGACGATCCGTACCCGTACTACCGCGCGCTGCGCGCCCAGGCACCCGTCAAGACGATGCCGGACGGCAGCCGCCTGCTCACCCGCTACGCGGAGGTGCTCGCGGTGTACAAGGATCCGGCGACGTTCAGTTCCGACAAACGGGCCGAATTCCGACCCAAGTTCGGCGACTCGCTGCTGTATCAGCACCACACCAGCAGCCTCGTGTTCAACGATCCGCCGCTGCACACGCGCGTGCGCCGGCTGATTCTGGGCGCACTCACGCCGCGTGCGATCGAGGCGATGGAGCCGGGGCTGATACGCCTGGTGGATGAACTGCTCGATGGCATGCAGCGCCGTGGCACGGTGGACCTGATCGAGGATTTCGCTGCCGCGATACCGGTCGAGATCATCGGCAATCTGCTCGGCGTACCCGTCGCGGAGCGCGGTCCGCTGCGCGCCTGGTCGCTGGCGATCCTCGGTGCCCTGGAACCCGCGCTCACCGCCGAGGCGCAGGCGCGCGGCAACGATGCCCTGCGCGAGTTCCTCGATTACCTCGAGCGGCTGGTCGCACAGCGCCGCGCACGGCCGGGCGATCCCGAACGCGACGTGCTCACCCGCCTGATCGACGGGGAGCGCGACGGCGAGCGTCTCGCGCACCACGAACTGCTGCACCAGTGCGTTTTCCTGCTCAACGCCGGGCACGAGACGACGACCAATCTGATCGGCAATGCGCTGCACGCGTTCGCACATTGGCCGGACCAGCGCGCGCGGCTGATCGCACAACCGGAACTGATCCGCAGCGCGGTCGAGGAATGCCTGCGCTTCGAAAGCTCCAATCAACTGGGCAATCGCATCACCACCTGCGAGACCGTCGTGGGAGGCGAGTCGCTTCCGCCCGGCACGCCGGTGACCTTGTGCATCGGCGCGGCCAACCGCGATCCGGCGCAATTCCCCGATCCGGACCGGTTCGACATCGCGCGCGCGCCCAATCGCCATCTGGCCTTCGGTTCGGGCCCGCATCAGTGCGCCGGCATGCACCTGGCACGCCTGGAGGGAGTCGTGGCGATCGGCCGCTTCCTGGCCAGGTTTCCGCGCTATCGCCTGGACGGTGAGCCGCAGCGCGCGCGGCGTGCACGCTTTCGCGGCTTCCTGCATTTGCGCTGCGAGGTGTACGCAGGCTGAGCCACCGAACGCGCCGGCAGGTTCAGGTGCAGTGGTCTAGTAGCTTCCCGACGCCTTTGGCCCCGCCTTGCCGGTGCGCATCTCGCTCACGGCGTTCTTCGCGGCAGCGGCCAGGAAGGCATTGTCCGCGAGCAGCGTGACGAACTGGTAACCGATGGCGATCATCTCGTGCGCCATCTGCGTCGAGCCGCAGTGGATGCCCGCCGGGATACCGTGACGCTTGCCGGCCTCTGCGATCGTGGCGATGGCGTCGAGCACCGTCTTGTCGGTCGGCGTGCCGGAGGGCGCGCTGCCCAGCGTGATCGCCAGGTCGTTGGGACCCACGTACAGGCCGTCGAGTCCGGGAACGGTGAGGATCTCGTCGATGCGCTCCACCGCCTGCTTCGTCTCGATCATGGCGATCGCCAGCACGGTGTCGTTCGCGTGCTTGAAGTAGTCCGCTCCGGCGTACCAGCCGGCGCGCACCGGACCGAAGCTGCGATACCCGGCCGGTGCGTAGCGGCAGGCGCCGACGAAGGCCTCGCATTCGGCACGCGAGTTGATCATCGGGCAAATGATGCCGTAGGCGCCTGCGTCGAGCAGTTTCATGATGATGCCCGGCTCCATCCACGGCACGCGCGCCAGTGGGATGGTGGGCGTGGTCGCGATCGCCTGCATCATCGACACCGCCGCCTGATAGTCCACCAGTCCGTGCTGCAGATCCACGGTCAGACTGTCCCATTGCGCCTGCGCCATGTTCTCCGCGGCCACGGAACTGGGGATGCCCAGCCAGCCATTGATGACGGCCCCGCCGTTCTTCCAGATGGTCCTGACCGTGTTCTCTCTCATCTCCCTGCGGCTCCCCTGTTCGTTGTCCCGCGCGGCACGAGGCGCGGCCAAGTGCATGATAAGCCAAAGCCTCAATTTCGAAACGGCGCGGTTCGGATCGTCTAGAATCGGCGACTGTCATCCCGCGACCTCCAGGCATGGACGCCCTGCTCATTCCCGCTGCGCAACTGCAGATGCTGGTGCGCGATATCTTCGCCGCCGCGAACTGTCCCCCCGATGAGGCCGAGCGCATCGCGCTCTATCTGGTCAGAGCCAACCTCGCCGGGCACGACAGCCACGGGGTGGTGCGCGTGCAGCGCTACATCCAGATGAAGAACGACGGGCTCATCCACGGCGGGCGCGAAGCGAAGGTGGTGGTCGACACGCCGGTGCTGGCGGTGGTCGACGGCCAGTTCGGCTTCGGCCAGACGGTAGCGCCGCGCGCCGTGCAGATCGGCATCGAGAAATGCAAGGCGATGGGGCTCGCGGCCGTTGCCTTGCGCAACGCCGGCCACGTCGGCCGCATCGCGGACTGGGCGGAGATGGCGGCGCTCGACGGCCTCGTATCGGTGCACTTCGTCAACGCCGCCGGCAGTGTGCTGGTGGCGCCGTTCGGCAGCGTCGAGCGGCGCTTCTCCACCGCGCCCTACTGCGTCGGCGTGCCAGTGGCCGGAGGCGAACCGGTGATCCTCGACTTCGCCACCTCGCTGGTCGCCGAGGGCAAGGTGCTGGTGGCGAGCCAGGGCGGAAAGCCGATTCCCAAGGATGCGCTCATCGGTCCCGACGGCGTGCGGAGCGACGACGCCAGCCTGCTCTACGGCGACTACCGCGCCACCGGCAAGCGCGACATCAAGGTCGGGAAGGGCGCGCTGCGCACCTTCGGCGACCACAAGGGCTCGGGCCTCGCACTCATGTGTGAGCTGCTGGGCGGCGCGCTCACCGGCAACGCCTGCGCCACGCCGGGCCGGCCGTTCGCCAACGGCATGCTGTCCCTGTACATCGACCCGACGGCGCTCGATCCCGAAGGCATGTTCCCGCCCGAGGTCTCGCGCTACCTGGAGTACGTGAAGGGCGCGACAGCGGCGCCCCCCGCCACGGAGACCCTTCTCCCGGGCGAACCCGAGGCGCGCACGCGCGCCAGGCGCCGCGCCGAGGGCGTGCCCGTGCCGCGCGAAACCTGGGAGTTGCTGCTGCAGACCGCCCGCAGCGTGGGGGTGAACATGGATCGGGTACCCCCGCATCGGTAGAGCCAAGATCGACAACCAGAAACTCTCAACGCAAAGAACGCAAAGTCCGCAAAGGACATAATTTCTTTTCTTTGCGCCCTTTGCGCTCTTTGCGGTTGGCGTTTTTTTTCGAGTAGAAACGATGAGCAAATACAGGATCGCAGTCATCGCCGGTGATGGCATCGGCAAGGAAGTGATGCCCGAGGGCGTGCGCGTGCTCGATGCCGCGGCGCGCAAGTTCGGCATCGATCTGCACTTCGACCACTTCGACTGGAGCTGCGACAACTACGACCGCCACGGCTGGTGGATGCCCCCGGATTGGCGCGACAGGATCGGTGGGCACGATTGCATCTATTTCGGCGCCACCGGCTGGCCCGCGCGCGTGCCGGATCACGTATCGCTGTGGGATTCGCTGATGAAGTTCCGCAAGGGCTTCGACCAGTACGTCAATCTGCGTCCCGTACGCCTGATGCCCGGCATTGCCTGTCCGCTCGCCAATCGCAAGGTCGGCGACATCGACTACTACGTGGTGCGCGAGAACACCGAAGGCGAGTACTCCGCGGTGGGCGGGCGCATGTTCGAAGGCACCGATCGCGAGATGGTGATGCAGCAGTCCACGTTCACGCGCAAGGGCGTGGACCGCATCATGAAGTACGCCTTCGACCTGGCGATGAAGCGCCCGCGAAAGGAAGTGACCTCGGCCACCAAGTCGAACGGCATCGCCATCACCATGCCGTACTGGGACGAACGCTTCGCGGCGATGGCGAAGCACTATCCTCAGGTGAAGACCAGCCAGTACCACATCGACGGACTCACCATCCAGATGGTGCTCAATCCGCAGCGCTTCGACGTCATCGTCGCCTCCAACCTGTTCGGCGACATTCTCTCCGACATCGGTCCGGCGACGGCGGGCACGATCGGCGTGGCGCCGTCGGCGAACATCAACCCGGAACGCGAGTATCCGTCGCTGTTCGAGCCGGTGCACGGCAGTGCGCCGGACATCTACGGCCGGCAGATCGCCAATCCGGTGGGCCAGATCTGGTCGGGAGCGATGATGCTCGACCACCTCGGCCACGCGCAGGCGGGCGATGCGATCGTGCGCGCGATCGAGACCTGCCTGGTGGATGGCCCGCGCACGCCCGACGTCGGCGGCAAGGCAAGCACCGAAGACATGGGCAGGGCGATCGCATCCGCGCTGTAGGACGTTTCAATCGATCACGTGAGGAGCAAGGCGACATGACAGACGAGAAATCCCACGACGGCAGCTGCTTCTGCGGCGCGGTGCAGTTCACCGTCACCGGCGCCCCGGCGGCGGAGGGCTACTGCCACTGCGATTCCTGCCGGCATTGGTCGGCGGGTCCGGTGAACGCTTTCAGCTTGTGGAAGCCCGATGCGGTGAGCGTCACCTCGGGCGGCGAGCACATCGGCACCTACAACAAGACGGACCGCAGCTACCGCAAGTGGTGCCAGAAGTGCGGCGGGCATCTGTTCACGGATCATCCCGGCTTCGGTCTGGTCGACGTGTATGCCGTGCTCATTCCCGGCCACAAGTTCGAGCCGCATCTGCACGTGTTCTACGAAGAGACGAAGCTGCGCATCAAGGACGGCCTGCCGAAGTTCAAGGATATCCCCTCCGAACTCGGCGGCTCCGGCGTCACGCTACCGGAGTAGGACGTCCGCTCGGATGAGTGGCGTCGACCGCGAGACGCTGTTGCGCGACGGGGTGCGCGCGCGCGTGCGCGCCGATGGGAACGGACACCTGCTGCTGCCCGACGAGGCCGTGGAGGCGTCGCTCACCGCGATGTTGACGCAGCGCTCGCCCAGCGCCCCGGTCTGGGTGTTCGGTTACGGCTCGCTGATCTGGAGCCCGATGCTGCAGTTCGCAGAGCAGCGCGTGGCGCACGTGCGCGGTTACCATCGCGGCTTCTACCTGTGGTCGAAGGTCAATCGCGGCACGCCTGATCGGCCGGGACTGGTGCTGGGTCTCGATCGCGGCGGTGTCTGCGGTGGGGTCGCCTATCGCATCGACGAGGTCCTCGTCGCACGGGAACTCGCGCTGCTATGGCGGCGGGAGATGCTGATGGGTACCTACCTCCCGCGCTGGGTGCATGCGAACACGGACGCGGGACCCGTCCGGGCGATCGCGTTCGTGGTCGATCGCAGCAAGCCGGGCTACGCCGGCCGGCTCACCGACGACGAGATCGTGCGCGTGGTCTCGACGGCACAAGGTCAGTACGGCTCCTGCGCCGACTATCTGCTCAGCACGGCAGAGGCGCTGGCGCGGCATGGCATCGCCGATTCTCGCCTGAATCGACTGCGCGGTCTGCTCCACGCCCGGCGCTGAGCGGTTGGAGGCGCGGCGCCCGCAGAACCGCACGGCGCTCAGCAGGCGTCCAGATGTCGCAGCGGATGTGCGTGCGCCGGCCAGGGGCTGACGAAGAACTCGTTCACCATGTCCTGTGTCACCTCATCCACCGACGCAGGGTTCCAGCGCGGCGCATGATCCTTGTCCACCGCCAGGGCGCGGATTCCTTCCACCGTCTCGCTCTCGGCAGTCGGGCGCAGGTGGAAGCAGTTGCGCACCAGGTCGCGCTCCATGCGCAGGTTCTGCGCCAGGCTCATGCTGCGCCCGCGCCGGATCTGCTCCAGGGTGACGCTCATCATCAGCGGCGAGCGCTTGCGCATCGCGGTCAGGGCGGACTGCGCCCACTCGCTGCGATCGGCTTGCAGCGAGGCCATGATGTCGGCGACGCTCGCCTCGCTGAAGTGGCGGTCGATGTCCGGCATTCGCTGCCAGATCTGCGGGGCAGGACCGGCTTGTGCCTGCCCGCGCACCACGCGCAGCCAGTCCGCTTCGGTCGCGACGGTCGCCGCATCGACTGCAGCAAGCAGGTCGGCAAGCGCAGAGGCGGGCAGGTAGCCGTCCGCGAGGCCGAAGGCGATCGCATCGCCTGCGCTGAGCACCTGACCGCATAGTGCCAGATACTCCCCGGCATGCCCGGGGCAGCGCGACAGGAACCATCCTCCGCCGACGTCCGGGAACAGCCCGATGTTGGTCTCGGGCATCGCCATCTTCGTGCGCTCGGTGACGAGGCGCACCGCAGCACCCTGGCTGATGCCCATGCCACCGCCCATCACCACACCGTCCATCCACGCCACATAGGGCTTGGGATAGGCGTGTATCAGGTGATTGAGGCAATACTCCTCGGTGAAGAAGTCTTCCAGCCGCGGGTCGCCGGCGAGCGCCGCCTGGTGGAAGAAGCGAATGTCGCCACCGGCGCAGAACGCCACGCCCTTGCCTTCCTGCAAGGCGCCGCGCACGAGCACGCCCTTGATCTTGGGCTCGTCGCGCCAGGTGCGCAGGAGGATGGTGAGATCGCGCAGCATCGGCAGCGACAGCGCGTTCAGCGCGGCTGCGCGGTTGAGCGTGACGAGGCCGATGCCGTTTCGGATATCGGCGACGATCTGTCGGTCGGAGACGAGGACGGGCAGCGGAATGGTCATGGGACTGGGAAACAATCGCGAAGGGCGAGGCGATTATCGCATTGCTTCCCATGGCGCCGCGGCGGCTCGGACGGATGCCGTTACAATTCCGTTTTCGCTGCCCCTTCGATGCACACCTCCGATACGCCCTCCGGGTTCGCCGCGCTCGGCCTGAGCGATCCGCTCGCGCGCGCGTTGTCCGAACTCGGATACGAGACCCCGACCCCGATCCAGGCGGCCAGCATTCCCGCACTGCTCGCCGGCCGCGACCTGATCGGGCAGGCGCAGACCGGCACCGGCAAGACCGCTGCCTTCGCCTTGCCGCTGCTGCAGCGCCTCGACCCGGCCATCTCCACGCCGCAGGCGCTGGTGCTCACGCCCACGCGAGAGTTGGCGATCCAGGTGGCGGAGGCGGTGCACGCGTACGCCAGGCACCTCGGCCGGGTACGTGTGCTGCCCGTCTATGGCGGCGACTCCATCCAGAAGCAGGTGGCGCGTCTGCGCGCCGGGATCCAAGTGGTGGTGGGCACACCCGGGCGGGTGATGGATCACCTGCGTCGCGGCACGCTCGATGCGTCGGGTCTGCGCAGCGTGGTGCTCGATGAAGCCGACGAGATGCTGCGCATGGGCTTCATCGAGGACGTGGAGTGGATCCTCGAGCAGACGCCGGCCCAGCGACAGCTCGCGCTGTTCTCGGCCACCATGCCGCGGGAGGTGCGACGCATCGCGCACAACCACCTGCGCGATCCGGCCAACGTGGAGGTACGGCACAAGACGCTGACCGTGCCCTCCATCGAGCAGTTCTACGTCCAGGTGCCGCCCTCCCAGAAGCTCGATGCGCTCACCCATCTGCTCGAGGTGGACGCAGGCAGTGGCGAGGTGATCCTGGTGTTTGCGCGCACCAAGGTCGGCGCAGCCGACATCGCCGGAAAGCTGCAGGCACGCGGCTATGCCGCCGAGGCGATGCACGGTGACATGAACCAGCAGCAGCGCGAGGCGGTCGTGCGGCGCATGCGCGCCGGGCAGGTCGAGATCGTGGTGGCAACCGACGTCGCCGCGCGCGGACTCGACGTCGAACAGGTCGGCCGTGTGATCAACTTCGACATCCCCAACGATCCCGAATCGTACGTGCACCGCATCGGTCGCACCGGACGCGCGGGGCGGACGGGGACGGCGATCCTGTTCGTCACGCCGCGCGAGGGGCGCATGCTGCGCGAGATCGAGCGCTACAGCGGCCAGCGCATGAAGCCCAGGAAGATTCCGACGCAGGCGGACGTGGCGGCGCGGCGCATGGCGCTGTTCAAGCGGCGCCTGCTCGAGGCGGTCGAGGAGGACGGACTCGACGTCTATCTGACGCTAGTCGAGGAACTGGTCGAGGAGAGCGGACGGGACATCGCGGAGCTCGCAGCGGCGGCGGCGCGCCTGGCTGCGGGCGAGAAGCCGCTCGAGGTTGCGCTCGAGCCGCCTGCGCAGGAGATCGCACCGGGTGAGCCGGGAACGGTTCGTCTCTTCATCGCCGCCGGGCGTCAGGACGGGGTGCGTCCCGCCGACATCGTCGGCGCGATCTGCAACGAGGCCGGCGTGCCGGGCCGCGAGATCGGCTCGATCGACATCTACGACGCCTTCACCTTCGTCGATGTTCCGGAGCAGTACCGTGAGCAGGTGCTGCAGAGCATGTCGCGGGTGCGCATCCGCAACCGGCCGGCGAACCTGCGGCTGGCCACCGCTCGCGACGTCGCGGCGAGCGACGACACGGCGC
>JAEZCG010000117.1 GCA_023430065.1 Pseudomonadota bacterium | reverse complement strand
AAAATCCGGCGGCTTTACGCTCAATCACTACGAGAAGGGGTTGTGGAAGATGAAGAAATTCCTGATTGCCGCGATCGCCGCCGTCGGCGTCCTGGGCGGCACCAACGCGATGGCCGATGCCGCAAAGGCGAAGCAGCTGGCCACCAAGTACAACTGCTTGGCCTGTCATGCGGAAGACAAGAAGCTGGTCGGCCCCTCGTTCAAGGACGTGGCGAAGAAGTACGGCGGTGACGCGGGTGCAGGCGCCAAGCTGGCTGCCAAGGTCAAGTCCGGCGGCGGCGGCGTGTGGGGCAGCATTCCCATGCCACCCAACAACGTCCCCGACGGCGACATCAAGACCATGGTGGAGTGGATCCTCGCGCTCAAGTAAGCGCCGCGAGCGGAACAAAGAAAGAGCCGGCCTTGTGCCGGCTCTTTTGCTTTGTGTCCAACTCGATGAAAGTTGTCGCAAAATTGACATCCGTCCGGTGAGGGAGAATAATCCGGCGCGGTTGGGCCCCCTGCGCGGCCCAAGGGAGAAACCATGTCGCGAATTGCTCTGGGATCGAAGTTGCAGGCAGCTGTCGCCGCACTCGGCGCAGCCGGTGTGTTGGTGCTCGCGGGATGCGGGGGCGAGACCGAGGAGTCGACCCTGAGGATCGGGCACGCGGGCCCCCTCACCGGGACCATCGCCCACCTCGGCAAGGACAACGAGAACGGCGTGCGACTTGCGCTCGAAGAGGCGAATGCCGCCGGCTTCGAGATCGACGGCAAGAAGTTCACGCTCGAACTCCTGTCGGAGGACGACCAGGCCGATCCCAAGCAGGGCACCATCGTGGCACAGAAGCTGGTGGACGCGAACGTCGTGGGCGTCATCGGCCACCTCAATTCGGGCACCACGATCCCGGCATCGAAGATCTACCACGACGCGGGGTTTGCGCAAGTCTCGCCGTCTGCCACGAACATCACCTACACCACCCAGGGCTTCAAGACGGCCTTCAGGGTGATCGCCAACGACGCGCAGCAGGGCAAGGTCCTGGGCGAGTTCGCGGTAAACAAGCTCGGTGCCCGGAACATCGCGATCATCGACGATCGCTCCGCGTACGGGCAGGGTCTGGCCGACGAGTTCGAGAAGGCTGCAGTGGCGGCAGGTGCGACCATCGTCACCCGCGAGTTCACCGACATCACCAAGACGGACTTCACTGCGATCCTGACGAGCATCAAGGGCAGGAATCCCGATCTGATCTTCTACGGCGGCATGGACGCGCAGGCCGGGCCGATGATGAAGCAGGTAAAGAACCTGGGACTCACGGCGAAGTATCTCTCCGGCGATGGGACGCAGACCGTCGAATTCCTGAAACTCGCCGGCGAGGCCGCCGAGGGAATCTATGCCTCCTCCCCGGGCCTGCCGCTCGACAAGATGGCGCAGGGACCGGCCTTCGCCGAGCGGTACAAGGCGAAGTTCAACCAGGAAATCCAGCTGTACGCGCCCTATGCCTACGACGCCACCAACGTCCTGCTGGCGGCGATGCGGAAAGCGAATTCGGCCGATCCTGCCAAGTACCTGCCCGAACTGGCCGGCATCCAGCACGAGGGTGTCACCGGGAACGTCGCCTTCGACGAGAAGGGCGACATCAAGGGCGGCAGCATCAGCCTCTACCAGGTCAAGGACGGCAAGTGGGAGTACATCGAGACGATCGGCGGCTAGGCAGACCGGCCGGTCCCCGCGCGGTACACTTCGCCGGGTGAGTCGATTCAATCCCGAACGGCGCCTCGCGGCGCCGTTTTTTCGCCCGATTACGATCACGACCAGTCGTCGCGTCCGTCCTCGCAGGGGCGGCGCCCGAATTCAGCGTCCGTAGACCGCGATGGACATCTTCCTGCAGCAGATCCTGAACGGCCTCGTCCTGGGCAGCGTGTACGCGCTGGTGGCGCTGGGCTACACCATGGTGTACGGGATCCTGGGCCTGATCAACTTCGCGCACGGGGAAGTCGTCATGGTCGGCGCGCTTACCGCGCTGTCGGTGATGGCAGGCATCACTGCCCTGGGGCTAGGGCTGCCGGGTCCGCTCGTTGTACTCCTGGCGCTGATGGTGGCGATGGCCGTGTGCATGACGCTCGGATTCTCCATCGAGCGTGTCGCCTATCGGCCGCTGCGACGTGCGCCGCGGCTTGCGCCGTTGATCACCGCGATCGGCATGTCGATCCTGCTGCAGAACATCGCCATGCTGATCTGGGGCCGCCGCTACCACACCTTCCCGTCGATCATCAAACCAACGCCGCACGACTTCTTCGGCGCCACCATCACCGACCTGCAGATCCTGATCATCGTGGTGTCGGCGTTGATCATGGCGGGACTGCTGCTGCTCGTGCACACCACCCGGCTCGGGCGCGCGATGCGCGCCACATCCGAGAATCAGGTCGTAGCCGGCCTCATGGGCGTCAACATCAACCGCATCATCTCCGCGACCTTCGTCATCGGCTCGGCTCTCGCGGCTGTGGCCGGTGTCCTGGTCAGTGCCAACTACAGCATCGCGCACTACTACATGGGCTTCATGCTCGGGTTGAAGGCTTTCACCGCCGCCGTCCTGGGCGGCATCGGCAACCTGGGTGGCGCCATGCTCGGAGGGCTGCTGCTCGGATTGATCGAGAGCATCGGCGCCGGGTACATCGGCGACGTGACCGGAGGATTCCTCGGCAGCCACTACCAGGACGTGTTCGCCTTCGTCGTGCTGATCGCAGTGCTCGTGTTCCGGCCCACAGGGCTGATGGGCGAGCGCGTCGCCCAGCGAGCCTGAGCGAGGAGCGCGCGTATGGTGACCGACTTCCTGCAGTCTCTCAGACGGCACAAGCGCGCGCCCTGGATCGGCACGGTGTTGATCGCCGTCGCGCTCGCGGTCCTGCCGTTCGTGCTCGAGGCGAGCCTGTCGCGAACCTGGGTGCGCATCGTTGACTTCGCGCTGCTGTACGCGATGCTGGCGATGGGATTGAACATCGTCGTCGGTTTCGCCGGATTGCTCGATCTCGGTTACATCGCCTTCTACGCGGTGGGCGCCTATTCCTACGCTCTGCTCGCCTCGCCTCACTTCGGCGTGCATCTGCCGTTCTGGATTCTGCTGCCGATCGGCGCGCTCGTCGCCGCCTTCTTCGGGATTCTGCTGGGCTCGCCCACCCTGCGGCTGCGAGGGGACTATTTGGCCATCGTCACGCTCGGGTTCGGCGAGATCATCCGCATCTTCCTCAACAACCTGAACGCACCGGTCAACATCACCAACGGTCCGCAGGGCGTGAACCGCATCGATCCGGTCAGCATCGCCGGCATGGATTTCACCAAGACGCACGAGATCCTCGGTGTGACCGTTCCAGGCACGCACCTGCACTACTACCTGTTCCTGCTGCTCACCATCCTCACCATCGTCATCTGCATACGCCTGGAGGACTCTCGCGTCGGACGTGCATGGGTGGCGATACGCGAGGACGAGATCGCTGCGCAGGCGATGGGAATCAACACGCGCAACGTGAAGCTGCTCGCCTTTGCCATGGGTGCGACCTTCGGCGGCGTGGCAGGCGGCCTGTTCTCCGCCTTCCAGGGATTCGTCAGCCCCGAGAGCTTCGGCCTGCTGGAATCGATCATGGTGCTGTGCATGGTCGTGCTCGGCGGGATGGGGCACGTCGCCGGCGTCGTGCTGGGGGCGCTGCTGCTCGCCACCCTGCCCGAAGTCCTGCGCCACACCGCCTCGCCTGTGCAGCGGCAGCTGTTCGGCGAGGTGATCGTCGATCCCGAGAGCCTGCGCATGCTGCTTTTCGGCCTGGCGCTGATCCTGGTGATGCTGTTGCGACCCGGCGGTCTGTGGCCCTCGCCCATCCGCCGGCGCGAACTCACCAGCGCAGCCGTCACGACCAAGGTGTAGGCAGATGTCGCTGCTGCGGGCGCATTCGCTGTGCAAGTCCTTCGGCGGCCTGCAGGCGCTGTCCAAGGTCTCGCTCGAGATCGAGCGCGGGCAGATCTACGGACTCATCGGACCGAACGGAGCAGGCAAGACGACGCTGTTCAACCTGCTCACCGGGCTGTACAAGCCGGACGAAGGCACGGTGATGCTCGACGGACTCGACGTCACCGGCTGCAAGCCGCACGTGATCGTCCACGCCGGCATGGCACGCACCTTCCAGAACATCCGCCTGTTCGCGCACATGACCGCGATCGAGAACGTCATGGTCGGCCGTCACCTGCGCACCAAGACGGGGGCGCTCGGCGCGATCCTGCGCGGTCGGCGCACCATGGCCGAAGAGCACGCGATACGCGTGCGCGCGCACGAGCTGCTGGATTACGTGGGTGTCGGGCGCCATGCGCATGCCCAGTCGAAGAACCTGTCCTACGGCGACCAGCGCCGGCTCGAGATCGCCCGGGCGTTGGCGACCGATCCGAAGCTGCTGGCATTGGACGAGCCGGCCGCGGGCATGAACGCCACGGAAACCGCCGCGCTGCGCGGTCTGATGGAACAGATTCGCGCGGACGGCGTGACGATCCTGCTCATCGAGCACGACGTGAAGCTCGTGATGGGCTTGTGCGACCGGGTCGCGGTGCTCGATTACGGCAAGTGCATTGCCGAGGGCGTGCCGGTGGAGGTTCAGAAGAATCCCGCGGTGATCGAGGCGTATCTGGGAGGCGGGTTGCCGTGAGCCTGCTTCGCATCGAAGGCCTGAAGATTTCCTACGGGGGAATCAATGCGGTCAAGGGCATCGACCTCGAGGTCAACGACGGCGAGATGGTGGCCCTGATCGGCGCGAACGGCGCCGGCAAGACCACCACGCTGAAGGCCATCTGCGGCATCGTTCCCGCGCGCGAGGGCCATGTGCACTATCGCGGCCAGGACGTGACGGGAATGCCTTCGTATGCGCTGGTCGAGCGCGGCCTCGCGCTGGTGCCGGAGGGCAGGGGTGTATTCGGGCGGCTTACGGTCGAAGAGAATCTCGACATGGGTGCCTACACCAGACGCAATCGCGCGGAGATCAAGAGCGATCTCGCACGCGTCTATGAACTGTTTCCGCGCCTGAAGGAACGGCGCCGGCAGACCGCCGGCACGATGTCGGGCGGCGAACAGCAGATGCTTGCAATCGGCCGCGCACTGATGAGCGCGCCCCAGCTGCTCCTGCTCGACGAGCCGAGCATGGGGCTGGCGCCAATGATGGTCCAGCGCATCTTCGACACCATCCGGAAGGTGGCCACCGAAGGCGTGACGGTGCTGCTCGTCGAACAGAACGCGAAGCTGGCGCTGGAGTCGAGCAGTCGCGGCTATGTGATGGAGAGCGGGGTCATCACGTTGAGCGACACGGCGCCGGCGCTGCTCGGCAATCCCCTCGTGCGCCAGGCCTACCTGGGCGAATAGCGTGCTCCTGCAACGTGAAGCAATACGGCCCGCTGGGCGGGCCGTATTCGTCCGTGATGCGCCGCGCGGTCGGCGCGCAGCGTCACATGTCGTGCTTCTTCCAGCCCTTCTTCTTGCCGCGGTGGTGTCCGGGCGGTCCCGACCTCTTCTCCACGACGCGCACCTCCTTCTCGACGATGCGCTCCTTCACCACGACCTTCTGCGGCTCCTTCTTCGTGGCACTGGATCCGATGGCCGCGCCGGCGGCACCGCCGATGGCGCCGCCGATGATGGCGCCGCCGGTGCCGCCCACCGTGGACCCGATACCGGCGCCAGCGCCGCCCCCGATCGCCCCGCCGATCACCGCGCCGGTGTCTATCTCACCCGCATTCGCCGCGGCGCTGGCGGACAATACGAGCAGAGCTGCAAAACATTGTGATTTCACGCTGACCTCCTGATGTTCTCCACAGGTGGGGCAGCCCGGCGCAAGACCTGTGCCCATGGCCGACAGGTCCGGCATTTCGGATGATCGGGGCTCTAGGCTGCGGCCCAGTCGCGCGGCTTCAGGAACACGTCGTACAGCCGCGCCTCGGCACTGCCCGGCTCCGGGTGCCAGTCGTAGCGCCACTTCACGGTGGGGGGCAAAGACATCAGGATCGATTCGGTGCGCCCGCCCGACTGAAGGCCGAACAAAGTGCCCCGGTCGAAAACCAGGTTGAACTCGACGTAGCGCCCCCGGCGGTAGGCCTGGAAGTCGCGCTCCCGAGCACCGTAGTCGCGCCCGCGGCGACGCTCGACGATCGGGACGTAGGCGGACAGGAAGTGGTCGCCGACACTGCGCAACAGGGCAAAGCTGGTCGGGAAGTCCGGCGCGGCCAGATCGTCGAAGAATATGCCGCCGATGCCGCGCGGCTCGCCGCGGTGGCGGAGGTAGAAGTACTCGTCGCACCACTTCTTGAAGCGCGGGTACCGATCGTCGCCGAACGGCGAGAGCGCATCGCGGCAGGTGCGATGGAAGTGGACGGCGTCCGCTTCCTCGCCGTAATACGGCGTCAGGTCCATGCCGCCGCCGAACCACCACACCGGCTCGATGCCCGCGCGTTGCGCGACGAAGAAGCGCACATTCATGTGCACCGTCGGCACGTGGGGATTGCGAGGGTGCAGCACGAGCGATACGCCCATCGCCTGGAAGGCACGGCCGGCGAGCTCGGGGCGTGCGGCGCTGGCCGAGGCGGGCAACTGGCTGCCCGTCACGTGCGAGAAGTTGACGCCGCCGCGCTCGAACA
>JAEZCG010000107.1 GCA_023430065.1 Pseudomonadota bacterium | reverse complement strand
TCGCAGCAGGGATGAAGAAAGTCAAGCACTTACGAACGGTATCCCCGTTCGCCATGCTCTCAAAATGCTCCCGAAGTTGCTGCATCGTCACCGTCGACAAATCCGTCTCAGGCAAAAACGGGTATGTCTCCTGCATCGCCTCACGCAGTGCGGCGCTGTACTCAGACGTGTCCGTCTTAACCATGCGACGGAGCCGTTCCGTAGGGACGCCAGGGCCGGAGATACAGCCAAGTGCTTTAAGTGCGTGAAGCAGTTGAGACTGAGTCCCGCCCGACATACTCGTCATCACGCTCTTGTCGATGCGGGCAGGCATGGCGGCGGACAGGCCCCGGAGAAAGTTCTTCAGGGTCTTGTAGGCAACCACAGGCGGAGTTGCGGGTTTCTCGTCAGGTCGGTCCATACCTATCTCCAAATGAGCGGACATGATACCTGTACCTATACCAGCCGGTCAAATGCCTGTGTCGACTTTTTTTTGAAATGATCAAAAAGTCCGCTATCCTGACTTCGTTATTGAAGCGTAGGAGGCTGAAATGAAAGGAGAATTGGTTATTGTTCGCTGTGTTGGAGACGAACAGCGGGTGGTGACGGTCTGGGAGGACTTGGGGGACGTTGTGTTGGTTTGTGGCGCCTCAAGTGAGGCGATAGCGGAAGTCTCCCGCGGAGAGATTCCGCCGATAGGGTTCAAGCGTGAGGATGTGTTTCAGTATCCTGCAGGAGGCGCTCCGGGGCGCTCGCAGTGGAGTGATCTGGCGCGCTACTAGCCGTCAGCTCTCTTATAGACGAGGCGCTTGCCGCCCACGTTCTTCAGCGTTTCGTTCGTCCTCTGGATGTCGTCCACGCCGAGCGACTGGCGGCGATTCCAGCGGAAGTCGAATTCGTTGGCGTACCGCTGCAGGTGTTTCTCGCTGACGTTGTGGAAGGTGCCGTACAGGCCACGTTTCAGAATGGCGAAGGATGATTCCACTTCATTCGTGCTGATGATGCCGCGCTTGTACTCTTTCGCACCGTGGTTCACTACGCCATGCGCAGCGAACTCACGGCCTACCTTGGTATAGACGGACGCCTCGTCGGTCATCAGATGCGCCTGCGCGGCGATCTGCTTCTTGAGAATCGGGCGCAGGGTTTCCGCGTTCACGTTCGTGACGTGGTATGACCGCTTCTGACCGCCACGTTCAACGAGGCTCAGAACCTTCATCTTGTGCGCGTAGCCGCGAGCGCCTTTCGGCTTCTTGTCGCGGTTGCCCCAGTAGGTTTCATCTGCTTCGACCGGACCGCCGTTCTCGCCCAGCGGCTTGTCGGACTTGATGTCCATTGCCTCGCGGATGCGGTGCGCCATGAACCACGCGGTCTTGTAGGTGACGCCAAGCATGCGCTCTAGCTGCTTGGCACTGACGCCCTTCTTACTGGCGTTCATCAGGTAGACCGCCTGGAGCCAGATATGCAGGCCGACTTTCGATTTCTCGAAAACCGTGCCGACCGTTACCGTAAACGGCTCCCTGCAGTCTGCGCACTTGTACAGGCCGGGGCGATTGGTCTTGCCCTTCAGTTCGTAGTGTTCTCCGATGCTGCCGCAGTGAGGGCAGATACGGCCATTCGGCCATACCTGCGCCTCAAGGTACTGGCGGGCGGCTTCGGGGTCTTGGAAGTGAGGGGCGTTGAGATTAGAGGATGCCATGATCGAGAAATTGCTTTTTTGTTCGCTTGGGCGTTGGCTAGGAGCAAACGTTACTTTTTGGAACCGTCTTCAGATGCGCCACCTGTTTGGGGATGACGCACATGACTGTGCAGCCACCCGTCAAGAGTGGTTTCGCCGTGTGTTAGGTAGTCCTTACCAATCTCAATAATCAGCAGATTGCTGATATGAGATTTGTCTAACTGTTTTGCGCACGACTCAAGAATTGCTCTGCCGTTCTTCTCAGTCACAACGGCGATGCCGAGCGTGTCTTTGCTGGTCCAAACGACGGCAGGGGGGATCGTGGAGACGGTGTTGATATGGCTCGCCACATCCCGCAGCGCTTGCGTGGGGGTGTCGAACTTGAGGAGAACGAGATAGTTCTTAAGCATGTCCCCATAATGCACTTATTCAGTGGGGACGTCAAGTATATACTTCCGTTTTTTTTGCCTACCGGGCGACGCGTCAGTACATATGTTGGCCGCCGTTGATCGAAATGTTGGCACCCGTGACGAACGCCGCCTCGTCGGAGGCCAGATAGATGATCAGGCCGGCCACTTCCTCGGGCTTGCCGAGGCGGCCGAGCGGAATCTGCGGCAGGATCTTCTCGGTCAGGATGTTCTCGGGAATCGCGGTCACCATCTTGGTGCCGATGTAGCCGGGCGAGATCGTATTGACGGTCACCCCCTTCTTGGCGACCTCCAGGGCGAGCGCCTTGGTGAAGCCGTGCATGCCGGCTTTGGCCGCCGAGTAGTTGGTCTGGCCGAAGGCGCCTTTCTGGCCGTTTACCGAAGCGACGTTGATGACCCGTCCCCAGGTGCGCTCCACCATGCCGTCCATCACCTGCTTGGTCATGTTGAAGACGCTGTCCAGATTGGTCCGAAGCACCGCATCCCAGTCCGCCTTGCCCATCTTCTTGAACGTCATGTCGCGGGTGATGCCGGCGTTGTTCACTAGCACATCCACCGGACCGATCTCGCTTTCCACGCGGCGTACCGCCTCGCTACAGGAGTCGTAGTCGCCGACGTCGCAGGGGTATGCGTAAAACGTATAGCCGCGCCCGCGCATCTGTTCCAGCCACCCGCCCGATCGATCGTTTCCGGGGGAGTAGGTCGTGACGACCTGGTAGCCGGCATCGGCCATCTTGGTGCAGATCGACTCGCCCAGGCCGCCCATGCCACCGGTCACCAGTACGACGCGCTTGCCCATGTTGCCCTCTCCTCGAAGAAATACGCTCAAGCGGAACGAACGCTCGCTATCGCCCCGGAGTGGCGCGCTCGCGCACATAGCGACCGGGTGCTGCTTCGATGACGGGATAGGCGTCGGATCCCGGTCGCTCGGGCGCGCGCCTCAACGTGCCCGAGCGCGCCACGATCCAGTCGGCCCAGTGCTCCCACCAACTGCCTTCGCAATGGCGTGCGGAGGATGCCCATGCGCCCGCGTCCTCGCCCAGCGCCGGGCCGCGCCAGTAGCCGCGCGCCGCCCGCGGCGGCGCGACGACGCCGGCAACGTGTCCGCTCGCTCCCAACACGAATTCGATTGTACCTGCAAGCAATCGCGCACCTGCCCACGCTGCACCCCACGGCACGATGTGGTCATCCCGCGTGGCGAGCACGAAGGCGGGCATGCCCAGGCGGCCGAGGTCCGCCGGCCGGCCGCATATCGATACTGCGCCGGGAACGCGCAAGCGGTTGTCCTGGTACATGTTGCGCAAATACCAGGCGAACAGCCGGCCCGGGACATTGGCACTGTCCGCATTCCAGTACAGCAGGTCGAACGCGGCGGGCACCTGTCCCTTGAGGTAGTTGTTGACCACGAAGTACCACACCAGCTCGTCGGGCCTCAGGCTGGCGAATGCCCACGCGATTCGCGCGCCGGGCATCACCCCGCCGTGTGCGAACTCGCGTTCGCAGTCGGCCACGTAGTGTTCGTCGATGAACACGCCGATCTCGCCGACGTCGGAGAAGTCGAGCAGGCAGGCGAGCAAGGTGAGGTTGGCGACGCGCTTGGCGGCGTCGGTGGCGGCAAGTGCGCTGGCCAGGAGCGTGCCGCCCACGCAGAACCCCAGTGCGTTCAGGCGTCTGGTTCGCGCGATCGTGAGAGTCACCTCGATGGCCCGTTCCACCCCCTCGCGCACGTAGTCGTCCCAGGTCGCCTCGCGCAGGGCCTCGCCGGCGCTGCGCCAGGAAATCATGAACACGCGCAAGCCTCGTTCGAGCGCGAAGCGCACGAAGGAGTTGTGTGCCTGCAGGTCCAGGATGTAGTACTTGTTGATGAACGGCGGGACGATCAGCAGCGGTCGAGCATGCACCCGAGCCGTCAGCGGCGTGTACTCGATGAGCTGCAGCACCTCGTTCTGGAACACCACCGCGCCGGGGGTGGAGGCCAGGTTGCGCCCGATCTCGAACGCCGAGTCGTCGCTCATCGAGATCGATCCGCGCTCGATGTCGCGCCGAAGGAGGTCCAGGCCGGCGCGTATGCTGGCGCCCTGCGTGGCGTACGCGCGCCGGATCGCGTCGGGATTGGCGGCGAACTGGTTGGTGGGGGCGAGGGCAGCCACGAACTGCTTGGCCAGAAAGCGCACCCGCTTGGCGACCGCCGGCGGCAGTTGCAGGACGTCGACCAACTCGCCGATCCAGCGCACGTCCTCCTCGTACGATTCGCGCAGAAAGCGGAAGAACGGCTGCGTCCTCCATTCGTCCGAGCTGAAACGCCGGTCTGTGCCGGGCGCAGCGGGCGGGCCCTCCGGGTCCGCGTGCAACAGCCGGCTCCACTGCGCGAGTCGGACGCTATAGTGACGTGCGTTGACCTCGGCAACGCGCTGCGGCTGTGCGGCGAGCGCGAGAAGGAAGGCGTCGAGTGTCACGTGTGCACGCGGCAGATTCGCGAGCAGGTCGTTCGCCAGTCGCATGCTGGCGTCCTGCAGTTGCTGCAGGTTGGGTCGATCGTGGCGCGGCGCGTCGGACATGGCGGCTCGGAGTTCGAACGATTCTCGGCGCGGTCGCGTCGAGGCGTCAAGCAGGAGGGAAAGGCGGGATGTTCGTGGTGTGGGCGGCGTGGTTGTATGCGATCGGGATGTTCGCACTCGGTGCGCCGACTCTCGCGCGTGGCGTTGCGACGTTCGCGGTGCTCGGGCTGGTCCCGGTGCTGTCGATGGCATGGTTCACGGCGCTGCGCGCCCGGCCGCGCGCCGGCTCAGTGCGCGACGATGGACCGGACCCCCCAGATCGTGAGGATGCCAAGGCCGATTAGCAGCACCTGCTGGACGGTGGCACGCAGGTCTGCGCGCCGATGCAGGCCGGGAATCAGATCGGCAACCGCCACGTAGATCATGCTGGCAGCGACGAATCCGAGCAGCGCCGGTATCCAGGTCTCCAGACGCGCCAGGGCGACATAGCCCAAGATGCCACCCAACACCATCGCGAGGCTCGACAAGAGGTTGACGATTAGCGCGCGCCGGCGCGAGTAGCCCGAGTGCAGCAGGATCAGGAAATCGCTCGCCTCCGAAGGGACCTCGTGCGCGAGGATGGCGAGTGCGGTGACGATGCCCAGCTCCAGATCGGCGAGGAAGGCCGCGGCGATCAGGATGCCGTCCACGAAGTTGTGGACCGTGTCGCCGATCATGATGAGCATGCCGCTGCGCCCATGGTCGGGCGAGGTCGCGTGAACGTGGGCATGCGCACGAACCGCGGTGTCTGCCGTGCCGTCGTCGCGCTGCTCGCCCCACTGCGGCGCATGATGGTGCCGCCACAGGACCAGCTTTTCCAGCACGAAGAACACGAGCAGCCCGGCGAGCACGCTCGTGCCGAGCTGCGCGGGCTGCTGCATGTGCTCCATGGCATGCGGCATCACGCCCAGAAAGGCCGCCCCCAGCAGGGCGCCCACGGAATAGCTGACCAGCACCGGCACCGCAGCCGGGCGCGCATTGAATGCCACGAGCGCGGCGGCGGCGATGCTGAGCACGCCGCCAAGCAGGCTGCTGCCGAGGATCCACGCGAGCGTGGTCACGTTCCTTGCATCCAGATCAACGCGGCATGCCGACCGCACTGTCCGTCACGGCGGTGGGAGAAGAAGCGCATGCGGTCGGAGACCGTGCACTCGTATCCGCCGTACACCGACTGGACACCGGCGCGGTGCAGGCGTCGCCGGGCCAGCTCCGGCAGGTCGGCCCACCACTTCGGTTCCCCCCGGGACCCGGGCGCCTTGTCATGAAAGCAGGCCGCGTCGTGGGGGTGCCTCGACAGGAAGCTGTCTCTTACGTCGGCGCCTACCTCGAATGCCTGCGGCCCGATCGCCGGGCCAAGCCAGGCGAGGATGCGATCCGCCTGGCAATCCATCGCGGCCAGCGTCGCTTCCACCACGCCCGCGCTCAGGCCTCGCCAGCCCGCGTGTGCGCACGCGACCACGGACGCGTCTCGATCGCACAGCAGCACCGGCATGCAGTCGGCCACCATCACCGCACACACCGTATGCGGCCGGCGTGTGACGGCGGCGTCCGCCTCGGGCTGCGGCGCCCCGTCATCCAGGCAAGCGACATGGGTGCCGTGCACCTGCTGCAGCCACACCGGGTCCGCGGGGAGCGCATTGCGCAGGATGTCCCGATTGCGCAGCACCGCCTGCGCGCGATCTCCCACGTGAAGACCCAGGTTCAGCCAATCGTACGGTGCCGTACTCACTCCGCCCGCTCGCGTCGTGAACAGCGCCGCAATGCGCGTGGGCGCCGGCCATTGCGGCACGATCCAGTCAGGATGACGCGGCATCGTGTCTCAATGCTTCCAGCAGATCGTGCATGTCGCGCGGCATCGGCGCGACCCACTCGCGAACATCTCCTTCCACGGGATGCTCGAGCGCCAGCGCGGCCGCGTGCAGGGCCTGGCGATGGAAGCGCTGCGCCGCCGCTGGCAACCGGTGCACGGCCTCGCGCGGCAGATAGACCGGATCGCCGATCAGAGGGTGGCCGATGTGTGCCATGTGCACCCGAATCTGATGGGTTCGCCCCGTATCCAGGCGGCATTCCACCAGGCTCCAGCCGGCACCGTGCTCGAGTACGCGATAGTGCGTCCGTGCCGGCTTGCCCGACGCGACCACCGCCATCTTCGTGCGCTGCCGCGGATGGCGTCCAACCGGGGCTTCCACCGTGCCGGCGGCCTCCGGCAGGCCGACCACCAGCGCGAGGTAGGTCCGGCGCACCGTGCGTGCCTGGAGCTGGCGGACCAGGCTGGTTTGCGCAGTGAGGGTGCGGGCGACCACGAGCAGTCCGCTGGTGTCCTTGTCCAGCCGGTGCACGATGCCTGCACGCGGCAGCTGCGCCAGCTCGGGCGCCCGGTGCAGGAGCGCATTCATCAGTGTGCCGGCGCGGTTGCCGCTGCCGGGGTGCATCACCAGTCCCGGGGCTTTGTCGAGAACGATCAACGCGGCATC
This sequence comes from Pseudomonadota bacterium, assembly GCA_023430065.1. Classification (GTDB taxonomy): domain Bacteria; phylum Pseudomonadota; class Gammaproteobacteria; order Burkholderiales; family SHXO01; genus SHXO01. The sequence continues at coordinate 16,522 of JAEZCG010000107.1, read as the reverse complement.
GTCATACACGACCGCGAGCGGGATGTCTTCGGGGCGCGCCTCGTCTGCCGCGTCCAGCTCAGGGGTGAGGCGGATGTGCTCACCGCCCCACAGCTTCGCGCTGGACGTGCTCGGGCGACCGTCGACCGTCACGCGCGCCTGCCGCACCCACGTCTGCAGCCGGCTGCGCGAGTACTCCGGGAACAGGTGCGCCAATATCCGGTCGAGGCGCATACCGGCGCATTCGAGCGGGACCTCGGCCCGACGCGGTATCGCGTGGAGTGCTTCGGAGGCGGCGGAAAGCGATCGCGTATAATCGGCCGCGTCGTTTGGAGGGCTCATAGGACGTGCGTAGTTTATCCATATTCGTTCGCGTGCTGGCGCTCGTGTTCGCGCTGGTCGCCGCCGGCTGCGGTACGACCGACAGCGAGCCGTACGACGAGACGCGCGGCTGGTCGGCCGAGCGCATCTACAACGAGGCCAAGAGCGAACTGCTGGCCGGCTCCTACAAGAAGGCAGCCGAGCTCTACCAGAAGCTGGAGGCGCGCTATCCCTATGGCAAGTACGCCCAGCAGGCGCAGCTGGAACTGGCCTATGCGTACTACAAGGATACGGAGACGGTGCTGGCCCTGGCCGAGGTGGAGCGCTTCATCAAGCTCTACCCGGACCATCGCAATCTGGATTACGCCCTCTATCTGAAAGGGTTGATCAACTTCAACGAGGATCTCGGCATCTTCGGAGCGCTTGCCAACCAGGACATGAGCGAGCGGGATCCGAAGGCTGCCGTGGAGTCGTTCGAGGCCTTCAAGGAACTCGTCGAACGCTACCCGGAAAGCCGTTACGCGGGCGATGCCTATCAACGCATGCGCTACCTGGTGAACGCGCTCGCGACCAACGAGGTGCGCGTTGCCGACTACTACCTGCGGCGCAAGGCCTATGTTGCGGCGGTGAACCGCGCGCAGACGGTGCTGCTCGAATATCAGCAGACCAGTGCGGTGGAATCGGCCCTGGTCATTCTGGTGAAGGCTTACGACGCACTGGGGTTGACCGACCTGCGTGACGACGCCGCTCGTCTGCTCGCGTTGAACTATCCCGAGAGCGAGCAAAAGGTGGCCGGGCGCGACCGGCGCTGGTGGCAGGTGTGGTGAGCCCGTCGACGCACGACTAGACGGTCGCGATGCGCGCCTCGAAGCCGGCGTCCTCGATGGCCTTCACCAACCGCTCGCCGATGCCGCCGTCGCGGGTGCGGACCACCGCCTCCTTCCGCTCCAGTGAAACGTCCACCGATGCGACACCCGGGACGGCCTCCAGGACGCGCGTGACGCTGCCCACGCACCCTTGGCAGGTCATGCCGTCCACTTCCAGTCTGATCTGTTCCATCCTGCGCTCCCGACTCGACGCGTGTCCCGCAGTGCGTGCGGACACCTAGCTGCGCAGCTCCGGCCGATTCACGAACAGCGCAAGCGCCTCCGGATTGGCCAGGGCCTCCTGGTTTTTCACCGGCAAGCCGTGCACCACGTTGCGCACCGCCAGTTCCACGATCTTGCCGCTCTTGGTGCGCGGAATGTCCGCAACCTGGCAAATGCGCGCGGGAACGTGCCGGGGCGTGGTGTTGGCGCGAATCTGCTGCTTGATGCGCCGGATCAGCGTCTCGTCCAGCGTCAGTCCCTCTCGCAGCCGCACGAACAGCACCACGCGCACGTCCCCCTCCCAGTCCTGGCCGATGACGAGACTTTCCACGACTTCGGGCAGCTGCTCCACCTGCCGGTAGATCTCCGCAGTGCCGATGCGCACACCGCCGGGGTTGAGCACGGCGTCGGAGCGGCCGTAGATGATCGATGTGCCGCGCGCGGTGATCTCCATGTAGTCGCCGTGGCACCACACGCCCGGAAAGCGGGCGAAGTAGGCTTCGTGATACTTGCGGCCGTCGGGGTCGTTCCAGAAGTGCACCGGCATCGACGGGAACGGGGCCGTGCACACCAGCTCGCCCTTTTCGCCCACCACGCTGCGCCCGGCGTCGTCGAACACCTCCACCTTCAGTCCAAGCCCGCGCGCCTGGATCTCCCCCTTCCACACCGGCAGCAGCGGGCTGCCGAGCACGAAGCAGGACACGATGTCGGTACCGCCCGAGATCGACGAGAGCAGCAGGTCGTCCTTCACCGCCCGGTAGACGTACTCGAAGCTCTCCGGCGAAAGCGGCGAACCGGTCGACGTCATCGTCTGCAGGCTGTCGAGGCGGTGAGTCTTCTTCGGTTCGAGGCCGACCTTCGCGATGCCATCGATGTACTTGGCCGAGGTACCGAACACGGTCATGCGCTCCTGCTCGGCCAGATCGAACAGGATGCTCGGCGTGGGGTGGAAAGGCGAGCCGTCGTAGAGCAGCAGCGTGGCGCCGGTGGCGAGGCCCGAGGCAAGCCAGTTCCACATCATCCAGCCGCAGGTGGTGAAGTAGAACAGGCGGTCGTCCCGCTTGAGGTCGGTGTGCAGCTGGTGCTCCTTCAGATGCTGCAGCAGCGTGCCGCCTGCGCCGTGGACGATGCACTTGGGAACGCCGGTCGTGCCGGACGAGTAGAGGATGTACAGAGGGTGATCGAAGGGCAGGCGTTCGAAGTCGATCGCTGCTGGAGCGAAGCCGGCCGTGAACGCGTCCAGCGTAATTGCCCTGGGCAGGCCGGCCACCGCCGGGTGCGCCGACAGATATGGCACCACGACCGCCCGTTGCACCGAGGGCAGGTGGGCGAGGATGTCCCGCATCCGATCGAGCGTGTCGTGCGTCTTGCCCGCATAGTGGTACCCGTCCACGCAGAACAGGAGCTTCGGCTCGATCTGGCCGAACCGGTCGAGCACGCCTTGCACGCCGAAATCCGGGGAGCACGACGACCAGATGGCGCCCAGACTGCTCGCGGCGAGCATGGCGGCGATCGTTTCCGGCATGTTCGGCATGAACCCGGCGACACGGTCGCCGGGCGCAATGCCAAGTGCGCGCATCGCCTGTGCCAGGCGCGACACCAGATCGTAGAGCTGGCCAAAGGTCAGTTCACGTCTGACCTTGTCCTCCCCCCAGAACACCATTGACGTGCCCGCATCGCGGCGACGGAGCAGGTTCTCCGCGAAATTGAGACGCGCCTCGGGGAACCACCTGGCCCCCGGCATGCGCGCACCATCGACGAGATAGGGTGCCGTGCCCTTGTCGCCGATGACGCCGGTGAAATCCCACACCGACTCCCAGAATCGCTCGGGCTCGCGGATCGACCACGCGTAGACGCTGGCGTGGTCGTGTGCGCCGGCGTCCCAGCGCGCGTTCACGCGGGCGATGAAGTCGGTGAGGTTGGCCCGCGCGAGGCGCGCGGCGGAAGGTTCCCAGAGGAGGGTGGGCTCGGCGGGGCTGTCGGTCATGGTTCGGGCGGGAGTACTGCAGACATTACTCGGGGCGCATCTGTGGAAAGAGGATCACGTCGCGGATGCTGGCGCTGTCGGTGAGCAGCATCGCAAGGCGGTCGATGCCGATGCCCTCCCCGGCGGTGGGCGGCAGGCCGTACTCCAGCGCGCGCACGTAGTCAGCGTCGTAGAACATCGCCTCCTCGTCCCCTGCGGCCTTGGCCTCGGCTTGCTGCCGAAAGCGCTCGGCCTGATCCTCCGGATCGTTCAGCTCGGAGAAGCCATTGGCCATCTCGCGCCCGGTGATGAACAGTTCGAAGCGATCGGTCACTGCAGGATTCGCGTCGTTGCGACGGGCCAGAGGCGAGACGTCGGTCGGGTGTGCAACGATGAAGGTCGGTTGCACCAGCTTCGCTTCGGTCGTCTGCTCGAACAGTTTGAGCTGCAGCAGCCCGACGCCGTCGCTGGGAAACACCTCGATGTCGAACGGCGCCAGCGCCACGCGCAGATATTCGGGTTTGCCCAGTTCGTGCAGCGGATAGCGCGGGTTGTACCGGGCAATCGCCTGCGCCATCGTCAGCCGGTCGAAGGGCTTGCCGAGCTCGATCGTCTCGCCCTGATAAGTCAGGGTAGTGCTGCCGCAGACCCGTTCCGCCACCTCGCGCAGCAGCTGCTCGGTCAGGTCCATGAGGTACTCGTAGTCCTGATAGGCCTCGTAGAACTCGAGCATGGTGAACTCCGGATTGTGCCGGGTCGAGATGCCCTCGTTGCGGAAATTGCGGTTGATCTCGAACACCTTCTCGACGCCGCCGATCACCAGTCGCTTCAGGTACAGCTCCGGCGCGATGCGCAGGTACAGTTCCATGTCGAGCGCGTTGTGATGCGTGACGAACGGCCGAGCGGCCGCTCCGCCCGGAAGCGGCTGCATCATCGGCGTTTCCACCTCGAGATAGCCGCGTTCGACGAAGAACTCGCGGATCGTCTGGATCATGCGCGAGCGCATCCTGAAGGTGCGCTGCGACTCGGGATTGGTGATCAGGTCCAGATAGCGCTGGCGGTAACGCTGCTCTTGGTCGGTCAGGCCGTGGAACTTCTCCGGCAGCGGGCGCAGCGCCTTGGACAGCAGGCGAAAGGACGACACCTTCAGCGACAGTTCGCCGGTCTTGGTGCGGAACATCGTGCCCTGCGCTCCGACGATATCGCCCAGATCCCAGTGCTTGAAGGCGTCGTACACCGACTCGCCCAGCGCGTCGCGGGTGAGGTAGAGCTGCAGTCGACCGGACATGTCCTGGATGGTGGCGAAGCTGGCCTTTCCCATCACACGCTTGAGCATCATCCGTCCGGCGACCGTAGCCTCTCGCGGCGTGGCCTCGAGCTGCTCGTTGTCCAGGCCCTCGCCCAGCGCGTGCACCTGTGCGGCGAGATGCGTGCGACGGAAGTCATTGGGAAACGGATTGCCCAGCTCGCGCAGGGCGCGCAGCTTGCCACGCCGCTCTTCGACGATCTGATTGCTATCCTGCTGCAGTTGTTCTTCGTTCATGTCGTGAGGCGGATCAGACGCCCTGCTTGAGACTGGCGGTGATGAAATCGTCCAGGTCCCCGTCGAGGACACCGCGCGTGTTGCCCACTTCGTGGTTGGTGCGCAGATCCTTGATGATGGACTGGTCGAGGATGTAGTTGCGGATCTGGTGGCCCCAGGCGATGTCGGTCTTGCTGTCCTCCATCTTCTGCTTCTCTGCCTCGCGCTTGCGCAGTTCCAGTTCGTACAGCCGGGACTTCAGCATCGCCATCGCCTCCGCGCGGTTGCGGTGCTGCGAGCGATCGTTCTGGCACTGCACGACGATACCGCTCGGCAGGTGGGTGATACGGATGGCCGAGTCGGTCTTGTTGATGTGCTGGCCGCCGGCACCGCTGGCGCGAAAGGTGTCCACCCGCAGGTCGGCGGGATTGACCTCCACCTCGATGGTCTCGTCCACCTCCGGATAGACGAACACGCTGGCGAAAGAGGTATGGCGGCGCGCGTTCGAGTCGAAGGGTGACTTGCGCACCAGGCGGTGCACGCCCGTCTCGGTGCGCAGCGTGCCATAGGCATACTCCCCGCTCACTTTGATGCTGGCGCTCTTGATGCCCGCCACTTCGCCCGGCGACTCCTCCAGCACCTCGACGTCGAAGCCGCGCCGCTCGCAGAAGCGCAAGTACATGCGCTCGAGCATCGACGCCCAGTCCTGGGCCTCGGTGCCACCGGAGCCGGCCTGGATGTCGACGAAACAGTTGTTCGGGTCCATCGGATTGGAGAACATGCGCCGGAACTCGAGCTCCGCGACGCGCTTCTCCAGCGCGCCGACGTCCTCCTCGACCGCTCGCAGGGTGGCCTCGTCGTTCTCCGAGACCGCCATGTCCAGCAGTTCGCGGTTGTCGCGCAGGCCTTGCGCGACCTGCTGCAAGGTACCGACCACCGACTCCAGGGACTTGCGCTCCTTGCCGATTTCCTGCGCGCGCTGGTTGTCCGCCCACAGCGCCGGATCCTCGGAGAGCTTGACGACTTCGATCAGCCGCGACTGCTTGGCATCGAAGTCAAAGATACCTCCGCAAGGAGGCGGAGCGCTGCTCCAGGTCGTCCAGCGAATTGCCGACGGCATTGATCCGTTCTGCGTCCATGAATGGTGGGTCCCCGGAAAGGTGCGTGCGCCGTGTGGCGGCGCCGGAAAGAGTGGGATTTTAGCCCAGCCGGCGCCGGCAGACCCCTATGCCGCTTCGTTCCAGTGTTCCACCACCAGCTGCACGGCGCGCAAGCCGTTCCATTCGTTGACTTCGAGCCGGTAGACGCAGCGGATGCGGCTAGGTAGCTGCGCGTCGCTGCGGAACAGCATCGCGTCCAGGCCGCCCGGGAAGCCGGCAGCCGCGAGTCGCAGCTTGCGATGGCCGCTGCCGACGCTGCGCTGGTCGGCGACCCGGAATTCGCCGACGAAGCGCGGCGGCGGGAAGCCCTGACCCCAGGCGACGGTGCGCAGCGCTTCGGCCAGTTCCAGGCCGATCCTGCACGCGTCCAGCGGTCCGTCCGTCTCGATCCGCTCCTCGAGGTCGGCGGGGGAGAGCAGTTCGCGCAGGACCCTGTCGAAGGCCTCCTGGAACGGCCCGAGGGCGTCTGCCCGTATCGACAGGCCTGCCGCCGCAGCGTGGCCGCCGAAACGCAGGATCAACCCCGGTCGGCGCTTGTCGACCAGATCGAGCGCATCGCGCAGGTGCAGCCCCGGAATGGAGCGGCCGGATCCTTTGAGTTCGCCGTCCGGCCCTGTCGCGAAGGCGATCACCGGCCGATGGAAGCGCTCGCGCAGGCGAGCGGCCAGGATACCGATCACGCCTTGATGCCAATCCTGGTGGTACAGCGCCAGACCGTAGCGGCCGGCGGTGTCGATCTCCTCGAGGTGGGCGAGGGCGCCCGCGTGCATGTCTGCCTCGATGAGGCGACGCTCGCGATTGAGCTCGTGCAGGCGCTGCGCGAGTTCGCGCGCGCGCCCCTCGTCGTCGGCAAGCAGGCACTCGATGCCCAGCCCGATGTCGGTCAGCCGGCCGGCCGCGTTGACGCGCGGGCCGAGCAGGAAACCGAGGTCGTGCGCGCAGGCCTGCGCGGGGCCGCGGCCGCACAGTTCGAGCAGGGCGCGGATTCCGGGGCGGCAGCGTCCGGCACGGATGCGACGCAGGCCCTGTTCGACCAGGATGCGGTTGTTCCGGTCGAGCTTCACCACGTCTGCCACCGTTCCCAGGGCGACGAGATCGAGCAGGGCCGCGAGGTTCGGTTCATCGCGCCCGGAGAAGGCGCCGCGCCGGCGCAGCTCGCTGCGCAACGCGATCATGGCGTAGAACATCACGCCGACGCCGGCCAGATGCTTGCTCGGAAACGCACAGGCGGGCTGGTTGGGGTTGACGATGCACGCCGCATCGGGCAGCTGCTCGCCGGGCAGATGGTGATCGGTGACGATGACCTGCAGGCCCAGGGCATTCGCCTCGCGCACGCCCTCGACACTGGCGATGCCATTGTCCACCGTGATCAGGATGTCCGGCTTGCGCGTCGCGGCCACGCGTACGATCTCCGGCGTCAGGCCGTAGCCGTACTCGAAGCGGTTCGGCACCAGGTAGTCGACGTTCGCACCGAACGCACGCAGGCCCAGGACCCCCACGGCACAGGCCGTCGCGCCGTCGCAGTCGTAGTCGCCCACGATCAGCACACGTCGTGATGTCTCGATCGCGTCCGCCACCTGGCGGGCCATGTCCGCCAGGCCGTACATGCTCTCCGGCGGCAGCAGGTGTTCGCCGCGCAATTCGAGCTCGTCGGCCACCGCCACGCCGCGTGCGGCAAACACCCGCGCCAGCACCGGGTCGACACCGGCGGCTTGTAGCGCGGCGCACGCCGCCGCGGGCACCGCGCGCTCCACGATCTCAGGCATGCACGTGCCCCGGTGCGCGGCGTGGCAGTCGCGGGTTGCGCCGCCACAGCTTCCAGCGGTCGGCGCGCGTCAGCCGCCACGCGACCCGTCGGCCATGCGCGCACGTGGCGAGGGTGGCCGAGTCGATCCGGCCCTGCGCGAGGGCGCGCGCAATCGGCGCAAACCAGGCCTGCTCCAATGCGGTCAGGTCGGCCGGATCAGCCGATGCCGAAGGCCGCAGCGCGACCAGATGCGCCCCGCGCCGGGCCTCGCGCAGCCAGGCGGTGGCGTCGGCGGGCAGGGGATGCGCCGGCGCGCCGGTTCGCCTGGCGAGGCCGCGGAGGAAGGCGTCCTCCCCCCACACTGCGTCGAAGGCGCGTGTGCAGACGGGAAGTGCGCCCACCCCCCACCACCACACGCTATTGAGGGCGGGCGCTCCGCGTGCCTCGCGTTCCTGGTTGACGGGATGGGCATGCAGCAGCATCTGCGCCTCGTTGCTGCGGCGATGCCATGCCAACGCATCCGTGCCGGCAGGCAGAAGCGCATCGACGTTGCGCCCGGCGGCCACGGACAGCGGAACGGTGCGCAGCCGCACCGGTGTCCGGCTCTCGGCGATCCAGCACGTAGGGGACAGGGCGTGCAGCCGTATCGCATCGTGCGAGAAGTGCGCGTTCAGCGCATCGACCAAGGCGTGGCTCTCAGCCGCGTCGATCGCCAGGCGCGCTGCATCCACGAGCACCAGCTCGGTGCGCTGCGCATGGAAGTGGACCGGGTCCGCGTGCAGCCAGACGGCCTCGCGCGGGTCGATGCCGGACCCGAGTGCGCTGAGCGCGGCGTGCGCCAGCTCTTCGCTGCCGGCCAGACCGAACCAGGCGCCGAGTGCAGCGTCGGCGTCGACGGCATCCACGATCTCCTGCCGGCCGCGGCACAGCCAGCGGTACAGTGTCGGCTGCGCGGCGACCCGGGCGTGTGCCTCGTCGGCAGGGATGAGGCCGGGTACGAAGAGCGTGAGGGTGAGCACGGCCGCGGGTGCTGGGTCGGTTCGCATGCGGTCGCACAGGACCACCGCGCGGCGAGTGTAGCAGAGGCGGCCGGCGCCACGGGCCGGAGCGGCGGCTGCGTTGTGGCACACTGCCGCCTTTCGCCGCCATGCGATCCCGGGGGCGATCCCGGACCGGATCCCAGACCTTGAGTCCCTACGAGTTGCTCATCGGGCTGCGCTACACCCGCGCCAAGCGCCGCAACCGCTTCATCTCCGTCATCTCCCTCATCTCCGTCCTCGGCATCACCATCGGCGTGGCCGCGCTGATCGTCGTCCTGTCGGTGATGAACGGCTTCCAGAAGGAGCTGCGCACGCGCATTCTCGGCGTCGCCTCGCACGTGCAGATCGCCGGCATGGGGGGAGCGCTCGCCGACTGGCGCGGCGTCGCCGCACAGGCTGCACGCCATCCCGACGTGCTCGCAGCCGCCCCCTACGTCAGCCAGCAGGGGTTGATCGGCATGCGCCAGAACGTGCAGGGCGCGATCGTGCGCGGCGTGCTGCCGCAGGACGAGGACCGCGTGGCGGACATCGGCCGGCACATGAAGGGCGGGCGTCTCGAGGATCTCGAGCCGGGCCGGTTCGGCATCGTGCTCGGCCGCGAACTGGCGTATGCGCTCGGGGCGGCACTCGGAGACAAGGTGGTGCTGATCGCGCCGCAGGGCCAGGTCACCCCGGCCGGCATCATGCCGCGCATCAAGCAGTTCACCGTGGTCGGCATGTTCGAGGTGGGCATGTACGAGTATGACGCGGGCCTGGCACTGATCCACCTGCAGGACGCGCAGACGCTCTATCGCATGGAGCAGGGCGTCTCGGGCGTGCGTCTGAAGCTCAGCGACATGTTCCTCGCGCCCCGCGTGGCGCGGCAGCTGCTCGGTACGCTGCCCCCGGACCTGATGGTGACGGACTGGACGCGGGCGCATGCCAACTTCTTCCGCGCGGTGCAGATCGAGAAGCGGGTGATGTTCATCATCCTGACGCTGATCGTGGCAGTGGCCGCGTTCAACCTGGTATCCACGCTGGTCATGGCGGTGACGGAGAAGCAGGCCGACATCGCCATCCTGCGCACGCTCGGTGCCACGCCGGCGTCCGTGATGAAGATCTTCGTGATCCAGGGGGCGATCGTGGGAACGGTGGGGACTGCCGTCGGGGTACTGCTCGGCGTGGTCACCGCGCTCAACGTGGAGACCATCGTGCCTGCCATCGAGCGCCTGTTCAACGTCCAGTTCCTCGCCAAGGACGTCTACTACATCAGCGACCTGCCTTCCGATCTGCATTGGAATGACGTGGTCACCGTCGGCGCCGTGTCGCTCGTGCTGAGCTGGCTGGCGACCCTCTACCCCAGCTATCGGGCCTCGCGCGTGAATCCCGCGGAGGCGCTGCGCTATGAGTGAAGGCGCCGTAATCGCCTGCCGCGGCCTGAAGAAGATCTATCGGCAGGGGCCGCACGAGGTGCCGGTGCTGCTCGGGATCGACCTCAGCATCGAGCGCGGGGAACGCCTCGCCATCGTCGGCGCCTCCGGATCGGGCAAGAGCACGCTGTTGCATCTGCTCGGCGGCCTCGATCAGCCAACGGCCGGCAATGTCTGCATCGATGGCAAGGACATCGGCACGCTGGGCGAAGCCGACAAGTCGGCGGTGCGCAATGCCGCGCTCGGCTTCGTGTATCAGTTCCATCACCTGCTCAACGAGTTCAGCGCGCTCGAGAACGTCGCCATGCCGCTGCTGATCCGTCGGATGCCGCCGCACGAAGCCGCGCAACGGGCGGAGGAGATGCTGCGCCAGGTCGGCCTCGGGCACCGGCTCACGCACACTCCGGGTGAATTGTCGGGCGGCGAGCGGCAGCGGGCCGCGCTCGCCCGCGCACTCGTGACGCGCCCCGCCTGCCTTCTTGCCGACGAGCCGACCGGAAATCTGGATCGTCATACCGCCGAGGGAGTGCTCGGCCTCATGCTGGACTTGAACCGGACGCTCGGGACCAGCCTGGTCGTCGTCACCCATGATCCGGCGATCGCAGCGCGCATGGACCGGACGCTGCGCCTCGAGGACGGCGCCATCCGCAGCGCATGACGGGCAGCTAAGCGCGCTCCCGCGCCCGTCGGCGCCAGGCCAGGTGCACGTAGATGCGCCAGGCGAGCAGCACGGCGAAGTAACCCACCACCGCCAGGATCGCGGCCAGCAGCAGCAGCCCGAACAGGAAGGGCTTGCCCATCGCTCCGATCCATGCCATAAGCATAGGTATCCAGTCGGCCACGTTGGACAGGCTGAGGTCGAGTTGCGGCACGTTCAGACTGCGCGGGGTGTGGCCGGTGAGATACATCCCCAGTTTGTACGCCACGATGTAGAGGGGCACGATGGTGAACGGATTGGTGTACCAGGTGCCGAGCACCGCCACGGGCAGATTCACGCGCAGCAGGATGGCCATCACCGCCGCGGCGAACATCTGCACCGGACCAGGGATGAGCCCGCAAAACAGGCCCACGGCGATCCCGCCCGCCACCGAGCGGCGGTTCAGATGCCACAGGTTGTGATGGTGCAGGGCCGTTCCGAACAGCCCGATGTAGCGATTGCCCCTGATCGAGTCGTGGCTGGGGAGGAACCTGCGGAAGTGCTTGCGCGGCATGCGGGTAGTGTAATGCGTGCCCGATCCCGGACGTAGCGCATGGTTGCGCGCTCGGCGGCCTTCGTGGCCGGCGCCTGGTGGCTGCAGCAGCAGGGGCAGCTGCCTTCTCTCGCCTGGTGGTATGGGTTGGTTCCACTGGGCTGCGCGCTGGTGCTCCTGGGCCGGTGCCCACGTCCCCTCCCGGGGGCGGTGCGGTGCGTGGCGTCCCTCGTGTGGTGGCTCGGTGCCGGCTTCCTGGTGGCAGCGGCCTGGGCGCAGGTGCGTCTGGCGGACGCACTTCCGGCCGAGTGGGAGGGGCGCGACGTCAGGCTGCGCGGCGTGGTGGCGGAGATGCCGCAGGCGGACAGCGACGGCACGCAGCGCTTCGTGTTCGAGGTGGAGGCGATCGCCACGCCCTCGGCGCATGTGCCTGCACGCCTCGCGTTGAACTGGTACCCGCCGCCTTCGGGTCCGCGACCCCCGACCGTCCGGCCCGGCGAACGCTGGCAGCTCACTGCGCGCCTGAAGCGTCCGCATGCCACGGCCAATCCGCATTCTCCCGATATGGAGCGCTGGTACCTCGAGCGCGGCATCCGTGCAGTGGGCTACGTGCGCCCGGCCCGCGCGCAACGCGTCGACGCGCATGTGCCTGGCGCGGGGTACGCCATCGAGCGGATGCGCGCGGCGGCGCGTGCGCGGCTGCAGGGCGACTTGCACGGCTTGCCGGAGGCGGGCGTGCTGGCGGCGCTGACGATCGGCGACCAGCGGTCGATCACATTCGGCCAGTGGAAGGTATTCACCGCCACCGGGGTGAACCACCTGATGAGTATCTCCGGTCTGCATATCACCATGCTCGCCGGGATTGCCTATGCATCGATCCGGCGGCTGTGGCGCCGCCTGCCGAGACTCGCTTTGCGCCTTCCGGCCCAGCGCGCCGCCACCGCCGGCGGGCTCGCCGTGGGGTTGGGCTATGCCCTGCTCGCCGGCTTTGCCGTTCCCGCCCAGCGGACCGTGCTGATGATGGCAGTCGTGGCCGCGGCGCTATGGCGCGGGACGGCGGTGCGCGGACGCGACGTGCTGGCGCTGGCCGCGATGGTGGTCGTTGCCCGCGATCCCTGGTCGTGCACGTCCGCAGGATTCTGGCTGTCGTTCGGCGCAGTGGCGATCATCCTGTACGTGACCGGAAACCGCCTGCAGGCGCGCACCTGGTTCCTCCAATGGGGCCGTGTCCAGTGGGCCATCACGCTGGGGTTGGTGCCGCTGCTGCTGGCACTGTTCCATCAGGTCTCGCTGGTCTCGCCCCTTGCAAACGCGGTGGCGATTCCCCTGGTCAGCCTCGGTGTGGTGCCGGTCGCGCTGGCGGGGCTGGTGCTGCCGGGCGATCTTCTGCTCGGCGCGGCCGCGCAGGGCCTGCACTGGACCTTGCTTCTGCTGCAGGAGATGGCGGACACGCCTTTCGCGACCTTCGCGCGCCACGCGCCCGAATCGTGGGCGCTGAGCGCCGCGCTTGCCGGCGTCGGATGGCTGCTCGCGCCGGCAGGGGTGCCGGCGCGCTGGCTCGGTGTGCCGGCCACGCTGCCGCTGGTGCTGCTGCCCGCCGCTCATCCGTCTCACGGTGATGCATGGCTGGACGTGCTCGATGTCGGGCAAGGCCAGGCCGTGCTCGTGCGCACCCGTAGGCATGCGCTTCTGTACGACGCCGGTCCGCGCCACCGGGGCGAGTCGGACGCTGGCGCACGGATCGTCGCGCCGCATCTGCGCGCCGCGGGCGTGAAGCGTCTGGACGCGCTCGTGGTCAGCCACGACGATCGCGATCATGCGGGCGGGGCAGGATCGGTGCTCGCCGCCCTGCCGGTCGGGCGTGTCCTCTCCTCCGCCCGGGGGTTCGGCGAACGCTGTTCACGCGGTCAGCGTTGGGAGTGGGACGGCGTGGAGTTCGTGTTCCTGCACCCGGACGCGGCAGACTATAATTCGAGTTCACGCGACAACAACGTCAGCTGCGTCCTGCGTGTGCGCGCCGCGCACCGCACGGCGCTGCTCAGCGGAGACATCGAGGCAGCAGCGGAACGAGCGCTCGTGCGTCGCCACCGCCACGCAGTGCGTGCCGAGGTGCTGCTCGTTCCCCACCATGGCAGTGCGACATCGTCCGGTCAGGAATTGCTTCGTTACGTGCAACCCTCCATCGCCATCTTCACCGTAGGCTATCGCAACCGCTTCGGGCACCCCGCGCCTGCGGTGCTGCAGCAGTACGTGCAGGCCGGAGTACGCGATTACCGATCGGACCGCGACGGCGCCCTCCACGTGCGGCTCGGCGACGAGCTGAGCGTGCGCGCATGGCGTCGCGTGCGGGCGCGTTACTGGCACGGACGCTGAGCGTATGACCGCACAGGTTCGCGAGGCGCTGGCGGGGCCTGCCGTGCCGGACGCGTGGCTCGCGCGGATGCGCGAGCATGTCTCCGATGGCGATCTGTCCGCGCTGCAGCGCGCGCTCGCACTCGCTCAGAAGCTCTACCCGGCGGAGCTGCACGTCGACGGCGAATCCGCGACCACACACTGGAGCGAAGTCGCCACCATCCTGGCGGGTCTGCGCATGGACGCGGACACGCTGGCCGCTGCCGTCCTCGGCGGTGTGTCGGAACTCGGGCCCGCCGCAGCCGAACGGGTGGCAGCGGAGATGGGTCCGCACGTGGCCCGGCTGGTGGAGGGAGTGGGTCGCATGGCCCAGATGCGCGGCCTGCGGCGCAAGGTCGAGGGCGCGAGCCGTCCGGAGGAGCGCGCCGCACAGCTCGAGTCGTTGCGCAAGATGCTGCTCGCGATGGTGCAGGACATCCGCGTCGTACTCATCGCGCTGGCCGACCAGACGCGCCGCCTGCGCTACCTCGCGGCGCAGGGCGGAGAGCCCCAGCGTGAAGCCGCAGCGGGCGACACCTTCGACGTCTTCGCCCCACTGGCCAACCGGCTGGGGGTGTGGCAGCTGAAGTGGGAACTCGAGGACCTGGCGTTCCGCTGTTCCGCGCCGGACGTGTACCGATCGATCGCGCGCCAGCTCGACGAGAAGCGCGAGGCCCGCGAGCGGTTCATCGCGGACGTGATCGCGCGGCTGCGCCAGGAACTATCGGCGGCTCGCATCCAGGCGGAGGTCACCGGACGCCCCAAGCACATCTACAGCATCTATCGAAAGCTGGCACGCAAGGATCTTTCGTTGTCGGAGCTCTTCGACATTCGCGGCGTACGCGTGCTGGTGAACGACGTGAAGGACTGCTACGCGGCCCTCGGGCTGGTGCACAGCATCTGGGCACCGCTTCCGCGCGAGTTCGACGACTACATCGCCAAGCCGAAGCCGAACAACTACCGCTCGCTGCACACTGCCGTCGTGGGGCCCGACGGGAAGGTGCTCGAAGTGCAGATCCGCACGCACGAAATGCACGGGCAGTGCGAGTACGGCGTCGCTTCCCATTGGCGCTACAAGGAGCAGGGCGGCAGCCGCGGCGGCACCCGGCAGAGCGAAGCGCAGTTCGACGAGCGCGTCGCGTGGCTGCGCCAGATTCTCGAGTGGCGCGAGGGACTCGCCAGCGTCGCCGACCTCGCCGAGCACTTCCGCAACGATCTGTTCGAAGACACGGTGTACGTCCTCACGCCGCAGGGACGGGTAATCGACCTGCCGGCGGGATCGACACCGGTGGACTTCGCGTATCACGTGCACTCGGAACTCGGGCATCGTTGCCGCGGCGCCAAGGTGAACGGTCGGATGGTGCCGCTCACCCACACTCTCGGGAGCGGCGACACGGTGGAGATCGTGGCTGCGACCAGCGGAGGGCCGAGCCGCGACTGGCTCAATCCCGACCTCGGCTACCTGCACAGTTCGCGCGCACGCAACAAGGTGCGTCAATGGTTCAACAACCAGAACCTGGAGACGGCGATCGCCCAGGGGAGGCAGGTGGTCGAGAAGATCCTGCAGCGCGAGGGCTGCACGGCACTGGCGCTGGATCGCATCGCGTCCCAACTGGGCCACGCGAAAGTCGACGACATGCTCGCCAGCGTGGGACGAGGCGAGTTGGGCGGACGGGCGGTCGCACTTGCCGTCCAGGCGATCGCAGCGCCCGCCGAGGCAGTGCCGCCGGTGGATGCGCCGCCTGTGCTGCCGCCGGCCGTGCAGCGGCGCGGCGACACCGACAGCGTCCTGATCGTCGGGGTCGACAAGCTCCTTACCGGACTTGCCCGCTGCTGCAAGCCGGCGCCGCCTGACCCCATCGTCGGATTCGTCACGCGCGGCAAGGGCGTGTCGGTGCACCGCCGCAGCTGTCCCAACGTGGCCAGGCTGCCTGGCGAACGCCTGATCGAGGCGCAGTGGAGCGCGGACGCCGAGCGCGGACGCTTCCCGGTGGACATCGAGGTGGAGAGCGCACCCGATGCGAACGTGATGCAGGCGCTGCTCGATGTCCTGGGCAAGGAGCGCATGCGCATCCTCGCCGCCCGCACCGTCACGCGTCCGCACCTCAGCCGACATTCGTTCTCGCTCGAAGTCGACGGGCTCGCCCGACTCGCCCCGCTGCTGCGTCTCATTCGGGACCTGCCCGGGGTGTCGCTGGCACGTCGGCGCTGACGCCCTCGTCTCCCGTCCTCCCTGATCCCGGCGCACGCCTGGCGCCTAAAGTTGAGGTTTTGCGCAGTCGATAAGAGCCCGTCACGTCGCAACGCGCGACGTCGGTCTGCCCCTTCGCGTTTCAAGAGAAGATACCTTGCGCGCCTCCCAGCTTCCCCGCCTGACCCTGCTACCGGGTGTTGGCGCAACCATTCTCATCCTGGCCGGATTCCTCCTGCTGGCGCCTGCCGCGGCACAGGGCGCGGCTGCCTTCGCAGTGCTCGCCACCGCCGGCGCCTGGGGAGCACTGATGTGGTGGCAAGCACGTGCGGGTGCGCGCGAGATCGAGCCGGCCGAGCTGCCGCCTGAGCCGGCGACAGCGGACGTGGCGGGCGCGGACGCGTGTCGCGGAGAAGTTCTCGAACAATGCCAGGCGGTTCACGCCGATCTGGAACGAGTCAGGCAGATCGTCGGCGGGGGCGGCGGCGGCCGCGGCCGCGGTTTTTAGGGGCTGGGGG